>NZ_JBITEV010000003.1:0-376429 GCF_044455465.1 Streptomyces sp. NPDC051217
TCTCGGCGAGGGCCGTGGAGGAGGAGTGCATCAGCCGCTCCCGGCGGTGAACGTGCACCAGGTGCAGGTGCCTTTGCGGCCCCAGTCCCGGGCGAGATAGGTGACGAGCTGCATGCCGCGTCCGCCCTCGTCGTCCGGACCCGCCTCCCGCATCTCCGGAGCGCCGGACGAGTGATCATCGACCTCGATAGTCACGTCACCGGCGGGGTCACAAGTGACCTGGAACGAGACGGAGTTGGCGTTGCCGTGGACGATGGCGTTGGTGACGATCTCGCTGACCAGCAGCTGCACCGTCCCGATCACATCGCGGTCCCTGACGCCGGCCCTCCCCAGCACAGCGGCTGTCACCCGGCGCGCCGCCTCCACTCGCCTCGGGTCGGCATCGAACGACATCGCGGCGTGCGCACTTCTCATCGGCCCTCTCCAAGTCGCCGTCTCGCCACCCGCCGGGATCGTGTCGAGGCGGGCCGGTAAACACCGGGAGAGGAGAGCGGGAGTGCGGTGTGCCAGAGGCGTCGGATGCATAGGAATTCCTCTGAGGTCGTGGAAGGCCGAGCCCTGACCGGGACGTGCGACTTCGCGTTCTTCTTACGCCGCTGTCGCCTGCCGCAGCGGTCGCTCAGTTCCGCTGCTGGCCTTGCGTGGCAACGCGTTGCGCCGTTGGTCTTTGCTGCCTCAGCCCGGCACGTTGCAGACCTCGGTGCTGTTCCAGGAAGTCATGGTTTTCATCCGGTTACCGCTACGGCGCAGCGCCTCCACGGAGCGCGCGAGGAGTGTGGCGTGCCGTACGGGGCCGAGCGAACTTGGATCGGCCGCCAGACGACGCCGCGCTTCGCCGATTCCCGCTGGGCGCATGCCACGTCTCGTGGCTCGGCCACGTCGCACCGCTGTTCCAACTCCGGGATGAGCAGGTTGAGGTGCCCGCGAAGTTGGAGAGTGAGCGAGGTCAGTGCTTCGCCGGCGGGAGGCTCGTCGTCGAGCAGTGCGGCTGCCGCGGCGGACATCGTGGAGATGTCGAGCGGGACCGTACTCTGCATCGCCGGATAAGTGGTCTCGTCCATGGCGTGCTCCCCGGCTCGTCGGTTTGTGCGTTGCCCAATCAGGGTCGTCCGGAACGCGCAACTACGGGATAACCGGCGGGGGTTACCGAGGCGGTAATACACTCGTTGACGCTCCAGCAAGGCGCGCTCGCGTGCGTAAAATCGCCCTGGAGGTCGGCTCACATGGACGCCACGACATCCGGCCCACTCGCGCCCGACGTTCTCGACAGAGCAGACGTACGGGCAGCCCTCGCGGAGCACGACTTCGCGGCCGTCTTCACCCTGATCAAGAAGTGGGGCGGCCTTTCCCAGAACCGCATCGCGTCCGCCTGCCAACTCACCCCCGGCAAGGTGTCCACGATCATCAGCGGCAGCCAGCGCGTCACCAGCTTCGATGTGGTGCGGCGGATCGCCGACGGACTACGCGTCCCAGGTCACATGCTCGGGCTCGCATCGCGCCCCTGGGAGCACCAGCAGCAGACCCAGCACCCGCCAGAGTCGCCGGGCGTACGACCGGCAGCCAGCGAGGTCCCGTGGAGGCCGGATGCCACCATCGACCTGGCAGCAGACCTGACGAGGAGCGATCTCGTGATGGACCGTCGCGCAATCACACGCGCCCTTGCTGGAGCGGCCGTAACCGGCGCTGCCCTGCTCGATTCCCTGGAGGGCTGGCTCCAGCCGGCTGCCGCTCTGCCCGCGCCTGTCCGGCGAGGCCGACTCGGACTTCGTGAGACGGATGAACTGGAGTTCACAGCACGCGCGTTCCGGCAGTGGGACCACCAGTACGGTGGCGGGCTCCGTCGCAAGGCGGTTCTCGGGCAGCTTGCCGAGGTGGCCGGCGCGCTCGACGAGCACCAGGCGCCCGAGGTGGAGACGTGCCTGTACCGGATCATGGCGCAGCTCGCCGGAACGGCGGCGACCATGGCATGGGACAGCGGTCTCCACCGACGGGCGCAGGAGTACTACCGTCTGGCCCTGCGATCCGCGCACGCGGGTGCCGACCCGGTGTTCGGCGCCAACGTCCTTGCCGGAATGGCCCGGCAGATGCTTTACCGCGACCGCCCGGATGACGCGCTTCAGCTCATCCAGCTTGCCCAGGAAGGCGCCCGGGACGTGATCGGACCGCGTGTGCGGGCCATGCTCCACACCCGTGAGGCGTGGGCGTACGCCGCGCAGGGCCGCACCGCCGGATTCCAGCGGGCCACCGCGAAGGCGGCCGAAGCCCTCGCCAATGCGACCCGCAGTGGGGAAGAGCCTTACTGGATCGCGTACTTCGACGAGGCTGAGCTGGCGGGCGTCACCGGCGGCCGACTGCTCGACCTCGCACGACAGGACCCCCGGCAGCACGCGGAACGGGCGGCCGATGAGAGCCGTACGGCGCTCTCTTCTGGCGGTTCGGAAGCAGGCCGCTCCCACGCGCTCGACCGGATCGGCCTCGCCGAATGCCGTTTCCTCGTCGGTGATGTCGGCGGCGGCGCGGAGGAGACCCACCGCGCGGTCGCCGCCGCAAGGCTCACCCAGTCCGGCCGGGTCCGTACACAGCTCGGGCAGCTCTACCCGTACACCGTGGGCCACCAGGCATCGCGGTCAGTGCGCAAGGCGCGGGATAGTATCCGCGACCTGCTGTCGAGCTGAGGAGGACGGCGTGACAACGCTGGCCGTGACCGGACACATGGACCTGACCGAGGAGAGCGTGCCGCTCGTGCGGTCCGCACTACGCCAGCTTCTGGAGCCGTACCGCGAGGACTTGACCGGGGTGTCGTGCATCGCCGCCGGGGCCGACGCACTGTTCGCCGAGGAAGTCACCGCGATCGGCGGCCGGCTTGTCGTCGTGATCCCCTCCCAGGACTACCGGGAAACGAAAGTGAAACCGGCGCATGCTGCGGTCTTCGACCACCTCGTTGAGGCCGCCGTGGACGTGGTGACGATGCCTCACGAAACGGCGAACCGGACGGCGTACGAGGCGGCCAACAGTGAACTGCTGACGCGCGCGGACCGGCTCGTCGCAGTGTGGGACGGAACTCCGCCCTCGGGCAAGGGCGGGGGCACCGCCGACACCGTCGAGGAGGCACGCGCGGCAGGACTGCCCGTCGACGTCGTGTGGCCGGACGGCGCGGCACGCCGGACGTGACGAGAAAGCCCCCTTTGCCCGACGCAAAGGAGGGCAAGGGCCAAATTCCGCGGTGGATGCCGTGTCGACGAAGTCGGCGCCCTGATCGACTACTCGGGTTCGGTGCTGGACGCCACCCACCGGAGGCACGACTCCGCACCGGCCACGATGGGGACGGCACTGACCTCGGGACTGTCCCAGGGGGGGGACGCTCCACCAGATGTGCTTCGAGGGCCTGATACCAGTCGGAGCGGGTCTTCATGAAGAGCTGCCAACAGCGGCTGGATCTGGTGGGCGCGCGGCGCTCTACTGCTCCTTGCGACGGTTGCGAACTCCTCACGCACCGCTTGGTTGCGCCGCAACAGGTCAACCACTGCCGAGGCTTGATCCGCGAGTACGGCCAACTGATCGTAGTTCGACCTAAATTCTAGTTCAACCAGGATACTTTTCCTTTGACTCCCGGGGCCAAAATTGCATCAGCCCTGAACCACTCCGCACCCTCCCTAGGCGTGACCTGCACCTGAGAGACGGCAGAAGTGAGTGGCCTTCCTCCCATATTATTCGGAATCGAGACCTCTCCACTTTTCACATATTCCCTGAAACGCCCTTCCATCAGTTCCGATCCCGGCGGCGGTTCGGCAGCCTTCATCATGTTCAGTATCGGCTCCCAGTGAAACCACCGAATTCGCCCACTTGGATACAGTGCCATAATTGGAGTTGGGCCCGGCGGGGGCGTGTTGGGCCAAAAATGCTTATCGATCAATCGCAGCACTTCACAATACGTTGGCCAATAAGCGATCAGCGCGTTAAGAGACTTGAGCAGAGACTGGGTGCTGATCGACTGTCGTGCCTCGATCTCGCGCACGAAATAGGCCCAGACCTGCTAGGAAGAGAGTAAGAGGAACTCCTCGACAGCGCGAGGTCTTTTAGACATCTTGAAGCGAGGCGGTTCGCCCTCACGATCGGCGGCTTAGGCGACGCACTCGACCTAAACTCGTCAGTGTGGTGTGTAGACCATGACGGAGCGCTCTGAGTCATGTGTAGGAGTTGAATTCGAATCTGAGGCACCCCGGAGCCGATATGACTGCAACATCGCCGAGCATCGAGCGTGGCACCCTACGAGAGGTAGTCCTGGGCCGTCCCGGGGCTGTCAGAGGTCACTCCACGACGACCAACAACGACCCCGCACGACCGACGCCGCGCTGGCCACAGCAAGGTTGGCTTCGTAGCCACACGGTCGCAGACCCAACGCATCAGTTCTTCGACATCTAAACCGCAGGGTCGGGCCACGTGGGCCGAAATCCTGACGTGACGTCAGAACACCAAGAGGGCCGCTACCCCATTGCCGGGGTAGCGGCCCTCGTTGGTTTGCCAGGATTCTTTCGCGGCAGCAGGCTTCTTTGGCTGCGGGCCGTTGGCCTGGTTTTCAGGCGGTGTGGCCCGCCTTCAGACCTGGGCCGGAGAAGCTCGATGACTCCCGATCGAACAGTGCTGAACGTGTGGTGGTCCTGCCGTCTCGCTGAACGTCAATTCCGCCGGGCCCTGATCCTTCGGAGGACTTGCTTCAGGAGCGCACTGAAGCCGACGCAGTGCTCCTGGACTGCCTCCACCGGTCCATCGGCCACCGCTCTGAGTGAGAGGGTCCGCCAGTGGCCTGCCGGCGGACCCTCTACGAGGCGAGTGAGTGCTGGGGATACCTGCTGAATCGGGGCAGCGTCAGGGCGCGCAGGAGTCCCCGAGGCTGGTGAGAGCGGTGCAGCGGTACGGAGCCGGATTGATCACCGTCGGCGGCCGGCGCAGCTTGGTGGCCTGCTCGTAGTCATGGGCGTAGCCGATGAGGGTGGGCTCGCTCCACGCCTGGCCGAGGAACGAGATGCTGAACGGCCGCCTGTTGGCGGACTGGTAGCCGGCCGGGACGCTGATCGAGGGGTACCCCGCCTTCGCGCCGATGCCCGCGCTTCCGCTGTTGGCGAAAAGCAGCGCCGTCAGGTTGTTGTCCTTCATGACGGCGTCGATGCGGTCCTTGCTGTCGGCCAAATCCTGGGCCCGGCTCGCCTTGTAGGCGGCCGTGTCGGCGCTGTCGGCGCCGAGGTCCTTGGCTTCGGAGTTGAGAGCATTGACCTGTCCGAACTTCAACGCCGCACCGGCGTGCACGTTGTTGTACGCGATGATGTCGGCGAGGCTCTTCATGGGGGCTTTCTTCGGCAGCCGGGCCAGGTACGCGTTCAGGTCACGCTTGAACTCGTAGGACAGAACCGTCGAGGGGTGGCCCGAGGTGTCCAGGGCGACATCGACGAGCGTCGCGCCCTGGGCCCTGAGAGCGGCGACGGAAGCGTCCCACAGGGCCCGGTTGTCGGTTCCCGCAGCCGGGACCTGGCTGGCGACGACGCCGATACGGGCCCCTTGCAGCGCCGTGGTCGACAAATCCTTGATGAAGTCGTGCCCGACGAGCGGATTGGCTTCGGTGGCGGGATCCGCCGGATCCCTGCCGTCGAGCGCGGTGAGCGTGGCTGCGGCGTCGGCGACCGTGCGCGTGAGCGGGCCGGCCGTGTCCTGGCTGGCGGCGATCGGAACGATGCCCGTGCGGCTGGCCAGTCCCACGGTCGGCTTGATGCCCACGACGGAGTTGGAGTACGCGGGACTGAGGATGGATCCGGAGGTCTCGGTCCCGACGGTGACGGCGGCGAAGGCGATCGAGGCCGCGACACCCGAACCGGCGCTGGATCCGCTCGGAGTCTGGCTCGTATCGTAGGCGTTGAGCACCTGCCCGCCGAGCGAGCTGTAGCCGCCGGGCATCCCGCTGGTCAGGTAGTTGGCGAACTCGGTGAGGTTGGCCTTTCCGATGATGACCGCGCCCGCCTTGCGGAACTGCGCGACGATCGGTGCGTCCTTCGCGGGATACGAGTCGGCGAGTGCCACCGAACCCGCGGTGGTCGGCATACCCGCGACATCGATGTTGTCCTTGACGATGACCGGTATACCGAGCAGGGGGCTGTGCGGGCCCTTGCCGCGCCGCGCCTTGTCGGCGGAGGCCGCTTCCTTCATCGCGTCGGGGTTGATGGAACGTACCGCGTTGAGCGAGGGCCCCTGGGAGTTGAGGGCCCGTATGCGTTCCAGGTACGCCTTGGTGAGCTCGGTACTGGAGATCTTGCCGGAGCTGAGGAAACCGTCCAGCTGGGCTACGGTCGCCGTTCCGAGGTCGATGGACAGCGGTCTCTCGGAGGGACGACCGGTCGCGCCGGCTCTGGACGTGGTCACGGACGCTGTACCGGCGACCATCAACACAGCCATGGCGAGGGCTACGGCGTGGCGCCGGTCGAACCGTTCACGAGCTGAGGAGTTGCTTTTGATCGTAGGCTCCTAGCGAGGAATACGAATCTGTGAGTCCTCAGCATGGAAACGGCGATCTGCGTCCGTCGTGTATCCGTGTGATATCGATCAAGTTGCCGTCACCGATTCGACGTGGATGGACAGTTCACCTGTGCCGGCGGCCTCGTAGCTTCATGAGTGGCTGTCAGGTGGGAAGCGGCGGACGGGGCGGCGGAGGCTGAGGGGGCTACTCGTGGTTGGCCAGTGCGGCGGCCGGGGAGGTGCGGAGGGCCCGCCGGGTGGGGAGTTCGATCGTGAGGAAGGCGATGCTCACGATCGTGAGCGCGATGGCCGGAAGCAGCCAGACCGGCCCCGCCGGCCAGGGCTGGTCCAGGAAGCCGATGCCCAGGAGAGCGAGTGGGATCGCGGAGACGGCGAGGCCCGCGACGAGGGCGGCGGTGGCGATCAGCGCGGCTTCACGGCGCATCATGGCGCGGATCTGACGTGGGGTGGTGCCGTTGAGGCGCAATGTGGCGATCTCGGTGCGGCGTTGGGCCGTGGTGGCGGTGAGCTTGTTGGCGATGGAGAGGAGGAGGTAGCCGAGGAGGACGGCGATGGTGGCGAGGTTCACCCAGACCTCGGGCGGCGCGTCGCTCAGGCCGGCGCCGGTGGTGTCGGCGGGTTCGAGGGCGAGGCCGGGGCGGGACGCGGCCAGCGCGGCGAGGTTGTCGTGTGCCGTCGCGGAGTCGTCGGTGCGGATGAGGATGGTCTGGTCGAGGCGGGTGGTGGTGTGGTCGATCGCGAGATCGCGGGAGAGCACGACCGGGCCGAAGCCGAGACTGCGGCTGTAGACGGCGACCACCCGCGGGCTGACCCGCGTGCCGTCGCCGAGGATCAGGCTGATCCGCCGGCCGACATTGGCACCGCGTGACGTGGCGATGTCGCTGCCGACCGCGACCGTGTCGCCGGTGAGGCGGGCCAGGCTGCCGGCGCGTACGTCGAGGTCGAGCACGTCCGGGGCGGCGGGGTCGAGGATCATCGCGGATGCGGACTCGACCATGGGGTCGCCCAGTTGCTCGTACGGCCAGAGGACGGTGGTGGTGGTGACGGGTGCCGCGTCCCGTACGCCCGCGGTGTCCCGTACGGCGGCGAGCGTCCCCTCGGGCATTCCGCCGAGGCCCGGCGCGCTCAGGCGTTCCTGGGCGAGGGTGCCGGCGCGGACGTCGTTCGTGGTGGCGGTCAGCACCGTGGTCTGGGCCAGGGTGTACGTCAGGGTGAAGACGACCGCCATGGCGAGGGTGCTGACGACTCCGGCGATACGGATGGCGTAGCCGCGGACGTTGGACATCGCCAGCCAGGTGGCGGGCGAGGCACCGGCCGGCAGACGCCGGGCCAGCGTGTCGCTGACGCTCCGGACCAGGGCGGGGCCGGCCATGGCGAGGCCGATCGCCGCGATGATGCCGGCGAGTGAGGTCGCGGTCGCGCCGAGCGCCGTGCGGGACAGCAGCGGCACCACCGAGAGGGTGGTCGCGGCGACGATGAGCAGCAGCCCGGCGCGGGTCCTCAGGCGTGAGGGGTTACGCGGTTCGCTGCGCGACTCGGCGACGGCTTCGGTGGCGGGCATACGGGACGTGCGACGGGCGGCGCCCCGGGCGGACACCTGAACTGCCAGGGCCAGCAGGAGAATTGCGGCGAGAGCGGGAAGTGGGCTGTACGTCAGCGGGAGTGCTTCCGGGAGTACGCCGCGGTCGACGAGCAGGCGCCGGAACTGGCCGGCCAGCACGTAGCCGAGGGGTATGCCGGGCACGAGCGCCAGGGCCGCGATGACGGTGGCCTGGTCGGCGGCGAGCCGGCGGATCTGCTTCGGGGTGGCGCCGACGGCGCGCATCAGGGCCAGTTCGCGTCGCTGCCCGGCGATGGCCACGCCCAGCGCGCCGGCCATGACGAAACCGGTGATGAGCAGGATGATGCCCGCGAGCGACGACGAGAGCAGGATCAGGAGGGACCGGGCGGCCACCGCGTCGGGGGCGGCGAGGTCCCCGCGGTCGGTGCCGGTGGCCACCACCAGCTCGGGGGCGGGCAGTTGGGGCTCTGCGACGACCTTCCCCTCGCGGGGTTCGGCGTCGCGGAGCTCGGCGCGTACCGCGGCCGCGACCTTGTCGGTGGTGCCCGGCTCCGTACGGAGGCCGATCATGTCGACCGCCCCGGAATGTGGACCGGAACCGGGCCCGGAACGGGATCCGCCCTCGCTGCCCGCCAGTTGGGCGGCGGTCGGGTCGGCGAAGAGGACACCGGCGCCGGGCGCGTCGATCACCGCGGAGACGCGGTAGCCGGCGGCGGCGCGGCCGGCCGCGACCACGCGGACCTCGCTGCCGGGCCGCACGCCCGCGGCGGCGGCGATGTCGCTGTCCACGGCGATCTCGTCGGAACCGGCCGGCTTGCTGCCGTCCATGTCCGGGCCGTCGGAATCCGCGCCTTCGGAATCCGAGCCGTCGAGGCCCGCGCCGTCCAGCAGCTTGAAGGAGGACCAGTTGTGTCCGGCCGTCCTGGGGTCCTCCACGGGGACGGCCCGCCCACGGGCGTCGAGCAGCCCGACGGGGAAGCTGATGTCCCCCACCGCGACCGTGACACCCGGCAGTTGGGCCAGCCGCTCGACCAACGTGGCGGGTACGGTGCCGCGTTCCGGCAGCGCGAGCGGCAGGTCCGGGCCGTTCCGGAAGGTCTGGTCGGCCGACACCAGGATGTCGGCGCCGCCGAGCCGGCCGGGCGGCAGGTGGGAGCGGAGTCCCGACTCCGTCAGGACGCCCGTGCCGGTGATCAGTGCCGCACCGCCGAGCACCGCGCACACCACGGCCAGCAGAGCGCTGATCCGGTGCCGGGCCATCTGTACCGCGAGACGCAGCATGATCAGTTCTCTCCCAACGCGACGAGGCGGGCGGCCAGTTGGGGTGCGGTCGGCGTCGGCAGGGTGTCCACGACACGGCCGTCCGCCATCACCAGCGCCTCGTGCGCCTGCGCGGCGGCGGCCGGGTCGTGGGTGACCATCACCACGGTCTGACCGAGTTCGTCGACGAGTTCACGCAGCAGGTTCAGCACCCCGTGTGCGCTGCGCAGATCCAGCGCGCCGGTCGGCTCGTCGGCGAACACGACGGCCGGTTTGGCGACCAACGCCCGTACGATCGCGGCTCGTTGCTGCTGGCCGCCGGAGAGTTCGGCCGGCCGGTGGCTCAGCCGGTCGGACAGTCCGACCCGCTCCGTCAGGGTGTGCAGCCACTCCCGGTCCGGGGCCCGCCCGGCGAGGCGCAGGGGCAGGGTGATGTTGTCCGCGACGCTGAGGGACGGGACGAGGTTGTAGGACTGGAAGACGAACCCGATGCGTTCGCGGCGCAGTTCGGTGCGGCGGTTCTCGTTGAGCCCGCCGATCTCCCGGCCGTCGATACGGACGCTTCCGCCGGTCGGCGCGTCGAGCCCGGCGGCGCAGTGCATCAGGGTGCTCTTGCCGGACCCCGACGGCCCCATCACGGCGAGGAACGTGCCGCGTTCCACGGTCAGTGACACGTCGTGCAGGGCGGTGACTCCGCCGGGGTACGTCTTGCTGAGGTTCACCAACGCGATGGCGGGTGCGTGGCCTTGGCCGTAACCCCGGCCCCGCCCGTACACCTCACCCTGACCGACCGCCGCGCGGGCCGCGCGCCTCTCGGCCCTCCCGACGGGCGCACTCATCGGCCTCAGCGCCCTCATCGCCGGCCCCGCAGGCGCTGAGCGACGAGCGCCGTCACGCAGAGCGCGGTGACAACGCCGCACACGAGGTGGGCCGGCGCACCGGAGCCGCTGTACGAGGCGACCATGTTGCCGACCGCGCTGATGACCAGCACCAGCCAGAGCAGGGCGCGTACCACTCCGGCCCGGGTGACCTCGGTCCGCGACGCGTCGTGGCTTCCGCCGGGGCCGGTCAGACGGTAGGGGTCGGTGTATGTCATGAGGAGTTTCCTCTTCCCGCTCGGTGGTGTCTCGCTGTCGTCACCGACGCTATGAATTGCCACCCCCCGCGGCCGAGCCCGCCTGCTCCCCAGTCGTTGGTACAGCCTGCTGTACTCATCGACCGTCCGGCTGGCGACCAACTGGTGGGCCGCATAAGGTCGCTGCCGAAGGAGAGGTGCATGTCGACCCAACGCAGCACACTCGACGGGGCCGCCGAGTCCGGCGAGCAGGAATCCGTACGTCACGACTCCCGGAGTCCGAGCTCCGAGAGCGGCATCCGGGACATCGTCGTCCGATCCGGCGGCGCCGCCCTCGTCGCGCTCGAACGGCTCGCGGGTGGGTTCGGTACGGCCCTGCTCGCGCTCTTCACCCTCGTCTGGCTGGCCGTCTCCGCCGTGACCGCCCTGGTCGGCGTCGGACTCCTCATGGCGCCCGTCGGGCTGCGCCTCCTGCACTCCGTCGCCGAGCGTGAACGCGGCAGGCTGACACGTTGGGGCCCCGAACTGGTCGGTCCCGGCCCTGCCCCGGCCCAGCTCCGCCCGGCCCTCACGGATCCCACCACCCGCCGCGAGCTGAGCTGGCTGGTCCGCCACGCGACGGTGGGGCTGTTCCTGGGCCTGATCGGCGTACTGCTGCCGCTCTGCGCGATCCGCGACAGCACCTTCCCCCTCTACTGGAAGCTGCTCCCGGAGGGCGCCACCAGCGCCTCCATCGGGCTGGGAGTCGCGCGTGACTGGTCCGACGTACTCGCCGTCGCGCTGCTCGGGCTGGGGTGGATCGCCATCATCATGGGGCTCACGCCGGGGATGGCCAGGCTCCAGGCGAAGCCGGGCCGGCTGCTGCTGTCGGTCGGACCCGACGCGGACCTGTCGCTGCGGATCGCGGAGCTCACCGCCACCCGGGCCGCCGCCCTGGACGCCCACGCCACCGAACTGCGGCGCATCGAGCGCTCGTTGCACGACGGCACCCAGAACCGGCTCGTCACCGTCACCGTCCTGCTCGGAGCCGCGCGGCGCATGGTCGCCCGCGATCCGGCCGGGGCCGAGGAACTCCTCGAACGCGCCCAGAGTTCCGCCGAGCAGGCACTGGCCGAGCTGCGCTCGGTCGCCCGCGGCATCCTGCCGCCCGTGCTGACCGACCGCGGGCTCGAAGGCGCGCTCGCCGGGCTGGCCGCGTCTTGTCCGGTGCCGTGCCGGATCGACGTCGAGGCTCCCGAGCGGCGCGCGGCGTCCGTCGAGGCGACCGCCTACTTCGTGGTGGCCGAGGCACTGACCAACATCGCCAAACACAGCCGTGCCGAGCAGGCCGACGTCACGGTGCGCGGCGGTGGTGGCAGGCTGCGGCTGAGCATCAGCGACAACGGCCGGGGCGGCGTGGACGAGAACGGCGGGTCCGGGATCATCGGCATCCGCCGCCGTATCGCGGCGCTCGACGGCACTCTCACCGTGGCCAGCCCTCCCGGCGGCCCCACAACCATCGAGGTGGAACTCCCATGCGGATCGTGATAGCCGAGGACGACCCGCTGCTGCGCGAGGGACTCGCCCTGCTGCTGCGCGCGGAAGGTCTCGACGTGGTGGCCACGGCCGGTACCGCCGACGGGATCCTCGACGCCATCGACGAGCACAAGCCGGATGTCGCGATCCTCGACGTGCGGATGCCGCCGACCCACACCGACGAGGGGATCGTCGCCGCGGTCGAGGCCCGGCGCCGCCGTCCCGATCTGGCGGTGCTCGTCCTGTCCGCGTACGTCGAGCAGAGCTTCGCCACGGATCTGCTCGTCGGGGGCGTGACCGGACTCGGGTATCTCCTGAAGGAACGGGTCGGCCGCGTCGAGGAGTTCCTGGACGCGCTGCGGCGCGTGGCGGACGGCGGGACCGCGATCGACCCCGATGTGGTCGCGCAGCTCTTCACGCGCAGCCGCGACGACACGCGTCTGGAGCGGCTCAGTCCGCGTGAACGCGACGTTCTCGCCCTGATGGCGGAGGGGTTGGGCAACTCGGCCATCGCCGAACGGCTCTTCGTCACCGACGGTGCCGTCCACAAACACATCCGCAGCATCTTCGCCAAGCTCGACCTGTCGCCCACCGACCAGATGGACCGGCGGGTGGCCGCGGTGCTGCGCTATCTCGACGACGTCCGTCGCCGTGTCTGAGGGCTCGTCAACTACTGGGCTTCTCCGCGCTCAGTGACGTGAGCGGGAGCGGGGCGAAGCGGATGGCCTCGTACGCGGTGGCCGTCCCCGTCTCGTACAGGATCCCCACGTGCTCGTCGTCCAGCTGTACGAGGTCGGAGTAGGCGGCCTTGGCGTCGGAGAGCCGGTATCCGGCGGACCAGGTCGCGCCGCCGTCCAGACTCGCGCGTACGGTCATCCAGGCGCGGTCGCGGGGATCGGCGGGTGAGGCCATCAGCAGCGGGGCGTCGTCCGCTCCTTCCTCCCCGGTGACCTGGAGGAGACTGCCCTGCACGGGCGGCGCGGTGATGCCCGTGGCCGCCTCGAAGGGGCCGTCGAGCGTCGCGCCGCCGTCCTGGCTCCAGGCGTGGACCCGGTTGCCGGGGGCGCTGCCCTTCTGGTCGCGGGCGTTGAAGTAGACGGTGCCGCCGGGGAGTTGGGCGACGGCGGTCTCGTTCACATGGAGGGTGCCCTCGGCCGCCGGGTCGACGTAGCCGATCCGCCAGGTCTCCCCGCCGTCGTCGCTGAGCAGGGAGTGCCCGGCGTAGTGGCTGGGTTCGGCTCCCGTGTCCGTACTGCCGTCCGGAGGGGCGACGGAGTGGTTGGCGCCGACGACGAGACGGCCCGCGCCGGGGCCGGCGGTCAGCTCGACCCCGTGGCCGGGGCCGGTGGCGTACCAGCGCCAGTCGGAACGCTTGACCTGCTCGGTGATCTCACGCGGCGCGGACCAGCTGGCGCCCGCGTCCGTACTCGCCTGGACGAACACCCGGCGGCCGTCCTCAGGGGCGGCCTGCCCGGTCATGATCGCGGCCTCCGTCGCGTCGCCGCCGTTGCGGGTGGTCAGCAGCACCAGACGGCCGCTGTCGCCGACGGTTACGGGCACGGGGTTGCCCAGGGTGTCCTGCCCGGAGTCGGCGACCGGCCGCACCTCGGACCAGGTGCACCCACCGTCGTACGAACGCCGCCGCACCACGTCCACATCCCCGTGGTCCTCCTTGCCCAGCCGCCGCCCCTCGGCGAACGCGACCAGCACGTCCCGCCCGGAACCCGGCTCCCTCACCGCCACCACGGCCGGAATCCGGAAGGTGTCGTAGCCACCCTCCCCGGACACGAACACGTCAACGGCCCCACACTCCCCCGCCGCCCGCGCCCCGTCCGCCCCGGAACCTGTTCCCGATCCCGTATCCGATCCCATCTGACACCCCGCGATCACCATTGCGAGCCCCACGACGACAAAACGCCGGGCCCAACCCACCGCTGAACTCCTCATCTCCCCCAGCCCAGCGCGCCGAACCTGCACGACCGGGAACATCACGCCGCTTCGAGGTGAACAGCACACGTCGCCAAACCCTCGGGCTGTTTACAGCGGGAAGCTCCAGGGCGTCCCTGTCAGGTGGGGCGGGCGCGGCGAGCGCCTACCATCGGTGGATGCCGGACCAAGTGTCGACCACCGCGCGCCGCCTGCTGCGACGGGCCCGACTGCTCGTCGCCGTGCTCGTCAGTTTCTGTGCGCTGGTCGGGGCCGTACGGCTGGTCGCGCCCGCCACCGGGGGGACCGGCGGGGAGCCCGCCGGGGTCCGTGGTCAACTGGCCTTCATACGCTCGGCCTTGGACGACGGCGCCGGTGACGACGCCCAACAGCAGTTCCCCGAGGGGTACTTCTTCCTGCACGCCCTGTACGGCCTGAGCTGGGTCGAGCTGGGGATGCGGGAGCCCGCCGGTGAGGCGCGGGCCGAGGCGTCGCGGGAAGCGCGGTGGGCGCTGGGGCGGCTGGACTCGGAGGCCGGGCGTGCCGCGTTCAGCCCGGAACTGACCCCGTCGTACGGGGTCTTCTACCGAGGCTGGACCAACTGGCTGCGCGGCGGCACGCTCATGCTGCGGCCGGACGGCGAGCGCGACGCCGGGCAGGTGCGGCGGTTCGCGGAGGATTCGGCCGTTCTCGGGGCGGCGTTCGACGGAGCCGAGTCGCCGTATCTGACGGCGTATCCGGGGCAGGCGTGGCCCGTCGACTCGACCGTCGCCGTGGCCTCGCTGCGACTGCACGACACGCTGCTGCCCGCCCGCTTCTCCGGCACCGTGGAGCGGTGGCTCGACGGGGTGCGGCAGCGTCTCGACCCCCGTACGAGACTGCTGCCGCACCGCGTCTCCCCCGACACCGGCGATCCCCTCGAAGTGGCCAGAGGCACCTCGCAGAGCATCATCCAGCGGTTCCTGGTCGACATAGACCCGGCTTTCGCCCGCGAGCAGTACACGCTCTTCCGCGACCAGTACGTCGTCAGCCCGCTCGGTCTCGGGCCGACGACGCGCGAGTACCCGGAGGGCATGGACGGCCCGGCCGATGTCGATTCCGGGCCGCTCCCCCTCGGTGTGAGCCTGTCCGCGACGGTCGTCACGCTCGGCGCCGCGCAGGTGCGGGGCGATGCCACGCTGGCCGAAGGAATCGCCAACTACGGGGAGTTGCTCGGCGTACCGGTCAGCACCCCGTGGACGAAGCGTTACGCCCTCGGCCTCCTGCCGATCGGCGACGCGTTCGTCGCGTGGTCGAAGACGGCCCGGCCGTGGGTCGCCGAGCCCCAGGACCCGCCGCCCGCGCACCTCTCGTCCCTGTGGCGTCTCCCCCTCCTGGCGCTCCTGCTCGTCGCCGGCGCCGCGCCATGGCTGCCCGCCCTGGTGCGGTGGCGTCGACGTCGGACGGGAGGGAATGACGGCCCCGGGGCCGGGCAGTTGCCGTCAGCGCTTGGCGAAGACCGGTTCCCAGCGGCCCGGTGAGTAGTCCTTGGGCGTACGGGCTCCGCTCAGCGAGACCACCTTGTCGCTGCCGAGCGTGATCAGCACCAGACGGTTGTCGAACTCACCCCCGCCGGGCGCGATGTCCCAGGCGATCAGACGCTTGTCGTCCGCCCAGACGAGCAGCTCCTGGCCCTTGAGCCTCTCCACGCGCTTGCCGGTCGCCGGGTCGAGGACCTCCGTCGCTGTCGTACGCACTCCGCCGGCGAAGGGCCCCGCGACGAGTTCGCCGTTCGGGGAGAGGCCGGCCGGGGCCATGATGAGGTCGACGTGCTTCTCCTTCGGCGGCGCGGGCACCTCCTCGCCGCGCAGGTCGCGGAAGATTCTGCCGGGCGCCATGTTGATGAACTCGTACACCAGCGTGCCGTCGTTGTTGAACCGCAGTTTCTCGCCGGAGCCGAAGCCCCGGCCGTACTCCGGGTCCTGGAACGCGGGCAGCGCGTGCCAGTCCGACTCGCCCGTCCCGACGTCGACGATCGCGAAACCGGTACGGCAGGAGACGGGCTGGGGCTCCTCGGTCTCGTTCACCGGGATCCTCTTCGACCAGTAGGTGCGATCGGGATTCTTGTCGTACGTGGTGGCGATCAGCTTCTTGCCGTCCGGCGAGAACTCGACCGCGCCGACGCCCCCGCCAAGGCCCTCCACCGGGATCCAGCGCGTCACCTTCTTGGTGAGGAGGTCCAGAACTCCTATCCGCGAGACGGGCAGTCGGCGTTCCAGGACCGCTGCCGTGCGCATGCCGGGCGCGACCGTCAGATAGGCCCAGCGCGCGTCCACCTCGTACCTGCCGGTCTGCTGGTCCAGCACGGAGTAGGTCCGGGTCGTGATCTCGTCGCGGTTGGGCTGCTCGACCCTGCGGGAGGTGTAGTACGCGGCGAGTGCCTGGTCCCCGACCGCGATCAGGTCGCGCGGCGGCGACTGGTCGACATGCGTGAGCGTCTTGCCGCGGGAGGCCTCGCTCGCCAACTGGGTGGAGGTGTCGCCCGAGTTGAGCACACCCGGCCCCGCCACCGCGGCGGTGACCACCAGGACGGTCGTGACCGCGGCCCCGGCGAGGTGGCGTGTTCTGCGGCGGCGGCGAGCCGCGAGGACCCGGCCGGCGAGGTCGGCGGGGGCGGTCGCGGTGCCGGCGGCCTGTTCGCGCAGCGAGGCGCGTACCAATTCCTCGACGTTCACGGTCGTACCTCCACGGGGGCGAAGTCGCGGGACGGCGGCTGCGGTTGTTCCGGCTTCTCGTCGTCGGACGGGTCGAGCAGGCGGAGTTCGGGCGCGAGGACCCGCAGCCGGGCGAGTGAGCGGTGGGTGGTGGAGCGGACGGTGCCGACGGAGCAGCCGAGCAGGCGTGCGACGTCGGCCTCGGGCAGGTCCTCGAAGTAGCGCAGGACCAGGACGGCGCGCTGCCGCGCGGTGAGCCGGGACAGGGCGTCGCGCATCACGAGCCGCAGCTCCGCGGCGCCGGTCCCGTCCGCTCCGGAGGCGGTCCGGGCGTCGAGGCCGGGGTCGGGCGGTTCCGCGACGGTGAGCTCCTTGCGCCGGCCCTTGAGCCGCCACCGGCTGACCTGCTGGCGGTAGAGGATCTGCCGTACGTACGCCTCGGGTTCGTCGATCCGGTGCCAGCGGCCGGCGGCCTTGATGAGCGCGTTCTGCAACAGGTCCTCGCCCGCGTGGCGGTCGCCCCCGCTGAGCAGCACGGCGGTTCTCAGCAGCGCGGTGGACCTGTTGGTCACGAATTCCAGGAAACTCTCCCGGCTTGTGGCATCCATCGTCACCTTCTTCTCCCGGCGGGCCGGTCGGCCCTGCCTACCCGTGCTGACGCGCGTGAGGGGGCCTCACTATGCCGGGCACGCGAAAGGTGTCCGCGAGGCGTTCCGGAGCCGCGCCCCGATCCGTAAGGAATCATGAGCGGGAGCGCAAGAAGTTGACTGGTCACCGCAGTTGGGGCGCAGAGATGCGAAAACTGCTCGCAGGCATCTTGTGAAGCACGGCGCGACGGTCCTAATGTCCACCTCACCCCCACGGCGTCCGCTCCACCGAGCGCCTGCCCCACCGGCGTTCGTCCTCCCCAAGAGAATCGAGCCTTAGATGTCGTGGACCTCATTGACCGCCGCCGCCGTCGGGCTGGGTCTGAGTCTCAGCCTGCTGAGCGGCGGCGGCACCGCCCTCGCAGCCCCCCTCGAAAGACCCACCGGCCCCATCGGCCCCACCGGCCCCGTCGTCACCCGCGCCGCCCTCGACCCCGCGCTCGTCACCGGCCGGGGAGCCCGCGTCGGCTTCGCCGAGCAGGAGGCGGAGAACGCCGCGACGAACGGCGCGGTCATCGGGCCGGACCGGACCGCGTACACCCTGCCTTCCGAGGCCTCCGGCCGTGCGGCGGTGAAGCTGACGCCGAAGCAGTACGTCGAGTTCACCCTGCCCAGCGCCGCCAACGCGATCACCGTGCGCTACAGCGTCCCGGACGCGCCCGGGGGCGGCGGCATCACCGCGCCCCTCGATGTCACGGTCAACGGCGAGGGCCGGAAGACCATGACGCTCACCTCCCAGTACGCGTGGCTCTACAACCAGTACCCCTTCTCCAACGACCCCGGCGCCGACCTGCTGCACCCCGACTGGTGGATCACCGAGTGCGCGTGCGTGCCCGCCGCGACGACTCCCGCGCCGGTCATCACGAAGCCGTTCCGCCCGAGCCACTTCTACGACGAGCAGCGCCTGAAGCTCGGCAAGACCTACCGGGCCGGTGACACGGTACGGCTGACGGTCCCGGCGGGCAGCAAGGCCGACTGGACGGTCGTCGACCTCCTCGACTCGGAGCTCGTCGGCGCGCCCCACATCCGGCTCACCGCCGCGAACGTACTGCTGTTCGGTGCCGATCCCCTCGGCCGGCGAGATTCGGCGGACGCGTTCGACAGGGCGATCGCCTTCGCGAAGCGGAAGAACCTCACCGTGTACATCCCGCCGGGCACCTACCAGGTGAACCGTCACATCATCGTGGACGACGTCACGATCGAGGGCGCCGGCAACTGGCACACGGTCGTCAAGGGCCGCCAGGTCACCCTCGACAGCCCCGCCCCGGACGGCTCGGTCCACACGGGGGTCGGCTTCTACGGCAAGGACGCGGCCGACGGCGGAAGCCGGAACGTCCATCTGTCGGGCTTCGCGATCGAGGGCGACGTACGGACACGGATCGACACCGACCAGGTGAACGGCGTCGGCGGCGCGATGAGCGACTCGACGGTCAAGGGGCTGCACATCCGGCACACCAAGGTCGGTCTCTGGTTCGACGGGCCGATGTCGAACGTCCGCGTCTCCGGCAACATCGTCGTCGACCAGATCGCCGACGCCCTCAACTTCCATACGGGCGTGACCAATTCGGTCGTGTCCGACAACTTCGTCCGCAACACGGGAGACGACGGCCTCGCGATGTGGTCGGAGAAGACCGCCAACGCGAAGAACACGTTCACGCGCAACACCGTGCAGTCGCCGGTCCTGGCGAACGGCATCGCGATCTACGGCGGCACGGACAACACGGTCTCGGCCAATCTCGTCGCCGACCCGGTCCGGGAGGGCAGCGCGCTGCACGCGGGGTCCCGCTTCGGCGCCGAGCCGTTCACCGGGGCGCTGCGCTTCACCGACAACACCACGGTTCGCGCCGGGACGTACGAGCTGAACTGGAACATCGGGCTGGGAGCCATCTGGCTCTACGCGCTGGACAAGGACATCGACGCGGACGTCCGGGTGACCGGCGACCACTATCTCGACAGCACGTACAACGCGATCATGCTGGTCAGCGACTACGCGGTGAAGGACCTGTACGTGATCGACGGTGTCCGCTTCAAGGACGTCAGGATCGACGGGACGGGTACGTCGGCGGTCAGCGCCCGGGTGAAGGGGTCCGCGTCCTTCGAGAACGTGGACGCGCGCGATGTGGGCGCCGTCGGTGTCAACAACTGCGGCTCCTTCAACTTCACGCCCGCCGGCTCGGAGTTCGCGCTCACCGACCTCGGTGGCAACGACGGGGGACGGGGTACGGAGTCGTGGCTCGCGCCGTGGCTGCTGCCGAACACGATCACGTGCGACGACCGTCCGCCGGTGGTGGCCCCTCCGGCGCCGTCCACCTGGTGAGAGGGCCGTTCACCTTCCGACCTGAGGCTCCCCCCCTCATGGGTGTGGCCCCGCGCGGCGTCCTCCGCGCGGGGCCACGGTCATGGCCGGGCCAAGTGGCCCGGGTCACCGGTCACCGGTCACCGGTCACCGGTCAGGGAGTGATACGCAGCGCGTCCACCATCCCCACCGATGTACTGCGGTTCACGATCCTGATCGTGTGCGAGCCGCGAGTGAGCCCCTGTTTCTGCCACACGACCTGCTGGACCTGTCTCGCGCCGTCGGCTCTCAGATTCACCGTCGCCTGGAAGACGTTGTCGAGATAGACGTCGACCGTCCCCATGTCGCCGTTGCGTTCGGACAGATACTGGATCCCGGTGCCGTTGAACGTGTACGAGGCGACCGCGTCCACCGTGTTGCTGTGGTGGGTGTCGTCGTTGAAGTCGCCGTAGCCGCGGCTGTTCGTGAGATGCCAGTTGTTGTCGTACGTCAGCGCGGTGTTGTTCACCATCGGGTCGGCGGTCCCGTTCGACCCCAGCGTGGAGCTGGTTCCGGCCAGGGACTTCATGCCCTGGTTCGCGGTGCCGGTGAGCGTCGTCTGGCTGTACGAGCTGAGCGGCTTGGCGGTCCGCTCGACGACGTACACCTGGTTCGCCCCGGTGTTGAACGTGATCTCGGCGCTGCTGGACGTCGTCACGACGGCGTTGTCGGACGTCCTGCGGACCCTGACCTCCTGGGTGCCCCACGGATTGACGACACGGGCCGCGTTGCCGAACTGGCTCTTCAGTCCGACGTACTTGACCTCGCCGGCCTCCCTCTCCGAGCTGACCATGAATCCACCCTTGGCCAGCAGGCTGAATTTCCCGACGAAGGTGGAATCGGTGGGGACGGCGGGAAAGACCCGGATCTTGTCGTTGTACGACTGGAGCAGCGACTCGTTCGTCGCGGCCAGGTGCACGCCGAGGTATTCGAAGACACCGTTGGTGTTGTTGGTCATGCCGTTCGGATAGTTCTGGTACTTGTTCAGCATGGTCTTCATGCCCTGGAACGCCTGGTTCCCGAGCCCGAGTCTGGCGGCCTGGATCGCGTCGTTCGACCAGACGTTTCCGTACGGGAACGGCCTGGCGTTCCAGGTGTTGACGGCCTTCTGGTGGTCGGGGTATCCGATACCGGTGAGGTCGTAGGGCCAGATGATCTCCGCCGCGACATTCTCGTTGTTGCGCGTCTGCGCGATCGGCGGCTGGTGCGGCAGATAGGTGTTCGCGGCCGTGTCCGAGGGGTACGCGATCAGATTGTTCAGAATGTTCTGCCACTGCGGGCGCAGGTCGGCGTCCAGACCGAGCTGCGCACCGGCCTTGATGGCGAGCGGGAACAGGGTGCGTACGGCTGTCAGGTCGGTGATGGCGTTTGGCACGTTCCAGTACGTCTCGTGCGCGTTCGACGTGGCCACGTAGTATTTGCCCGTGGAGCTGTTGTGCGACAGCTTCGCCGCGTAGAACTTCGCGACCTCCCGCATGAACGGATAGGCCGTGTTGCGCAGATAGTTCGCGTCATTCGTGTACGTGTACTGGAGATACATGTTGTACGCGGCTTGCGCACCGGTCGACCAGATGTTCTTCGTATAGTCGCTGTTGATCGTGCCGCGGGCGTTTCCGTCCCAGCCCATCGTCTCCGGTACCCAGATACCGTCCACGTTGTAACGCGTGCGGGTGTACGCCTTCAACGCGTCGAAATTCCTGCTGTACAGCTTGTTGAACCCGGCCATCAGATCGGTGTGGTTGGAGGCGAGGAAAGAATTGTAGAGGTCTCGCTGATTCCAGAACCAGTACGCTCTGCTCCACTTCGTGGCATCACCGGTGGCCCGGAAGGCGCCGTTGATGAAGTGGGCGGGATAATTGGCGTACCCGGCGGCGGCGATCATGTAGGTGGAGAGGTAGTAGACGTTCTCCATGTAGTCGGCTTCACGCGACCCGTTGGAGTACTGCACGAACGACTTGTTCCAGAACGCGTGCCACCAGTCGCGGTAACTGGTGAACGTGTTGGTGTATCCGGTGGCCTTCACCGCCGCCAGGGCGCGCTTCGCCTGCGCGACCGAGTCGTGGCTGGGCGCGTTGAGGCGGCTGCTCGCGGTGAACCAGATCGTGTAGCTGGAGTCCGGCGTGATCGACAGCCGCACCTTGCGGCCGTCGACGACCCGGGTGGTGTACGCGGCGCCCTCGACGGTCGCGCCCAGCGTGGACCCGAAGTTCTGCGGGTCCGCCTGGCCCCGGCTCAGGCCGGCGCCGGCGGAGTCCGCGTAAGTGGAGACGGTACGCCAGGTGTTGATGTCGGGCACGTCGGCGTCGTTGCCGAGGGAGGAGACATCCCACAGGCTCAGATCCAGATTGACGGCCGTCACCCCGGAGCGGGAGTCCTCGACATGGATGCCCATGACCTCGGAGTTGGGCTGTCCCATCACCGTCACCGTGCGGTTGTTGTCGTACGTGGTGGTGAGGGTGCCGTCGTACAGCGACAGGCGCTGCTGGAAGGTGGAGTAGCCACTGTCCATCGCGGGGGTTGTGGAGAGATTGATCAGTCCGGCGCCGAAGGCGGTCTGCTGCGAGGTGTCGACTCCGGAGACCTGCATATTGAGGCCGTTGTCCTGCCAGGCCATCGCGCCCACCCGGCCGTTGCCCACGGTCAGACCGTGCTTGGGCTCCGTGGTGGGCCGGTTGTAGACGACATCGTGCTTGGACAGGTACTTCGCGCGGTCCACATTCAGCGTGCCGGTCGAGGAGTTGAAGGCGGCGTCGGTGGGCGAGGCGACGGCCGGTGACCCGCCCGACAGGCCGCTCACCATGCAGACCAGGACGAGCAGCGCGCCCAGCAGACGTGCGGCCCGCGTTCTCGTTCTCGTACCGGAGAAGACGCGCGTTTTCGGAGATCTCGCGGTGGTCACTGTGTATCACTCCCACGGCCGTTCACGGTGGCGGGGCGGCTGATGCCGGGCCCGGTGAAGGTGTAGCTGTCGAGGTCGAGAATGGCGCCGGAGCCGCCGGTGAAGACCACGAAGAGATCCCGCGGCTGTTCCACGGCGTTCGTGACGGGCACGTTGACCTCGGCGTATGTCTCCCAGCCGCCGGTGTTGGGCACGGTCACCCGCCCGACCACCGGACCGGTGACGGAGTCGTACCGGAAGGTCGCCACGTTCCCCGCCTTGTCGGAGGAGACCCGGGCCCTGATGCCGGTGACGCCCTTGAGGCTCACCGGGTGGTACTTGACCCACTCGTTGTTCTGCACGTCACCCAGGCGTTTGCCGCCCTCGGCCCCGGCGGCGGTGATGACCTGGGGGCCGGACAGTTGCGCGAAGTGCTCCGCCTGCCACTTCTTGGGCCAGAGGCTGAGTTCCTTCTCCCCGGTCAGCGGTACGGTGCCGGCGGCGCCCTTGTCCGTGTAGCTGGCCCGCACCACATAGAACTGGGTGGCGTCGAGGCCGGAGTGGATCGGTCCGGTGTTGAAGGTCGTGGAGCATCCGGTGCCTTCGGCGATCTCGTGCGCGTGCTCCTGGTGGCCCAGGGCGATCCGTACGATCACCTTCGAGCAGTCGATCGGACCGGCCGCGCCGTCTTCGGGGTCGGTCGCCGACGCGGTGACCGTGACGTTCTCGTTCCACTCGAACGCGCCGCCCGCAGGTGGCTGCGAAATCGTCAGCGTGGGGCGGTTGTTGCCGACGACGACCGGGATCGTCGCGGTGCCGGTGCGGCCGGTGCCGTCGCTGACGGTGAGTCTCGCCTGGAAGCTGCCGTTCGACGGGTAGGTGAAGGACGGGTTGGCGGCGGTGGAGTCGGTGCTGCCGTTGTCGGTGAAGTCCCACGCGTAGCTGAGCGGGTTGTTGTCCGGGTCGCTGCTGCCCGCGCTGGAGAACGTGACGGCCAGCGGAGCGAGTCCGTTGTCCTTGTTCACGGACGCCTTGGCAAGCGGTGACCGGCCGCCCTGCACATAGTTGATCTTGTAAAGCCCCGCGTCCTCGGCGCCCGAGAAGTAGCCGCTGCCGTATTCGAGGAGATACAGCGAGCCGTCCGGGCCGAACTCCATGTCGATCGGGTGGACGAGCTTCATGCCGTCCAGGACCGGCTCGATGGCGGTCGGCGTACCGGTGGACGCGTTGCCGTTGGTGAACTGGACCTCCTTGATCCAGTTACGGCAGTACTCGGAGATCAGCAGCTTGTTGTCGTAGTACTGGGGCCACTTGACGTCGGAGTTGAGATTCGCGTCGTAGTGGTAGACCTCGGTGTGGTTGGGCGAACCGCAGCCGCCCGGATTGTCGAGCTGCGGCCACTCCTTGCTGCCGCCGTGCTGCTCCCACACCAATGACGTCTTGGTGGGCGGCAGTTGCTGGATGCCGGTGTTGCGCGGGGAGTTGTTGACCGGGCCGGCGCCGCCGCCGCAGGGGAACCAGCCGCGGGGCTGGTTGGCCGCGAAGTCCCAGTCGTTGTACGCCACGTTGGGGCCGCCGCAGTACGGCCAGCCGTAGTTGCCGGGGCCGGTGGCGCGGTTGAACTCGTCGTACGCGGCCGGGCCGCGCGCGGGGATGGTCGCTCCGGCGTCGGGGCCGACCTCGCCCCAGTACAGGGTGTTGTTGGCCTGTCTGTCGACCCAGACGCGGTACGGGTTGCGCACGCCCATCACATAGACCTCGGAGCGGGTGCCCGCGGTGCCCTTGGCGAAGAGGTTGCCGTCGGGGACGGTGTACGTCCCGTTGTCCTCCGGGTGGATACGGTTGATCTTGCCGCGCAGATCGTTCGCGTTGCCCGAGGTGCGCTGGGCGTCGAACTGGGCGTGCCGGGAGGGGCGTTCGTCGATCGGGGCCATGCCCTGCGCGTCGCCGCCGGAGTTGGTGTTGTCGCCGACCGCGAAGTAGAGGTTGCCCGCCGTGTCCCAGGACATGGAGCCGGCCGAGTGGCAGCACATCTCACGCTCGGTCGGCCACTCGATGATCATGTCTTCGCTGGACGGGGCGATGGTGTTGGTGCTCTGGTTGAAGGTGAACCGGGATATCCGGTTCACCAGCGGGGTGCTCTTGGGCGAGTAGAACAGCATCACCCAGCCGGTGGTGGCGAACTTCGGGTGCGGGGTGATGCCGATCAGCCCGTCCTCGAAGCGCGCGTCCAAAGGGATGGTCAGCGCGACCGTCGTGGACTTGGTGGCCGGGTTGTAGAGGCGGACCTGGCCGCCGGCGGCGCTGGTGCCGCGGTTGATGTAGAGGACCTTGCCGCCCGGCAGTACGGCGAGCTCGATCGGCTCGCCCATGCCGAGTCCGCCGTCGAGCTTGACCTTCTCGAATCCGCTGGTGGGCGGCGGGGCGGCGGCCGCACGGTCCCTGGCTTTCGGGTCGGCGGCGACCGCGGACGCGGTGGCCGTGGACGCGGTGGCCGCGGGTCTCGCGTCGGCCTCCGGGTCGGCTGCCATGGCGCCGGGCGCGAGCAGAAGTGCGGTCAGGGTTAACAGGGCGGTCAGGCAGGCGACAGCGCGCGACAACACGGAACCTCCAGGGGCCGATCGCGGGTGGGGCGCCCCGACGGCCCGGGGCGCGACAGACGTGCTGTCACGCCCCAGGTCGTCCGGGCGGGTCGATCGAGTGGTGACTGGTTACTGACTGGTGCCGTACACGGCGAGGTCCCAGAGGGAGTAGCCGTACTGCGTCGCGCGCGTGGTGCCCAGGACCCGTACGTACCGCCCGGTGCCGCTCACGGCGAGCTCGTCGAGACCCCCGTTGCCCGCCGTGACCGTACTGACGGTGCGCCAGGTGGAGTTGTCCGTCGACGTCTGGACCGTGTACGCCGTGGCGTGGGCGGTCTCCCAGTTGAGCCGGACCCGCTGGAGCGTATGGACGCCGCCGAGGTCGACGGTGATCGACTGCGGGTCGGAGTACGCGCTGCCCCAGCGGGTGGCGGAGTCGCCGTCCACCGCGTTGGCGCCCGCGTGGGTGCTGCCGGGCTCGACGCTGGTGACCGTGACGGGCTTGCCCCGCGCGAGATCGGTGGCGGGCGCCCCGTCCTGCTTGATGCGGACGTTGCGGTAGCTGATATCCAGGCCCGCGCCGTCGTTCTGGATGCCTATGTGGCCCAGGGCGATGTCACGGTTGCTGGTGTAGTCGTTGATCTTGACGCCGTTGAGCCAGATCTCGACGTGCCGGCCGTGCACCGCGATCTCGTAACTGTTCCAGGTCCCGGGCGGGTTGAGCGCCGCCGCCCGCGCCGCCGTGTCGGGCGCCTGGAAGCTGTAGACGCTCCCGGTGGTACGGGTCGGGTCGCCGTCGGACGCGTCGATCTGGATCTCGTGGCCGAGGTCGACCGGCTTCCAGGGGTCGCCCTGCGGGTCGGGGAAGCCGATGAAGACGCCGCCGT
The DNA here is from genome assembly GCF_044455465.1 of Streptomyces sp. NPDC051217. NCBI lineage: Bacteria > Bacillati > Actinomycetota > Actinomycetes > Kitasatosporales > Streptomycetaceae > Streptomyces > Streptomyces sp. NPDC051217. Next base: position 25,882 of record NZ_JBITEV010000003.1, read on the forward strand.
TGTCGTCGCCCGGCATCATCCAGTCGGCCTTGAGCGAGTAGTTGGCGAAGGGCGTCACCGGATACCAGAGCAGGCCCATGCCGCCGACCGAGGAGAGCGTGCCGTCGGCGAGGCTGAAGCTGCCCGCGCCCGCCTGCCGCCACTTGTCGAGGCTGGCCTGGCTGCCGTCGAACAGCGGCGTGTAGCCGGTCTCCGGGCGGCAGTCGGCGGCCTTGGCGCGCGAGGCGGTCTGGATGCCGCCGAGGAGCATGGTGGTGAAGGCGGGGTCGGCGTACGACTCCTCGGTGTGGCCGAGGCCGGTGTACCAGGAACGTCCGCCGTGGTAGTCCTGGCACCAGGTGATCGGATGATCGCCCATGGTGCCGCCGGAGTACGACGTCTCGTCCAGGCTGGCGAGCACCTTCACCGCCGAGCGCGGATTGGCGCGGTAGTTGTACCACTCGTCGGTACGGGTCCAGCGCTGCGGCAGATGCGAGGTGGAGACGGACGCGCGGTCCTCGACCTTGAGGGTGGCCCGCTGGGTGGCGGGGTGGGAGGCGAAGTACGCGCCGACGAGGCCGCCGTACCAGGGCCAGTCGTACTCGGTGTCGGCCGCGGCGTGCACGCCGACGTAACCGCCGCCGTTCGCGACGTACGACTCGAAGGCGGTCTGCTGCGCGGTGTTCAGCACGTCGCCGGTGGTGGAGAGCCAGACCACCGCCTGGTACTGCGCCAGGCCGGCGGCGGTGAACGCGCCGGCGTCCTCCGTGGCGGTGACGGTGAACCCGTTGGCCGCGCCGAGCCGTTGGACGGCGGCGATCCCGGCCGGGATCGCCGAGTGCCGGAATCCGGCGGTCTTGGAGAAGACCAGGACTTTGGTGAGGGGCGCGGCGGCGCGGGTCGGAGCCGCGGCCGGGGCGGGGGTCGAGGCGGGCGCCGCCTCGGCAGGTGGGGCCTGCGGTACGGCGACGAGCGACATGGCCGCCAGAACGAGCGCGATCAGGGCGCGGGACACAGAGCGCACTATCCGGTCCTCTCTCGGGGCGCGCGAAGGCGCTGGCTGAGCGAAGCGGTGATTTGCGACGAGGCGGCGGCGTCGTCAGGCGTAGTGAACATCGGAGGTATAGGGGGGTCAAGGGTCGGCGCTGAACTATCCGAAGATTAGTTTTCCTCCATGACAAAATGTCCCCCTTGACCTCTCCCCTGGCGAAGACAGCCCTCAACAGCAGGGCGGGGAACGGGAATCGGCCACCGCGATTGATCGGATCTTCACGCCGTGGTGGGTCACGGTCGGCCTGGACGGAACATGCGCCCCGTTCAGCGGAGGTCGAGAACGGGACGGACGCCCAACTCGTCGCTCATGTTTCCTCACCCTCGGAGCCGTTGATGAATTCGGCCATGCCGGGGTTGCGGTTGGCGGGCGCCAGGGTCAGCGACGTGAGGAAGGCGCCGTAGCCGCCGCAGGCCGCCTCGCCGCCGCTCTGACCGTGTCCGCATCGCGGCCGACCGATTGTCAGTGGTCGATGTCACTATGAGTGACATGGAGATCTTGGGGTGGGGACCTTTTCTGGACCGGTGGAACGCGGAGTGGGCGGCCGCGCCGAGGACGAGGGAGGAAGCGGAGGAGGACGGGAGCGAGGACAAGCGGGCGGGTGAGCGGCGGATACTCACCGCCGTCGCGGACACGTTCGGGCTCTCGCTGCCGCGCTTCGCGATCCAGCACGGGCGGCTGCACACGGTCATGACCGGGCCGTGGACCAGGCCGCCCGGTCCGGGCGAGCAACGGCTCGTATTCGTACGGCACCGGACTCCGGCGCCCAAGGAGGAACCGTGACGCGTATCGAGGCCGAAGTCATCGCGTCCACCGCCCGCGCGCCGGTCGACGGCCGCGGCGATGACGGTGATGGCGCCATCGACGTCGATGGCGACTGCCGTATATGTATGTGCCCGGCTTCGGCAGATCACCGGACTCGGCAAGCCGGACACGACAGACGGCAGGGCACCCGCCCCCGCCGGTGACCGGCGGGGGCGGGTGCCCTGCTGTGTCGCTGTTCTCGGGCTTCCGGGGGCCGTCAGCGCCCGTAGCGGATCAGGGCGCGCACCATGCGGCACGTCGTGTCCGACGGCGGATGGATGCCTATCAGCGCCGCCGTCGAACGGATCCTTCGGTTGTTCGCGTTCGCCGGGTGATACACGCCCGAGTCGAGCAGGGCGATGGCGAGGCGCATGGCCTTGAGGCGGCGGTTGTGGGTCTCGTACCACTCACGGGGCTGTCCCGCGGGCAGTGGCTTGCGCTGCACGGACTTGGCGGCTGGCGGTGTGATGTCGAAGAGCTTCGTCGTGATAGTGGCAACGGCCATCGGCGACCTCCCGGCACGGTGGTGGAACCCTCACGAACACTTACAATTCTACCGCCCCCCACTGACAATCGCCCCTGGCCAGACGGGGTTTGAGGGGAAGCGGGAGCCATGGCCCGAAACCCCGGGGACATGGCCCGGCCGCTCCTGTACAGTCCGGCGCAACACGTATCGCGAGGAGGTGGAGCCCGATGTGCAACCGAACTTTCCGGGCCCTCCTGGTCGTCGCGTCCGTCTGACCCGCGCGCCAGGAGCCGTCCGTACAACGGACAGATTCTCTGAGCGAAGGAAGACATGACCACCGAGCAGTTCCGGATCTCCGTATCCGACGATGTACTCGAAGACCTGCGTGACCGACTGAACCGCACTCTCTTCACCAAGGCGTCCGACAGCACCTTCTGGCTGGCGGGAACCGACCCCGGCTATCTGCGCGAGCTTGTCGCCCACTGGGCGGACGGGTTCGACTGGCGGAAGGCCGAGACCGCCCTCAACGCCTATGACCACCGCATCGCCGAGGTCGCCGGCCGACAGGTGCACTTCGTCCATGTCCCGGGGAGGCGGACCGAGGGCGCGCCCGAGCCGTTGCCCCTGATCATGACGCACGGCTGGCCCAGCAGTTTCGTGGAGATGCTGAAGGCGGCCGACCGGCTGGCCGATCCGGCGGCGTACGGCGGTGACCCGGACGACGCGTTCGACGTGATCGTCCCGTCGCTGCCCGGTTTCCTCTACTCGGCGCTGCCCGACGGGCCGTTCACCCGCAGGCGCGTCGCCGAGATGTGGCACGAGCTGATGACCGGGACGCTGGGATACGAGCGGTACGGCGCCTTCGGCGGCGACATCGGAGGCGGGGTCACGCAGTGGATCGGCGCCCTGTACCCCGGCCATGTCGCCGGGATCCACCTCACCTCCGCCGTGATCGGGACGGACTTCGAGAAGCAGCCCGCGACGCCCGAGGAACAGGCGTATCTCGACCACCTCAAGGCCTACGACGTCGGCGACCAGGGCTACAGCGAGGTCATGTGCACCCGGCCCGACACGATCGCGGCAGCGCTGGCTGACTCCCCCGCCGGGCTGCTGGCCTGGATCATCGACAAGTACCGGGACTGGAGCGACTGCGACGGCGATCTGGGGAGCCGCTGGGACAAGGACACGCTCCTGACGGTCGCCACGCTGTACTGGGTGACCGGGAGTATCGGAACGTCCTTCCGGCAGTACTACGACTACCCGCTCAACAAGCCGGTCCCGACGATCAATGTGCCGGCGGCCGTGACCCTGAGCAATGAGCCCGCGTTCAAGGGGCTGCCCCGGGGCCTCACCGAACGGCTCTGCGCCGATCTGCGGCACTGGAGCACGCCGGAACGCGGTGGGCACTTCATGTCGCACGAGGAGCCGGAGCAGGTGGCGGGAGAACTGCGCACGTTCTTCCGGCCGTTGAGGTCGGCGAGCTGACGTAGGCCCGAGGCGTGCGGGCGGGTGTGGGCCGGACCGGTCGGCACGCGCCCGCCCGCCTACGGGGAACGGGCGGTGGCGCTCGGCCGGGCGCACTTCGGGGCCCGTGATCGGCAAGACGGTGGCGATGCTCCGTACCTTCGGATGACAGCCGGAAGCGGAACTGGGCCCGGGGTTAGGCAAGTTGCTGCCGGGGCGCTTGAGCGGTACGGGCCCGCCGCCCGTACGTAACGGCACACGGAACCCATCCGGCCGCCCCCGCGGCCGGGGACAGGAGCCCCACGTGTCGCGCAAGAAGTCGTTCAGCCCGAAGAAGAGGATCGCCCTGCTCGTCGGCGCGGCCGCGCTGGTGGGAGGTACGGCGGTGGCGATGACCGGCACCAGCCAGGCCTCGGTGGAGTGCGACGGGCTGAACACCGCCCTCGGCAACAACCAGCGCTTCATCGACGGTCAGCGGGCCGCTCCGGACGCCCTGTCCGACGCGCGCATCGCCAACCGGCAGGACGTGATCGAGGAGATCAAGCGGAAGCAGGCGGCGTCCGGGTGCGAGGTGGGCGTGAGCGACACGGGTGCGGCACCTCCGGCGGAGGCTGCACCGCCGGCCGGTGACGAGGGTGCGGGCGCCGGGGAGGACGCGGGCGCGGGCGAAGACGCGGGTGCCGGAGCCGGTGCCGGTCAGGTCGGTGAGGTCGTCTGTGCCGGATCGACCGTCACGCTGTCCGGCGAGGCGGGCGCCCCGGCGGCGTCGAGCAACGAGTTCCCCGTCGGCACCACGCTCAAGGTGACCAACCTCGACAACGACAAGTCCACCACCGTGCGGGTCACCGCGCCGTCGGGCAGCTGTGCGCTGCTCAACGACGCGGCGTTCGAACAGGTCCGTGAACCGGGCAAGTTCCTCATCCGCAACGCGCGGATCGAGCGCGTGGGCTGATCCCGGCACCGGCCAGGGTCCGGTCAGGACCCGGCCAGGCCCCCAGGACCCGGTCAGGACCCCGTCAAGGCCCGGTCAGCTGCTCCTCCGCCTCCGCGAGGATCTCCGTCAGCCGCAGGCCGAACCGCACGTCGCAGGCGTGCGGTTCGCCCGTGCGCGCCGCCGTGAGCAGGGCGCTGATCGCGGTGCCGAAGATGTCCGCCGGGTCGCCCCATCCCTGGGGAAGCTCGACCGTGCCGTGCTCGCCCCGCAGTTCGAACCCCGTGCCCGCGCCCTTCACGGGGGCGCTCAGGCTCAGCATCGCCGAGCTGCTCACGCCCGACGTGTGCGTGAGCACCAGATGCGTGAGGTCGGGCTCGGTCCGTACCGCCGTCACGGCCGTCACATCGCCCAGCACCGGCAGCAGCGCGGAGAGCGCGTGGGGGCCGACGTCCCACAGGCCGCCCTTCTCGCGGCGCCAGGGCGAGTCCGCGTAGGGGCTCGCGGTACCCGGCGCGTACAGCGCGCCGAGCCAGTGGGCGCGTGCCGTGAACCAGCCGCCCACCGCCGCCTGTTCCTGGATCCACTCCGCGGTCTCGGAGGCGAAGCGCAGCGTGCAGAAGACCAGCGAGGCGACTCCGGCGCGTTCGGCCGCGTCCGCCACGGCGCGCGCGCCGGGTACGGTCGTCGCGACCGGCTTGTCCATGAGGAGGTGACAGCCGGCCGCCGCCGCGCGTGCCGCGAGCGGCGCCTGGACGTCCGGCGGCAGGGCGAAGGCGACCGCGTCGCTCGCGGCGAGCAGCGCGTCGAGCCCGTCCAGGCCGCCCGCGCCCGAACCGCCGTCTCCGTCACCGCCGCCCGCGTACGCCTTGGTGTCGTGAGCGGCGGCAAGGGCGGCGGCGGCCTCGGGCCGCCTCCCCCAGACGCCGCTGAACTCGACATCCGGGTGGGCCGCGATGGCGGGGGCGTGCGTGCGCTCGGCCCAGGGGCCGGTGCCGAGAAGTGCGATGCGTAGCTGACTCATATGGATCAGTGTGCCGCCCGCGCCCCGCGCCGCCCAGGGCGGACCGGGAATTGGGTGGCGCGGTACGGGACCCCTGGTGCTACGTTTCGAGGGCCGGCCGCGGGCCTCCGGTGCGACTTCCGGGACTTGCCTCTGAAGCAATAATTTCGCTGTTCGCGCCCCCATGCCCCGGCCGGCTTCAGCATGTCTGAAGGACATGGGCACCGGGGGGAGAGACCATGACCGAGGCGGGGACCGACACCTACTCCGACCTGATCGCGGCCGAGGATGTACTGCTCTTCGTCAACGCCGCGGTCACGTCGACCGGCCAGCGCGAATTCCGCTCCGAGGCGTATCAGCAGCGGCTCTCGCTCGACTTCCTCCACGAGTACGTACGGGTCAACTACCGCACCGTGTACGCCGCTTCGCTCGCGCTCGACATCAACGACCACAACGCGGCGCGTGTCGTGGAGCAGTTGCTGCGGACCGCCGGCGAGGCGAGCGCGGACCAGAAGCGTACGGAGGGCCGTCTGATCGCCGCCCGGCTGGCGCTGCTGCCGCCGCAGCGCGTCTACCGCCTCTTCCGCGCGCTGCGCGCCGCGAAGGTCGGCAACCGCCGTACCCGCGCGATCCTGCGCGACTGGCTGGCGGCCCGGCCGGACCTGGGGCACGACGCGGTGAAGTACCGCGCCGGGCTGAAGACGGCGGCCCGTCACTTCCATCTGCCGCTGAGGACGGCCACCGGTTCCGCCCCGGCGGCGGGTGAGTTGGGCGACTTCCTCTTCGAGCCCGGCGTACGCCCGCGCTACGAGCACCGACTGCTCGACGCGTACCGCCGGGCCCACTACGAGCAGGGCGCGATCTACGAACTGCCGTTCACCGTCGCCGAGGGATTCGCGGCGAAACACGGCGTCGAGCGCTCGGCGTTCGTGGAGCGGATCACGCCCCGGATGACCCGGCTCGAACGGCTGCGCACGCAGCGCGAGGCGGGCGCGGACGCCGCGGGCGCCCCCGTGCGGACGGATCTCTCCGTCATGCCGCTGACGAGGCTCGCGCTGTACGCCCTGTCGCTGACGATCGAGGAGCGGGTACGGCGGCGCGCGGAGCTGACGCACGCGCTGCGCACGGCGGCGCGCCGGGTCGCGGGGCCGTACACCGGGACGTGGGGGCGGGTCGCCGCCGTTCTGGACGACAGTTACTCCGCGTCCGGCTCCGGCGAGAAGCGCCGCCGTCCGCTCGCCGTCGCCCTCGGCGGGCACTTCCTGCTGGAGGCGCTCGCGGGCCCGGGGTCGTACGGCGCGTGGTGGACATCGGGGCGCACGGACCCGCTCCTCGTACGCCCCTACGGTCCGACGCCGCTGGGGATGCGGGTCATCGACGCGCTGGAGTACGCCCCGGAGCGGCTCGTCCTCGTCTCGGACGGCTGGGACAACGCGCCTCCGGGGCTGGCGGGCGAGGTGCTGCGGGTGTGGCGTACGCGGCTGGACCGGGAGCGGCGTACGACGGTGGTCCATCTCAATCCCGTCTACGACGCCGACGGCTTCGACGTGCGCCGGCTGGCGGCGAGTGTGCCGACGGCGGGGATCCGGGACGCGGAGGATCTGCCTGCGCTGGTGGAGATCGCGCAGTTCGCGGAGGGGCGTACGGGACTGGCCGAGCTCCAGGCGTATCTGGACCGGCGGATCGAGAGCTTTCTGTACGAGTACGAAGGGGGAAAGGCGACGTGACCGGGCTCGACTTCACCGGACTGACGACGCGCCCGGCCCAGGTGTGGGGCGGCGTCCGGCTGGTGCCGCTGGTGCGTGAGGAGCCGATGCCGGGGCTCCGGCTGCACCGGGAGGTGTACCACCGGTTCGGCGAGGTCCTGGTGTCGCCGGGCACGAGCTATGTGTCGTACATCCCGCACGGCCTCGTCGCGGACTGGTCCGGCGGGGGTTCGGCGGAGGCGGAGAACGGGACGGGGGGCGGGCAGTCGGCCGCGTACGGAACGCAGCTGAACACCGCACGCCCCACGGCGATGGCCGTCGACCAGCATCACCGCATGGTCAAGCGGCGCCCGTCGAAGAAGAAGGACGGCCGGCCGGCCGGAGCCGTCGCACGCTGCCGGTTCCTGCCGCTGCATCTGTCCATGGAGGGGTATCTGGCGCTGCACTTCCGCGGGCCGACGATCGCGTGGCACCAGTGGTCGCGGGAGGCTCTGCGGCAGGGCCTCTCGCCCCGTTCCGAGTCCGCCTATCTGGGGCTCGACGTGTACGGGCTGGCCGACGCGCTGCGGGTCTTCGAGATCCATCCGGGACAGTGCGGGGTGATGGTGTACGTCGCGGACGCGCTCGCCGCCGCGTTCGTGGTGCCGCACCCGGACGACTACCGTGCTCTGCACCCGACGCTGCTCCAGGACATGTACGGGGAGCTGATCTACCAGTACGGCCACTTCGGCGGCCCCGTACCGGATTTCGAGGCGCACCTGGGGGACGGGCGGTACATCGCGACGCTCGCCGATCTGCGGGCGGCGGCGCGGGCGCAGGAACGGGCGTGGAGCGAGTCGCACGACACGGTGATGGCGCGTGAACTGCTCGGCACGTCGTACTCGTTCGAGCGCGTCTACCGCATGGGCTCCTTCGACCTGTACCGCTTCCTGCCGCCGTTCCGTGTCGGCTCCGACGAGCAGCACATCGGCGAGCTGATCAGGGACCGCAAGGGGCGTACGGCGTACCTGAAGACGTTCCGGCTGTCTCCGGCACAGATCAGGCGGGGTCATCTGCTGAACAACCTGGCGGACAACGACTGGCATCTGGCACGGACGGCGGACCGGTTGGGCACGACGCCTGAGGAGATCGTGCGCCGGATCCACGCGGCGGGCTTCGGGACGCTGCTGCGGTGACGCGAGGGGGCGGGCCGGAGGCCCCGCCTGACCGGTCCGGTTCATCCGCCGACCGGCCGGACGAACCGGAGGGCTGACACCGGGCGAGTGGGACTGACGTCGGTCCGGGGGCATCCGGCCGTCACGGGGCCGGCTCGGGCGACCGTGCCCGGTCGGCCTGCCGCGACGGCCCAGCGCGGCGCGCGTACCGCTCTGGCCGTATCGCGCCTTGAAAGGGACCTCCTGTTGCGCCTCCGTGTCTGCTTCAATGAGGGCATGGCCAGCCTTCAGCACGACGCGTCAGGTCTCATCGACCTTGAGCCGTTCTGGCCGTCCCGGCAGCATCACGACTTCGACCGGGTGTGTTGCCGCGTGAGGAACGCGTCGGCCCTCTAAAGCCTGCTCCCAGGCCTTCGGCCGTCGCGAATGACGTACGTCCCGTCCTGTCGACTCGACGACATCCTTCGCGCGAAAGAGCTGACCCCTCATGGCGAACTCCCGCCCTTTCTCACCCGCCGCCACCCCGCCCCCCTCCGGCCGGACCCGGCTGCGAGCCGTCGACCGGGACGAGGTCGTGCCGCTACCGGCGGCCGACGTGCCCGGTCCACTCGTGGATCTCCTGCCTCCCGGGTCCACCTGGCTGCCCGCCCCGGCGCACACCCTGCCGACGCTGCCGGGCAGGCCGCCGATGGTCGGGTACCTCGTCCTCGTACCGGCCGATCAGCACCCCCCGGCGCCCGTCCCCGATCCCGGTGGAGTCACCGAGGCGGGGCCGGTGCGGATCGACTCGCACGAGCGGACCGCCGAGGTCGACGGGCGGTTCCTGGAGCTGACGTATCTCGAGTTCGAGCTGCTCGCCCATCTCGTGGCACACCCGCACCGCGTGCACACCCGTGACCAGTTGGTGACCACCGTCTGGGGTTACGGACACGTGGGCGACGGCCGGACCGTGGACGTGCATGTGGCCCGGCTGCGCCGCAAGCTCGGCGCCGAGCACCGGCAGACGATCCGGACGATCCGGCGGGTCGGTTACAAGTACGTCCCGTAGCCGGTCCCGTCATACGTGTGGGGCCCCCGCCGGGCGTACCGGCGGGGGCCCCGCACGTGGGGCTACGTGGCCGATCTCGCCCGCGCCACCGCGCCCAGCACCGCGTCCAGGATCAGGAACGCCACCAGCGTGATACCGAGCAGCGGTACGAACCAGCCGACCAGCGCCGCCGCGGCGATCAGCGGCAGCAGCACGGACAGCGGCACCTTCCGCCAGGTCCCGCGCGCCATCGGTTTGCCCACGCCCAGCTTCCGGTCCTGGGTGGGCCGGCGCTGCCACCACATGCGGTAGCCCCACACGATGATCAGGATCAGCGAGAGGGCGAGGGCGGCGAGGAGCAACTGGTTCACGAGGCCGAACGTGAGCCCCATGTGGGCGTCGATGCCGATCCGGGTGAGCTGGGCGAGCAACGGGTAGTCGGCGAAGCGCAGTTCGTCGAGGATCAGTCCGGTGCCCGGGTCGACCGAGACCGAGTCCAGCCGGACCGGGAACTGGTTGTCCCGCTGGGCGACGACGTACGCCGTCCCCTCGGCGGGCGGCTTCACGCTCACCGGGCCGTCGAGCCCGGCCTGACGCGCGGCGGTCAGGGCGTTGTCGATGCCGATGTCCATGCCCTCGTGGTCACCGCCGGGCCCGCTGTCGCCCCCGTGTCCTTCGTGTCCCTCGTGCGTCCCGGAGCCGGCCCCCGCGCTCTCGCCGCTCTTCAGCTCGGCCGATACGACGGGGGTGGCTCCGCCCAACTGGTCCTGTACAGCACCGATGTTGGCACCCGCGTACGTCGACCAGGTCAGGCCCGTCGCGGAGAGCAGCAGGAATCCGGTGGCCGCCCACATGCCGAGCGAGCCGTGCCGGGTGAGCGTTCCGCGGCGGCCGGTGGCCCCGCGTTCGGGCCGGAGCAGGGCGCGCTTCGAGGTCCTTCTGCGGCCGATCCACAGCAGCAGCCCGCCGAGCGCGACGACCCACAGCCAGCTGGCGGCCATCTCGCTGTAGAGACGACCCGGTTCACCGAGGTGCAGATGGCGGTGGAGTTCGGAGAGCCAGGTACGCAGCGGAAGGGCTCCGGAGGAGCCGTAACTGTCCAGCTCGCCGCGTATCTGGGCGGTGTGCGGATCGACGAAGACGGCCAGCGACTTGCTCTCCTCGCTGTCCGGCATCGTCATCAGGACGCGGGTCGACTCCTCGTCGTCCGACGAGGGCCAGACGGCGGTGACCTTGCCGTCGGGGTGCTCGGCGCGTGCCGCCTCCACCTGCTGGGAGAGCATGGCCGCACGGTCGCTGTCCGGGGAGCTCAGCTCCTGGCGGTAGACGATCTTCTCGGTCTGGTACGAGAGCGAGTAGAGCAGCCCCGTGGTGGCGGCGACCAGCAGGAGCGGGGCGATGAGCAGGCCCGCGTAGAAGTGCAGCCGCAGGACGAGCGGGCGCACCGCGCCCCAGGTGGTGGTCGGCGCGGAGTTCGGCCTCTTCTCGGCCTTCTTCGCGCCTGCCTCGGCGCTTGCCTTCTTCTTCGTCGTGAGACCGGTGGGTGGGGTGTCGGCGCCCTGTACGGGGTCGTCAATGGCCATGACTGTCCTAGGAGTTGGCGTGGCACGGGGGATCGGCCCCCCGGCCCCCGCCCAGGTCAGACCATGGCGGCGGCGGCCCCGGAGGCCGTCGTACGGATCGGAGGCGCGCCGTGGGCCGGTGGGCCGCGCCGGGACACGGCATGGGCCGGCACGGCGCCGCACGGCCGGTGCGGCGCGCGGGAGCGGTGCCGGGGCCGTACCGGCGGCGGTACGGCGAGGGGCCGGGGCGCGGCGAGCAGCAGCCCCAGCGGGGTGAACGCGAAGGCGGCGACGGTCCGGGCGAGCCGGAAGAACGCGGCCTCGCCGCGGGCCAGCCAGAGGGCGCAGACCGCCCCGGCGAGCAGGTGGGCGGCGAGCATGCCCGACGAGGTGTCGCCGACGACGGCAAGGACTGCGGCGACCGTGCCGCCGACCCCCTCCGCGCCCGCAGCCTCTCCCATGTCCATGCCCGCCGTCGCGTGGGTGTGGTCCGGCGACGGTGCCGCGCCGTCCATCCCGACGGCGGAGAACGTCACGTGCAGCGCGGCCTGCGCGCCGAGCACGGCGGGTCCGATGAAGCCGATGCCCCGGCGCCGTCCGGCCGCGAGCCACGACAGGCCCGCGATCACGGCGAATGCCGCCGTAAGGGCACCGAGCGGAATTTCATGCGTGGACATGGACGAATGCCCCACGGCTGCCAGTGTTACGCACACCGCCGCGAGGACCGCGGCCCGCAAGGCGCGCATCGGCGACCGGGCATCTGTCATGGTGCGCTCATGCTGCCATTCCCGTGGCGTGTGCGGCAGATGGTGCGAACGGCGCTGACCTGCTATGCCCGCAGCAGAACGCATCCGGTAATCGGACAGTCCCGTGCCAGAGTTGCGGGATGAGACTTCTGATACTGGGTGGCACCGAGTTCGTCGGCCGCGCCGTGGCCGAGTCCGCGCTGGCGCGGGAGTGGCAGGTGACCGTCTTTCACCGGGGCCGTCACGAGGCACCGGCGGGCGTCCGTGTCCTGCACGGCGACCGCACCGCGCCGGACGGCCTCGCGGCCCTCACCGACGGCACCGACGGCACCGGCGGCGCCCCCGAATGGGACGTGGTCGTCGACACCTGGTCGGGCGCGCCGTCCGTCGTCCTCGACGCGGCCCGGCTGCTGGCCGGCCGGGCGGGCCACTACGCGTACGTCTCCAGCCGTTCCGTGTACGCCTACCCGACCCCCGCCGGGCTCCCCGAGGACGGTCCGCTGGTGGAGGGCGCGTCGGCCGACGCGGAAGCGAGCGACTACGCGCGGGACAAGCGCGGCGGCGAACTGGCCGCCGAGGCGGCCTTCGGCGGCCGTGCGCTCCTGGTGCGGGCGGGCCTGATCCTCGGCCCGTGGGAGAACGTGGGGCGGCTGCCGTGGTGGCTGGGGCGGATCGCACGCGGCGGCCAGGTGCTCGCGCCGGGACCGCGCGACAACCCGTTGCAGTACATCGACGTACGCGACCTCGCGGAGTGGACCCTCGACGCGGCGGCGCGCGGCCTCGGGGGCGCGTACAACCTCGTGAGTCCGCCCGGCCACGTCACGATGGGCGGGCTGCTGGATGCGTGCGTCGAGGTCACCGGGTCGGACGCCGAGCTGCGCTGGACGGATCCGGAGACGATCCTCGCCGCCGGTGTCGAGCCGTGGACGCAGCTGCCGATCTGGCTGCCGCGCGGTGAAGTGCACGACATGATGCACAGCGGTGACGTCTCCAAGGCGCTCGCGGCGGGGCTCCGGTGCCGGCCTGCGGAGGAGACCGTCGCCGACACCTGGGCGTGGCTCCGGTCGATCGGCGGCGAGGCCCCGCAGCGCCCGGACCGGCTGAGGGTCGGGCTCGCGCCGGAGGTGGAGGCGGACCTGCTGGGCCGCTGACTCCCGGACACCTGCCGACGCCTCCCGGCTCATTGACTCCCGGTGACGGATTCGTCGCGGATCCTGCTCGGAGGGGTTGTGCGAGTGGTGCTAGGTACACCACCGATTGGGGGCGGAAACCGCTCACGTACGACGGGCACCGCACGGCAGACTGATGGTCGTGCCCGTCAGAGGGCGAAGGGCCGGTCGCCGTCGGGGCACGGGCGACGAGGAGAGGATTCACCATGAACGGGAAGCAGATGTTCGCCGAGGCGGGCAGGACCACCGGCCGGGGGCTGGTGCTGGCGGTGACCGCCCTGGCCGGCTCCATCACACTGTTCGTCCTGTCGGTGCTCTCGATCACCTTCGTCCTGCTCGGCCTCGGCTTCTTCTCCACCCCCTACGTGCTGACCGCGGTGCGGGCACACGCCAACCGGCGCCGGCTGCTCGCGGCCACCTGGTCGGACGTCAAGATCCCTGTGCCGTACCGCCCGATGCCCGCCGATCTGCGCACCGGCGTCACCGGCCATGTGGAGCGGACCACGCTGATGCTGAAGGACCCGGCCACTTGGCGGGATCTGACGTGGCTGCTGGTGGACATGACGGCGGGGGCGACGGTCGCCCTGATCTCCGTGGGCCTGTTCATCTATCCGCTGGACGGCCTGGTGCTGGCGGCCGGTCTCTGGCAGGTCTTCGAGGACAAGGCGTACTGGTACGGCTTCGTCCCGGTCGACAGCCAGCTGACCGGCCTGCTCGCGGCGGCACTGGGCGCGGCGATCGCGGCGGTCGGTCTCCGTTACGGCGGCGACATCCAGCGCGGCCACTTCCTGCTCGCCAAGTCGCTGCTCGCCCCCAACCAGGACCAGGAGCTGGCCCAGCGGGTCGCCCACCTCACCGAGACGCGGCACGACGCCGTGGACACCTCCGCCGCCGAACTCCGCCGGATCGAGCGGGATCTGCACGACGGCGCACAGGCCCGACTGGTCGCCATGGGCATGGACCTGGGCACGATCGAGGCGCTCATCGAGAAGAACCCGGCCAAGGCCAAGGAGCTCATCGCCAACGCCCGCCAGTCCTCCGCCGAGGCGCTGACCGAACTGCGCGACCTGGTCAGGGGCATCCACCCGCCGGTGCTCGCCGAGCGCGGTCTGGGCGACGCGGTGAAGGCGCTGGCGCTGCGGCTGCCGGTGGAGACCGACGTGCAGGTGGATCTGCGGGGCCGGGCCGACGCGCCGGTGGAGTCGGCCGCGTACTTCGCGGTGAGTGAGATCCTCACCAACGCGATCAAGCACTCGAACGCGGACCGGATCTGGATCGACATGATCCACTCGGACTCCATGCTGCGGGTCGCGATCGGCGACAACGGCGAGGGTGGCGCGAAGATCGGTTCCGGCACCGGGCTGAGCGGACTGGAGCGCCGACTCGGTACATTCGACGGCATCCTGGCCGTCAGCAGTCCCGAGGGCGGCCCCACCATGGTCACCGTGGAGATCCCTTGCGAGTTGTCCTAGCCGAAGACCTCTTCCTGCTCCGTGACGGTCTGGTCCGGATGCTGGAGGCGTACGACTTCGAGGTCCTGGCCGCCGTGGAGACCGGACCCGAACTGACCAAAGCTTTCGCGGAGCTGGAGCCGGACGTCGCTGTCGTCGACGTCCGGCTTCCGCCGTCCCACACCGACGAGGGCCTCCAGTGCGCCCTCGCCGCGCGCCGGGACCGCCCCGGGCTGCCCGTCCTGGTCCTGTCGCAGCACGTGGAGCAGTTGTACGCACGGGAGTTGCTGGCCGACGGCAACGGCGGCATCGGGTATCTGCTCAAGGACCGGGTCTTCGACGCCGACCAGTTCATCGACGCGGTGCGCCGGGTCGCCGCCGGCGGTACGGCGATGGACCCCCAGGTGATCCAGCAACTCCTCTCCCGCAGGGCCCAGGACAAGCCGATCGGCCAGCTGACGCCGCGTGAGCGCGAGGTCATGGAGCTGATGGCGCAGGGCAGGTCGAACGCCGCGATCGCCTCCCAACTCGTCGTCACGGAGCGGGCGGTGTCCAAGCACACCTCGAACATCTTCGGGAAGCTGGGGCTGCCGGTGTCGGACGACGACAACCGGCGGGTGCTCGCGGTGATCGCCTATCTGGACCGGGGACAGCAGTGACGGACTGAGCGCCCCGGCGCTCGCTGAAGGGGCCCCCGGGCGGGGCGTGTTGAGGGCATCCGCCCGGTTTGTTGATGGAGATTTCTATGAATTCCTTGTGGGGCTGAACAGGCCGCGAATGACGTCCGTATGGAACGGAGCGCTTCCTCCCCCCGCCGGAGACCCCCCTGAGAACCGGCACTGAAGCTTGAGGAGTTCCATGGGACGCACGTCAAGAAAACGCTCGACACTGGCGAACCGGGCCATCGCGGCCGCGGCTGCCTTGATTCTGGGCGGGGGTGGGCTGGTAGCGGTAAATGTCTACGCATCCGCGGGAGAAGGCCGCTCCGGTCAGGATCAGCAGATCCAGAATGCCGGGCGGCAGATGTCCACCATCGACTGTCCAGAAGTCGCGAATGAGCTCACCAAGGTGCCGAGGCGGGCCCGTGCCCAGGTCGACCGGGAACTTGCCCGGATGGACACGCAGATCACTGTCGCCTACAAGCGTTTCGCCGACAACAAAACGAAGTTGGAGAGGGATCCGAAACTTACCGAGAAGAAGATCCTGAAGCCGCTGAAGCAGCAGCGGCTCGCCAGCCTCAAGACCATCCGCTCCGCGCTCAAGCGCGCCGGGCACTGGCAGAAGAGCCTGGAGTCGCTGGCGCCGTGCACCATGCGCCCCGACGACACTCCGAACGAGGGTGACCCGGGCGGCGGCCAGAACGGCGGCCAGGGTCAGGACGGCGGCCAGAACGCCGGGCAGGACGGCGGTCAGGGTCAGAACGCGGGCCAGGACGGCGGCCAGGGCGGCGACACCGGCGGCGGCGAGCAGCCGCCGCCGCCCGGCAACGGCCCCGATGCCTCCGATTTCGTCGACATCGAGTCCGTCGAGCCCAACGTGCAGCAGCCGCAGGAGCAGGAACAGGCCTCGACCGGCACTTTCACCACCGACTGCGGGCGGAACGAGAACGGTCTCTTCAACTCGGACAACGTCATCGCCGCGCCCGGTGTGAGCAACGGCGCCCACCACAAGCACGACTACGTGGGCAACCAGGCCAACAACGCCTTCGCGAGCGACGACGACCTCGCCAACGGTGAGACGACCTGCAACGAGCAGGGCGACAAGTCCACCTACTACTGGCCGGTGATCCGCCTCCAGAACGGTCAGAACGAGGACGACGCGAACGAGGACGGCGGCGGCAAGGACGGCAACGTCGGCGAGATCCAGACGCCTTCCGAGGTCACGCTGCAATTCGCCGGAAATGCCACGTCCAAGGTCACGGCAATGCCCCGATTCCTCCGCATCATCACCGGTGACGCGAAGGCGTTCGTCAACGGCAACGCCAACGCGAATGCCTCGTGGAGCTGCACCGGATTCGAGGACCGCCAGCTGAAGGACAAATACCCGATCTGCCCCGCCGGCAGCCAGGTAGTACGTTCGTTCGCCTTCCAGAGCTGCTGGGACGGACAGAACACCGACAGCGCGAATCACCGCACGCATGTCGCGTTCGCCGACCAGAACGGTCAGTGCCAGGAGGGATTCCAGGCGATTCCGCAGCTGAAGCAGCGGATCGTGTACGACCTCCCGCCGGGTCCCGGATTCGCGGTGGACTCGTTCCCGGAGCAGTTGCACAAGCCCATCACCGACCACGGAGACTTCATCAATGTCTTCGACGACAACGTGATGAACAAGATGGTCGACTGCATCAACACCGGCAAGGAATGCAACTGAACGAACCGCCACTAGCGGTGTGACGTAATTCCCAGGCGCCGGAGGGGCCTACTCAGCCCCTCCGGTGCCTGTTGCCGTCAGCTCTTCTCGGGGTGGCCCGAGTGGCCCTCTCCGTCGTGCCCCTCGCTGTCGCCGTGACCGCCGCTGTCGCTGCCGCCACCGTCGTCACCGCCCCCCGAGTGGTGCTCCGGGGCCGTCTCGACCGTCCCGCCCAGCCGTCCGCGCAGCGACTCGACCACCTTCGCGTCGCCGCTGGCGACCCACTTCCTGCCGACGAGGTACGAACCGCCGTAGTCGTTGGCCTCGTTGATCCACTCGCGCAGACCTCGGTCGGTCGCGAACGTGGTGAGGATGTATCTGCCGTAGCCCGTCTTGCAGTTCGCCTGACGCAACTCCTCGGCGTCGGTCTGCACGTTCGGATCACACTTGGCCTTCTCGGCCAGCTGTTCGAGGCTCCCGGTCGCCGTCTTCGGCGTCTCAGGGGCCTCGTCGTCATTCGCGCCGCAGCCGCTCAGCAGAGCCAGGGCCAGGGCCGGCACCACCAGTGCCACTCGGGGTCGCTCGGTACGCATTCGGCCATCGTGCCCTCTTCACAAGCCCCCGCGCGAGTGAACGACGCATCACATCGTTGCCCACCCCCCTCCCCATCATTAACGTGCGCTCCGCATGCACCTGTTGTCACACCCGTGACTGCACACCAGTAACTGAGGACAGAGGACCGCTGATGACCGAGCTGCCGAGTCCCACCCGTCCTGCCACTCCCTCCAGGCGTGCGGTGCTGGCCGGTGCCGGGGCCGTCGGGGCCGGAGTCGGCGTGGCGCTCGCCGCACCCTCCCCCGCCGCGGCCCGCCCCTCCGCGTCCGATGCCACCGCCGGTGCCGCCGCCGCCCGCGCCGCCGTGGAGCGGCTGCTCCCCCGCCACGCGGACCAGTTCCACTTCCGGGTGGTGAGCGGCCCCGAGCGGTTCCGGGTCGCCGGGTCCGCCGGACGTGTCGAGGTGTCGGGTACCGACGCCGGCGTCCTGCTGACCGGGGTGCACTGGTATCTGAAGTACGTGTGCGGCGCCCACATCAGCTGGTCCGGCAGCCAACTCGACCTGCCCGCCACGCTTCCGGCGCCCCGCCGCCCGCTGGAGCGCTCGGCGACCGTACGGCACCGGTTCGCCCTCAACGACACGCACGACGGCTACACCGCCCCGTACGCCGACTGGCCGCGCTGGGAGCGCCTGCTCGACGTCCTCGCCCTGCACGGCTGCAACGAGGTCCTCGTCACCACCGGCCAGGAGGCCGTCTACCACCGGCTGCTGACCGGTTTCGGCTACTCCGACACCGAGGCCCGCACCTGGCTGCCCGCGCCCTCCCACCAGCCGTGGTGGCTGCTCCAGAACATGAGCGAGTACGGCGGCCCGCTCTCCCCCGAGCTGATCGGGCGCCGCGCCGGGCTCGGCCGGCGGATCACCGACCGGATGCGCGAGCTGGGCATGGCCCCTGTGCTCCCCGGCTACTTCGGCACCGTCCCCGACGGCTTCGCCGCCCGCAACCCGGGCGCCAGGACCGTGCCGCAGGGCATGTGGAACGGGCTGCCGCGCCCCGACTGGCTCGACCCGCGCACTCCCGTCTTCGCCGATGTCGCCGCCGCCTTCTACCGGCACCAGAGCGATCTCTTCGGCGAGGTGGACCATTTCAAGATGGATCTGCTGCACGAGGGCGGCAACGCCGGTGACGTACCGGTGCCGGACGCGGCCCGCGCGGTCGAGACGTCGCTCCACAAGGCACGCCCCGACGCGACATGGGTGATCCTCGGCTGGCAGACCAACCCCGTGCCGGCCCTGCTCGACGCCATCGACACCGACCGCGTGCTGATCGTCGACGGCCTGTCCGACCTGGACTCGGTGACCGACCGCGAGCGGGACTGGGGCGGTACGCCGTACGCCTTCGGCACCATCCCGAACTTCGGCGGGCGCACCACCCTGGGCGCCAACTCCGACCGCTGGACGGAGCGGTTCACGGCCTGGCGCGACAAGCCGGGCAGCGCGCTCGTCGGGACGGCGTACATGCCGGAGGCCGCCGAGCGCGACCCGGCCGCGTTCGAGCTGTTCAGCGAACTGGCGTGGCGACAGGATGCGGTGGACCGCGCGAGCTGGTTCCGGTCGTACGCCGATCTGCGCTACGGCGGTGAGGACAGCGCCGCGCGGGACGCTCTCGGCGTGCTCGCGTCGACCGCGTACCGGCTGACGACCACCGACGGCCGCCCCGTCGACTCCCTCTTCTCGCGCCGCCCCTCCCTCACCTCCTCCGTAGGAACAGCCTTCGACACCGCCGAGTTCGACAAGGCCTTCGGCTCGCTGCTCGACGTACGGGCGGAGCTGCGCGGCTCGGACGCGTACCGGCACGATGTGACGGAGCTGGCCCGGCAGGCGCTCGCCAACCGCTCCCGGCTGCTGCTGCCGCAGTTGCGCGGAGCCTTCCAAGGAGGCGACGCCGCGACCTTCCGCGCGCTGGCCGCGCTGTGGCTGAAGCTGATGCGGCTGAGCGACACGATGGTGGGGTGCCACCGCTCGTTCCTGCTCGGGCCGTGGCTGGAGGACGCCAAACGGCTGGCGACCAGCCCGGCGGAGGCCGTGACGCTGGAGTGGACGGCGCGCACGCTGATCACCACGTGGGCGGACCGGTCGGCGGCCGGGCACTTGAGCAACTACGCCAACCGCGACTGGCAGGGCCTGCTCGCCGACGTCCATCTGCCGCAGTGGGGGGCCTATCTGGACGAGCTGACCGACGCGCTGGCCGCCGGGCGGGAGCCAAAGCCCGTCGACGACTGGGACTGGTACGTGGACGAGGAGGCGTGGACCCGGGAGCGCGGGAGCTATCCGGTGCGTGCGACGGGGGACGCGTACCGGACGGCGCTGCGCGTACGGGACACTCTGGCGACCGCCCCGTACCAGGGCGCCGTCACCGTCACGGCCGACCCGGTCGCCTTCGCACCGGGCAGTACGGGCACGGTGAAGGCGGACTTCAAGAACGCCAACGGCCTGCGCGGCACGGGCCCTGTCGACTTCGCCCTGACCGGCCCGGACGCCCGCCCGGACGGCCCGACCCGGCTCTCCGCCGTCGGCCCGGCGGGCACCGGATCCGTCTCCTGGTCGGTGACGGCCCCCGCCGAACCGCTCACAGTGCCTCTGCGCCCGCTGCCGTACGAACTGGCGCTGGAGTACGGTCCGAGCGGCGAGGAGCGCGTGCGGACCGTCCAGCGGGGCGCGGTGTACGTCGCCGGGCCGCCGGCCGCGGGCTGGCGCACGTACAGCAACAACGGGGCGGTCTTCGGACAGCTCGGCGACCGCTTCGCGATCAACGGCGGCGGCCAGGACCTGTGGCGGGCGACGGCGCAGTTCGGCACGGCCTTCGTAGGAGGCGCGTTCGGGGACGGTGTGAGCGTGACGCTGCGGGTGGACTCGCAGGAGAACACGGGTGCGTGGGCCCGCGCGGGCATCATCGTCCGCGACAGCCTCGCGACGGCCGGCTCCCCGGGCATCGTCAATCTGGCGGTGACGCCGTCGAACGGGGTGGTGCTCTCGTACGACACGACGGGCGACGGCACGCTGGACACCTACCAGCGCGTCACCGGCGTCACCGCACCGGTGCTGCTGCGACTGACGCGGTCGGCGGGCCGGTTCACGGGTTCGTGCTCGACGGATGCCGGGACGACCTGGCGCACGGTCGCCACGGTGCCGGTACCGGGCGCGGCCGGGGTCCAGGACGTGGGCCTGTTCATGAGCGCGACGAACGGGAGCAGCGGGCTGCGGGGAACGGTGGAGTTCGGCGAGTGGGCGGTCTCGGGCGGGAGTGCGGGGGGCAAGTAGCACCCCGAATTCCCCCGCCCGGCAAGGGAGTTGCGGGCGTTCGGGGTGACCATCCGACGGATCGCTCGTTCTGCTGAATGTGCCTCCACCCGACGCCGCCACGGCCTCCGCCGCCGCCCCCACTCCGCCCGGTCCCGCCCCCGCGCCCATCGACGTGGAACAGGCCGAGGCGGCCCTCGTCGAGCACTACCCGCGGCTGGTCCGGATCGCCTATCTCGTACTGCCTCCCGCCCTTGGGCGGAACCGCCGGGTGCTGACCGCGCACGCCGTCGTCCAGCGGTCGCTGCCGCGCAACCGCACGGCTGCCACGCCCGACAACGGATACGCCTACGTACGCTCCCGGGTGCTGCGGCAGGCGCTCGACGCCGGGCGGCCACTGCGCCGTGCGGCGTGGCCCCGGCGCGCCCAACTGCCGCCGTTGCTGCCGCACGTGTGGGGGCTGCGGCTGTTCCCACGCTCCGGCGGCGCCGATGAGCTCGCCCTCGACCGCCGCCTGTCGGCCCTCTCCGGCGGCGCCAGGGCCGCCTTCGTACTGAGGGGGCTGGAAAGGCTGGCCGACCCGGACGTACACCGGCTGCTCGCCGTCTCCGGGGTGGACGATCCGCACGCGGCGCTGGCGGAGGCCGACGGCATCGGTACGGAGGGCGTGGCGCTGCTGGAGTCCCCCGAGTACGACCCCTGTTCGCTCCAGGCCCGCCCCACCGATCTGCTGCGCCGTCGCCAGCACACGCGCGCGGCGGTCGCGGGGGTCGCAGCCGTGGCCGTCTGCGGCGCGCTGCTCGGGCTGCCCGGCGACGGCTGGGGCGCGAACGGCGCGGCCGCCCCGTCGTACACCCGCAACTCGGCCGCCGAGGCGGCCCTGGACCCGGCGAAGGTGCGGCGCGTCCCGCAGGACGCGTGGCGGGCCTCCGCGCGGACCGACTTCTCCGTGTGGCCCACCCGCGGCACGCTCGCCGACGACCGGCCGCTGCTGCGCCGGGCGCTTGCTGTCTGGGCCAGACCGGGTACGTCGGTACGCGTCTCGTCGACACCGGCCACGCCCGTGGGGCCGCCGATGGGACCGGCGCAGTTGCTGTACGCGGGCGAGGTCGGCCAGGCACGGGTGGTGCTGCTGTACGACGGCCTGCGGATCGCCCGGTACGCGGAACCCCGCACCGGCACCGGGCCCGTGGCACTCGACTTCGCCCGGGTCGACGGGGCGGCGGCCGACACCGCCCCCGGCGCGGCCCCGAGCACGTACGCCCTGGTCGCCGCGCGCACGGACGGCAACGTGCGTTATCTGACCGCGCCCTGGGTGAAGGGGACGTCCGTGCGCGATCTGCTCGACCCGACGGGTGACGCGCGACCGCTTCGGCGCGGCGCGGACGGGGTGACGGATCCCGTCCCGACGGCCGGCGAGAAACCCGAGTGCGGGGCGTGGGACGTGCTGGAGGTGACCGAGAAGGACCCGGGCGCCGTACGGCTGCTGTCCGACCTCGGCGAACTCACGCCCGCGCGGCTCACGTCCGGCCCCCCGTCGGCGCCCGTCGATGTGTCGGGAAGCACGGCGCGGGCCGCCTGGGCGCGCACGGCGTGTCTGCTCCCCTCCGTGCGCTCGCACGGCGTGCGGACGGTGAACTCCTGGCAGTACGCGAGCCAGAGCCTGCCCGAGTCCAACGGCGGCGCGAAGTGGGTGTGCACCCGCGCGGAGACGTGGCGGGGCACGGAGAACAGAGTCCTGGCGCAGTTCCAGCCGCCGACGGCGAAGGCCGGGACGCCGCCGCCGGGGGCGGTCGCGGCGCGGGCTTCGAACTCGTCGGCGTGCGGGTCGCGCGAGCCCTCCGTGCTCGCGGGTGTGCTGTGGAAGTCGCGCGGTGGCCGGTGGTACGTACTGGCCGCCGGCAGCGAGCAGTTCCGGTCCGTGCGTACGACGGGGGGTGTCACGGGCGACGTACGGGGCCGGGTGCTCGCGGTCCGGGCGAAGCCCGGTGACCGGGCGGAGCTGGACGGGCTGCTGGCCGACGGCAGACGCGTGGGCGCGCTGCGGTGAGGGCCGGGTGCGCGGTTCAGGGCAGGAGCAGCCAGTCGGTGGCCAGCGTGGCGACGAGACCGGCGCCGAGCAGCCAGGTGGCCAGCCGGGTGCGGCCGTGCCTGCTGAGTTCGATGACGACGCCGCAGAGGATCATGGCGAACCCGTAGAGGCCGACGCCGAGGACGGAGCTGCGGTTGGCGAGCCGTACGGCCAACAGCGCGGCCATGGCGACCAGCAGGACCGAGGCGACGGCGACGCGGAGGCGGCGGGCCTGGCGCGGGGTGAGAGCGCCGTCGTCGTAGTCGCCCTCGTCATGGTCGCCGTCCTCCTGAACGCCGTCGTCGTGGTCGCCCTCCTGCGGGTCGCCGGCTCCCGACTCGGCGACCGGATGGACGTCCGCCCCCGGGCGCTCCGAGGCTTCCGGCTCCCCTACAGCCTCACCCGCCCCCTCTCCAACCGTCTCCCCCGTGGCCCCGGACTCCGGCTCCGATTCCGGCGTTTCGGTGACCTTCTCCTGGTCAGATGCGTTCATGGTCGGCGAGCGTAACCGACAGGCTTCAGCCACCGACGGTTAGGCTGTTCATATGACGACCGGGGTCCGACGCAGAATGGGCGTCGAAGAGCGACGCCAGCAACTGATCGGTGTCGCGCTGGAACTGTTCAGCCACCGCTCGCCCGATCACGTCTCCATCGACGAGATCGCGGCGGCCGCCGGCATCTCCCGGCCGCTCGTCTACCACTACTTCCCGGGCAAGCAGTCGCTGTACGAGGCAGCCTTGCGGCGGGCCGCCGACGAGTTGGCCGAGCGCTTCGTCGAGCCGCGCGAAGGCCCGCTCGGCGCCCGGCTGCTGCGCGTCATGGCGCGCTTCTTCGACTTCGTGGACGAACACGGCCCCGGCTTCTTCGCGCTGATGCGCGGCGGTCCCGCCGTGGGTTCGTCCACCGCCAACGCCATGATCGACGAGGTGCGGCAGGCCGCGTACGAGCAGATCCTCTCCCACCTCTCCATCCAGTCCCCGCCGCCCCGGCTGGAACTGGTCGTGCGCTCCTGGGTCTCGCTCGCCGAGTCGACGGCGCTGCTGTGGCTGGACGGCCGCCGGATCCCGCGCGGTGAACTGGAATTGCAGCTCGTGCACGACTTCGCCGCGCTGGCGGCGGTCAGCGCGGCGTACGACGACGAGATGGCGCGAATTCTGCTGCCGGTCCTCGCCGACGAGCCGCCGGGCGGCCCGTTCGGCGATCTGGTGACCCGTCTGACGGGCCTGGCGTCCGACCTGCCGACAGCTCGGACGGCGGCTACGCCGCTGCCCGCCGCGCGCACCGCCTAGGACGGGTCAGCCCGCGGACCCGTACACCACCGTCACTTCCTTGAAGCCGAGGGAAGTGAGCAGACCTTGCAGCATGCTGGTGGTGTTCTTCTCGGCCCGCTCCGTCAGTCCGCTGTCCTTCGCCGCGTTCTGGATGTGCTGGGCGGCGAGTTTGTTGACGGCGCGCTCGTCTGCCGGATTGTCGGAGAAGAAGTCACCGAGCCGGTCGAGCAGCCCGCGCTGCTTGGAGACGGCGTACGACCGGTCGGCGTCCAGCGTGGCCTTGCCGAGCTGGGCGTGCGGCAGCCGCAGTGTCGCGGTGGTGCGCTCCTTGTTGACCTTGACGTTCTCGTCGCCGATCCCGCCGAGGTCCACGTACGACCCCACGCTGCCGGCGCCCACGTAGAGCGTGCGGCTCCCCTTGATGGTGTCGGGGAGGAACTTGGCGTCCTTCTCCAGATCCACCACCACCTGGAAGTTCCCGGACGCCGCCTGGTAGCGGCTGAGGTCCTGGATGGACTTGAGAAGGGTCGGCCCGGTGCGGTCCTCCGTCTTCTCTCCGAACACGTCGTCGAATCCCGGGACCAGATCGAGCCTGCTGCCGATCCCGAGCAGCACGACAAGCACCACGAGCCCGGCGGGCAGCTTGATCCACCAGGGCACTCTCGACCCACGAGACCCGCGCGTCCTGCCCTGACTCTGTTCGGGTTCTGGTTTCACGTCGGTGGACGTCATGCCTACCGGATTACCCGTCCGCCGGGGTTCACGCCCTGCCGGGCCCGCAACAAGTTCGGGCAACTCGCGTGCATGGAAGACGCGTTGACGGGAACGGCTGCCTCCGGCCCGCCGACGGCAGGTCGGAGGCCCACAGGAGTCTCAGCCGGCCCGGAAGACCGCCACCGTCCGCCCCGGCACCTCGAAGGTGCCCGAACTCACCTCGTACGCCGCCTTCTTGACCGTGGCATCGGCACCGCCCGCCTGTACCGGATGCAGCCCGTACGCCCGGCCGGCGAGCCCTTCGACCCGCTGCCGCGTCGTGTCCGGTGTGGCGTTGAAGACCACCACCAGCGCCCCCAGACGCATCGTGATGACGCCCGGCGTCTCGTCGGGCCCGGAGAGCGGGAAGGACAGCGCCGACTGGACCGCGCCGGTGGTGGGGAGCCGGAAGGCCGCCTCCGTGGTGCGGATCCTCAGCAGATCTTGGTACGCGGCCGAGGCGCCGGAGATCTCCGTGCAGCCGGGAGTGATGCCGGGCGTCCCCAACAGCGGCTTGGCGTAGGGCCACTTGGACTCGTTGTCGGCGGCGGGCGGCAGGCCGCGCCCGAAGCCGTTGCCGTCCCGGCAGTCCCAGTTGATCGCGTTGAACCAGTCGCCGCTGTCGTACGAATTGCGGTCCAGCGACTTGGAACGGAGCAGGTCCGTCCCGGCCTGCGAGAGCGAGGGCCCTTGCGTGAGCGCCGCCGTCGCCATGGCGAGCACCTGCGCCCTGGCCCGGTCGGCGGCCGGTGTGGTGCGCGGGAGCTTGAAGGCCAGGGTGTCGTAGAGGCTTTCGTTGTCGTGCGCGTCCGAGTAGGCCAGCGCCTCACCGGGCGCGGCGGCGTATCCGGCGGCGGCGCCGTTGTAGTCGACCTCGGAGCCCTTGACGGTGCGGCCCGCGCTGTCGGTGAAGGAGTAGCCGGCGAGATTGCCGGTGAGTCCGACCTTGATCAGGTCCTGGTAGTGCAGCAGCCTGGCCCGCTGTTCGGCCGCAGTGCCGTTCGCCGCCGAGGAGTTGGGATCGGTGAAGAGTCCGGAGGCGAACCCCTGGACCCCGGGGTCCTCGTCGAAGGGGCCGCCGCCGCGTACCGCGTCGCGCGCCCGGTCGGAGAAGGTCGCGATCCCGGTGCCGGCCATGTTCTTCTGCGTGGCCTGGACGAAGCGCGCGTCGTCGGCGATCTCGCCGAAGTCCCAGCCCTCGCCGTAGAGGATGACCGACTTCCCGTCGACCCCGTCCTTGGCGACGGTCAGCGCGTCCAACGCCTCGCGCACGGCGAGGATGTTGGCCTTGGGGTGATGCCCCATCAGGTCGAAGCGGAAGCCGTCGACCTTGTACTCCTTCGCCCAGGTGACGAGCGAGTCCACCACGATCTTGCCCATCATGGCGTTCTCGGGCGCGGTGTTGGCGCAGCAGGTGGAGGTCGCCACCGTGCCGTCGTCGAGCAGCCGCTGGTAGTAGCCGGGCACGATCCGGTCGAGTACGGACTTGGGGTCCTGGCCGCTCGCCACGGTGTGGTTGTAGACGACGTCCATCACCGTCCGCAGGCCGGTGGAGTTGAGCCCCTGCACCATCCGCCGGAACTCCACGGTGCGCCTGGTGCCTTCGGGGTCACTGGCGTACGAGCCCTCGGGCACCGTGTAGTGCAGCGGGTCGTAGCCCCAGTTGAAGCCGTCCTTCGCCGCCGCCTTCGCGACGCACGCCTGCTGCTCGTCGGAGTCGGGGGCGTACACGGCCAGGTCGCAGGCCGGTTCCTGCTGGTCGGAGGGGGTCTCCGGGATGGTGCCGATGTCGAAGGCGGGCAGCAGATGAACGTAACTGGTCCCCGCGTCGGCCAGTTCGGCGAGGTGCTTCATGCCCTTCGACCCGGTGTCGGTGAAGGCGAGATAGCGGCCGGGGTGGTCCGAGGTGCGGTCCGCGATCGAGAAGTCGCGGACATGCAGTTCCTGGATCTGCGCGTCGCGCATCGGGACGGCCGCCGGCTTCTTCAGCGCCGCCCAGCCCTTGGGCGCGAGCTTCGCATCGCCGAGATCGACGGCGAGGCTGCGCGCCGAGTCGGTGGTCAGGGCGGTCGAGTAGGGGTCGGTGACCTTGTTGGTGACGACCTTCCGCACGCTCGGCGCCCACACGTCGACCACGTACCGGTACGGCTTGCCCGCCCAGCTACGGCCGCCCTCCACGGACCACACACCGCTGCGGTCGTCGCGCCGCATCGGCACGCGCTTCCCGTCGAGCTCCAGCGCCACCCGCTTGGCCGTCGGCGCCCACACCGACAGGGTGGGGCGGCCGCTCCTGAAGACGGGCCCGAGCGAGGCTCGCGTCGCGGAGGCGGCGTACAGGTCGTCGAGCACGCCGGGGATCTGTACGCCGGTCGCGTCCAGCAGCGCGCCGTTCGCGGCCCGCTGCGTGGCGACGATCTGGCCGCGCAGCGACTCCTTCACCCTGTCCCGGTCACGCGGGTCGACGGTGAAGGCCGGATAGTCCTTCAGATGGGGGTACTTGGCCTTCTGCGCGTCGGTCAGCGTCCCCGGAGCGAGCCGCAGCCACTGCCCCTCCTCGGACAGCGCGCCGTTCTCGACGGTGATGCCGCCGTCCGGTGCGTACACGAGCTGCTGGCTGGTGGCCTCGGTGGCCCTCACCTTCCAGACGACGGTGTCGCGGTCGATCCACTGCGCCTCGGCCTTGCCGAGATCCGGCGTGGGTACGGCGCCGGCGGTCGGCAGCAGATACTTCGGCCGGCCTCCGAGCATCCAGACCTCGTTGCCGTACGTCGACAGGTCCAGCGACTGGTCGGACGGCAGGTCCTTCTCGTCGCCCTTGTGCAGGATGTAGCTCAGCGACGTGGCGCCCTCGGCGAGCGGCACCTCGTACGTCACCCCGTACGCGTCCTCCTTCACCGGCAGCAGCGGCTTCGCCCAGTCGGTCGGGTCCTTGGCGCCGGTCCAGGTGTGCAGGCCCCAGCCGTCGTAGTCGCCGTCGGCGCGCTGGTAGTGCAGGACGGCCTTGGTCCTGTCCTGCGGCGGGTAGGCGCCGTCGGGGGCGCTCTCGCTCTGGCCGGTCTCCCCCTGCTCGATCCAGACCTCGCCGGTCCTGGCCAGGTCGACGGTGCGCTCGGGGCCGTCCTCCGTCCCGTCCTTGACGACGGTGTACGGGACGGCCGACGCGCCCTCGGTGACGTCGACCCACGCGAACGCGCCGTACGCGTCGCGCCCGGTGAACTCGGCCGTCGTGTCACCGGACTTGAGCTGCCAGCCGTCGTACTTCCCGTCGGCGCGGCGGTAGTGCACGATCGCGTGCTCGCGCTCGACGGCCGTGGGCGGCTCGGGCGCGGGCGCCTGCCCGGCGGTCGAGGAGGCGAGGTCCGATGCGGTACGGCCCCGGCTGTCGGCCACGACGGCCTTGTAGCGCAGGGGTGTTCCGGCGGCCACGTCGGCGTCCAGATGCTGGGTGACCCTGTACGGGGCGTGGTCGGCGCTGCCGAGGGTGCGCCACTTCCCGTTGCCGACCTGGGCGGCGAAGACGACGCGGTTGAGCTGTCCGCCGTCGACGTCCGCGCCGATCTCCACGGTGCCGGTGGCTCCGGCGGCCGGGGCGGTCAGGGTGACCGACGGATTGGCGGCGGGCGGCGCGAGCGGTTCGGCGGCCAGCAGGACGAGCGACGACAGGGCCGGGACGGTGACCTCGATCTTGGCGTCGGCGCCGCTGCGTACGGTCCCGCCCGCCCGCGAACCCCCGTACAGGGTACGGAAGTCGGTGCCGGCCGACCCGGTCGGCACCTTCACCGTCTTCGGTGTCGCGGCGTTGTTCACGGCGACCACGTACTCGTCCCGCTTCGTCGCGTCGGTGCGGGAGAAGGCGTACACGGAGTCCGCCGCGTACCGCTCGGTCTGCACGCCGTCGCGCAGCGCCGGGTGCCGCTCGGTGAGCTTCGACAGTTCGGCGATGGACCGGTAGATCGGGTGCGCGGGGTCGTACGCGTCGGAGGCGTGCGTCCGGTCGGTGCCGAGCTGGTCGTCGTCCAGATAGTCGGGGGTCGTGGAGGCGAAGAGGCTCTGGCGGGCGTCCTTGTCGCCGCCGGGGCCGGTGAAGCCCTGCTCGTCGCCGTAGTAGATCACCGGGTTGCCGCGCGAGAAGAACATCAGCTCGTTGGCGAGGCGGGCGCGCTTCACCAGCTCGGCGTCACCGGCCGCGGGGTTGTCCTGCTTGAGGAAGGTGCCGATGCGGCCCATGTCGTGGTTGCCGAGGAACGACACCTGCTCGTAGGCGTTCGCCTTGTCGGTGGTGTAGCGGTAGTCCTCGCCGAAGACCTTCGCGAGCCGCTCGGCGGACGCGCCCTGCGAGGCGTAGGCCCGCGCCGCGTCCTGGAGGGGGAAGTCGAGCGTGGAGTCGAGCCGCCCGCGCGTCACGTACGGCGAGGTGACGGCGGTGTCGGCGGAGTAGACCTCGCCGAACATGAAGAAGTCGTCCCGGCCCCGCTTCGCCGCGTAGGCGTCGAGCGCGGTGGCCCACTCGGTCCAGAACTCCAGATCGACGTGTTTGACGGTGTCGATGCGGAAGCCGTCGATGTCGAAGTCCCGGACCCACTTCTGGTAGATCTCCGCCATGCCGTCGACGACCTCGGGCCGTTCGGTCCACAGGTCGTCGAGTCCGGCGAAGTCGCCGTACTCCGAGCTCTCCCCGGCGAAGGTCGAATCGCCTCGATTGTGGTACATCGTCGGGTCGTTGAGCCAGGACGGGACCTTCTTCTCGCCCGCCTTCGGCGCCGGTGTGTACGGGAACGCGTCGGCGTCGACCCGGCCGACGCCCTCGCGGTCGTCGAAGGGGCGGCCGTCCTTGTCGAGGTAGGGATGGGCGCCCTTGGGGCGGTAGCCGTACTTCTTCTCCGCGTAGTCGACGGTGTCGGCGGTGTGGTTGGTGATGACGTCGAAGAAGACCTTCATGCCCTTGTCGTGGGCCTTGTCGATGAGCTTCGCCAGCTCGGCGTTGGTGCCGAAGTGCGGATCGACCTGGGTGAAGTCGGTGATCCAGTAGCCGTGGTAGCCGGCCGAGACGTCGTCGCCCGTGCCCTGCACCGGCTTGTTCTTGAAGATCGGCGCCATCCAGATGGCGGTGGTGCCGAGGCCCTTGATGTAGTCGAGCCGGTCGGTGATCCCCTTGAGGTCGCCGCCCTGGTAGAAGCCCTTGTCGGCGGGGTCGTAGCCGGTCTGCGTACGCGAACCGGTCAGCCCGCCGCGGTCGTTGGACCGGTCGCCGTTGGCGAAGCGGTCGGGCAGCACGAAGTAGAACTGCTCCCGCGTCAGATCGTGGCGGGCCGGTTCCCCGGCGAGCCGGGCGTCCGACGGCGGCGCCGGGGCGCGGGCGGCGACGGCCGGCAGCGCGGGCACCAGGGCCGCGCAGAGGGCCGCGGCCACGACGGCGACGGCCGTTCTGCGCGGGAACGCGGGCAGGGGCGGGCGTATCACGCGGGATCTCCTCGGGGTACGTACGGGAGGGCCGGCCCGGCGACGGCGCGTGGTGCGGTGGGGTCGGGTGCGCGTCGCCGGACCGGCCGGATGGTGCGGGGGGCTCAGGGGCGGTTCAGGTACGGGTCAGTTGCGCCAGGTGTCGTTCAGCGTCAGCCCGCCGGAGGTGGCGGACGGCACGGTGGCCGTACGGTTGGCTCCGCTCTCCCAGGTCACGTTGCCGCCCGCGTCCTTGCGGAGGTACTTGTAGGCGAAGGCCGTACCGGCGGGCAGCGGCACATTGAGCTTCCACACGGGGTAGGCCGCCGGGTCGAGCTTGAGCGCGGTCCCGGTGTTCCAGTTGCCGAGTTCGGCCCGGTCGCCCGTGACGTAGATGTTCTGCCCGAGCTGGGTCGTCGCGTTGACGCCGAACGTCACTCCGGACGTGCCGGGCCCCGGGTTGCCGCCCCCGCCGCAGGTGCGGGCCCCGGCGTGCAGGGCGACCGCCGTGTTGGCGCCGAGGGTCGCGGTGAACTGGCCCGAGCCGTTCACGGTGACGCCGTTGCCGCTCTGCACGTCGCAGTAGTCACCGGCGGGCAGCGACGTCTGGAAGGTGCGGCTGAGCGAGGAGCCGGTGTAGTTGATGGCGACGTACGCCTTGGAGCCGCGCCCGAAGGCGATCTGGTCGCCGCCGTTGTCCCACCAGTCGGTGACCGCCTGGCCGCGCGCCGCGTTGCGGAAACCGACCATGGAGGAGATCTCGCGCCAGTCGTGCTGGCACTTCCAGCCGTCGGAGTAACAGGCGTTCACCGTGCCGCCGCCCGGCGGTCCGGCGTCATGGTCGCTGAACTCGTAGCCGGAGTGCACGTCGGGCGAGCCGTACGGGTAGGCCAGCATGAAGACGTTCGCCAGCGTGTAGGCGGCGCCGTTCTTGTAATTGAGCGTGTCGCCGCCGCGCTCGGTGTCGTGGTTGTCCACGAAAACGGCGGACTTGCCGCTCTGCATGAAGCCCCAGCCCTCGCCGAAGTTCTTCAGATGGGCCAGGTTCTCATTCAGGAAGACCTGCTTGAGGCTTCGGCCGTAGCGGAATTCCTGTACGTCTCCGGTGCCCAGGTACTCAGCCGGCGACACGGCCTCGCCGCCGCCGTAGATGGCCTCCTGCTTCCAGTACACATTCGGATCGGTCAGCCGTGACTTGATGTTGGCGAGGTCGGCGGCCGGCATGTGCTTGGCGGCGTCGATCCGGAAGCCGTCCACGCCGAGCGAGCGCAGGTCGTTCAGGTAGGCGGCGATCCGGCCGCGTACGTAGTCCTCGCCGGTGTCGAGGTCGGCGAGGCCGACGAGTTCGCAGTTCTGGACGTTGCCCCGGTCGCCGTAGTTGCTGATCTGCGAGCGGCAGTCGTCCATGTCGGCGCCCGAATAGATGCCGGGGTACTCGTACTTGGCGTACGAGGTGCCTCCGGTGCCGGTGCCCGACCCGGCCGACATGTGGTTGATGACGGTGTCGGCCATGACCTTCACCCCGGCGGCGTGGCAGGTGTTGACCATGTTCTGGAAGGCGGCGCGGTCGCCGAGGCGCCCGGCGATCTTGTAGCTGACCGGCTGGTACGAGGTCCACCACTGGCCGCCCTGGATGTGCTCCTGGGGCGGGGAGACCTGGACGTAGCCGTATCCGTCGGGGCCGAGGCTGTCGGTACAGGCTCGGGCGACCGAGTCGAACCGCCACTCGAACAGGACGGCGGTGACGTCCTTCTCGCCGGGGGGCGCCGCCTGGGCGGGGCTGCCGGGTGCGACGAGGGCCGCCGCGCCTGCCACGAGGGCGAGCGCGAGGGCGGGAGCTCTGCGGGCCATGTTTCCTCCTGCGTGGGGGGAGGTGCGGGGATCGGGCAGAGACCTCGCAAGGCAACGCGCCCCGCCCTCAAGGCTCCTGAATGTTCTTGCTGCAAGAAAGCAAAGCTTGCCGCGAGCAGACCGTACGAGGCCCGCCCCGCCCGGTCAACCCTCTGGACACCACTGGGTAACCCCGGGGAAATATCGGTGTCGTTGACGCGCAAGAACTTCCGCAAGATGTTGCGGTGTGCCGACCCCCGTACGGCACACCGCACACCTCAGGCGGTCCGAGCGCCCGCCGTCGACCCCCGTACGACCAGCTCCGGCTGGAACACGTACTCCGTACGCTGCACGGGACTTCCGCCGATCTCCTCCAGCAGGGCGCTCACCGCCGCCCCCGCCATCGCGTGGACGGGCTGACGGACCGTCGTGAGCGGCGGGTCGGTGAAGGCGATCAGCTGCGAGTCGTCGAAACCCACCACCGACACGTCCTGCGGGACGCGCAGCCCGCGTTCGCGGGCGGCCCGCACCACCCCGAGCGCCATCATGTCGCTGGCGCAGACGATGCCCGTGCAGCCCCGGTCGAGCAGGGCGCCTGCCGCGACCTGGCCGCCCTCCACGCTGAACAGCGTGCAGCACACCCACTCCTCGGCCTCCTCGCGCGCCAGCCCCAGTGTGCGGGCCAGCGCGTCGACGAAGCCCTCACGCTTGCGCGCCGACGGCACGTAGCGCAGGGGTCCCGTCGCCAGGCCGATCCGCCGGTGCCCCAGATCGGCCAGATGCCCGACGGCCATTCGCATGGCCGCCCGGTCGTCCAGGGACACGAACGGCGCGCTGACCCGGTCGTTGCAGCCGTTGATCATGACGAACGGCACACCGCGGTCGATGAGTTCGGCGTAGCGCGAGGGGTCGGCCGAGGTGTCCGCGTGCAGCCCCGACAGGAAGACGATACCGCCGACGCCGCGCTCCACGAGCTGCTCGACCAGCTCGTCCTCCGTGGCCCCGCCCGGCAGTTGGGTGCAGAGGACCGGGGTGTAGCCGTGCCCGGCCAGGACCTGTTCGACGGCCTGGGCGAACGCCGGGAAGATCGGGTTGATCAGCTCCGGGGTCACCAGCCCGATCAGCCCGGCGCTGCGCTGCCGCAGCCGTACGGGACGCTCGTACCCGAGGATGTCGAGCGCGGCGAGCACCCGTTGGCGTGTGGTGTCGGCGACGCCCGGCTTGCCGTTGAGCACCCGGCTGACCGTCGCCTCGCTGACCGATGCCTGTCCCGCGATGTCGGAGAGCCGTGGCGTACCGGCTGCCGACTTGGGGAGGGGCAGCGTCACACCGTCCACCACACCGTGGTGTCGGCGGGCAGCTCGGCCTCGACGGCGCCGGGACCGGTGCCGTCGAAGGTGACGGTGCCGGGACCGCTGGCCAGCAGGGGGCGCCCGCGCACGGGGATCCGGACCGGCGCGCCGGTCGTGTTGACCGTGCAGAGGAAGCCGGGGCGGGCGAAGACGAGCACGCCTTCCGGCGAGTCCTGCCAGTCGACCGACCCCCCGGCGCCGAGCCCGGGGTGCGCGCGCCGCGCGGCGATGGCCGACCGGTAGAGCTCCAGGCTGGAGCCCTCCACCCCGGTCTGCGCCTCGACGCTCAGCGCGCCCCAGCCGGCCGGCTGCGGCAGCCAGCTGCCGCCGGCGCCGAAGCCGTACGAGCTGCCCTCGCGGGTCCACGGGATCGGTACCCGGCAGCCGTCGCGGAAGCCGTCCTGGCCGGCGGCGCGGAAGTACGAGGGGTCCTGCCTGGCCTCGTCGGGGAGGTCGGTGACGTCGGGCAGGCCCAGCTCCTCGCCCTGGTAGAGGTAGGCGGAGCCGGGCAGGGCGAGCATCAGCAGCGTCGCCGCGCGGGCCCGGCGCAGGCCGAGTTCACGGTCACCGGCCTCCCGGAGCTGGGTGCCGAGGGAGACGGGGTGGGCGAAGCGGGTGGTGTGCCGGGTGACGTCGTGGTTGGAGAGCACCCAGGTGGTGGGGGCGCCGACGGGGCGCATCGCGGCGAGCGAGGTGTCGATGACGTCGCGGAGGGCGGCGGCGTCCCAGAAGGTGCTCAGATACTGGAAGTTGAACGCCTGGTGCATCTCGTCGGGGCGCACGTAGTTGGCGGTGCGCTCGACGGTGGGTGTCCAGGCCTCGGCGACGGCGATCCGGTCGCCGGGGTACTCGTCGAGGATGGTGCGCCAGCTGCGGTAGATCTCGTGCACGCCGTCCTGGTCGAAGAAGGGCAGGCCGTATTCACTGCTGCCGAGGAGCTTGGTCTGGCCGCCGCTGCCGATGTCCGGCAGCCCCGGGGCCTTGACGAGTCCGTGGGCGACATCGACGCGGAAGCCGTCGACGCCCATGTCGAGCCAGAACCGCAGGATGGAGCGGAACTCGTCGGCGACGGCCGGGTGGTCCCAGTTGAAGTCGGGCTGCTCGGGGGCGAACAGATGCAGATACCACTCGCCGGGGGTGCCGTCCGGGTTGGTCGTCCTGGTCCAGGCGGGACCGCCGAAGATGGACTCCCAGTCGTTGGGCGGGAGTTCGCCGGCCGCGCCCTTGCCGGGGCGGAAGTGGTAGCGCTCGCGCAGCGCCGACCCGGGGCCGTCCTGGATGGCGCGGCGGAACCAGTCGTACCGGTCGGAGGAGTGGTTGGGCACCACGTCGACGATGATGCGCAGGCCCAGCTCGTGGGCGTCGCGGATCAGCGCGTCCGCGTCGAGGAGGGAGCCGAACATGGGGTCGATGGCGCGGTAGTCGGCGACGTCGTAGCCCGCGTCGGCCTGTGGTGAGGCGTAGAAGGGGCTGAGCCAGACGGCGTCGACACCGAGCGCGCGCAGATACGGCAGCCGGCTCCGTACGCCTTCGAGATCGCCCATGCCGTCACCGTTGGAGTCGGCGAAGCTGCGCGGATAGACCTGGTAGATCACCGCGTCCTGCCACCAGCCGGAGCGGTGGGCCGGGGCGTCGTCGGACGTGCCGGTGGAAGGGGCAGCGAGGTGCTGGGTCATGTCGTCCCTGGGGGGTCTGGGTGGGAGCGGCGCCGGGATCCTGGTCGGCCTCGGCGCCGCTGTCACTGTCGCTGTGGTGCGGAAGTACGATCGGCCTGACGCTCCGTCAGCCCTTGACGGCCCCGGCGGAGACACCGGTCACCAGATGGCGCTGCGCGAACAGGAAGACGATCGCCGCGGGTATCGCGATGAGCACGGACGCCGCTGTCATCGGACCCCACTGGGCGCCGTACTGGTTGACGAACTTCTGCAGACCGCCCGCGAGGGTCAGGTTCTCGTCGCCGACCATGAAGGCGGAGGCGTACGCCACCTCGCCCCAGGCGGTGACGAAGGAGTAGAACGCGGTCACCGCCAGACCCGGCTTGGCGAGCGGCAGGATCAGCCGCCAGAAAGTGCCGAACGGTGTCAGCCCGTCGACCATGCCCGACTCGTCGATCTCGCGCGGGATGGTGTCGAAGAACCCTTTCATCATCCAGGCGCAGAACGGCACGGCGATCGTGAGGTACGTGATCACCAGTCCGGCCGCCTGGTTGAGCAGTCCCAGGTCCGACATGATGTTGTACAGCGGCACGATGAGGACCGCCATCGGGAACATCTGCGTGACCAGCAGGGTCCACATGAGGCCGCGCTTGCCGGGGAAGCGGAAGCGGCTGACGGCGTAGCCGGTGGTGGCGGCGGTGAACACACCGAGCACGGTGGTGAATCCGGCGATGAGCAGCGAGTTGCCGAACCAGGTGAGGAACGGCGTGTCGTCCAGCAGCTTGGTGTAGTTCTCGAACGTCGTCTCTTTGAAGAAGTCCGTCGTCGTGGCGTACGCGGCGGGCTTCAGCGACGTCAGCAGGACCCACAGCACGGGGAAGACGGCGATGACGGACGCCACGATGAGGGTGGCGTGCAGGCCGACGGACGCGGCCCTGGAACGCTCGCCGCGGCGCCGTACCTTCGCCGTCGGCCGCGCGGGGGCGGCGGGCGGGGCGGTCGGCGTGTTCGTTTGCGTACCGGTCACGGCGGTCACCAGGTATCTCCCTGCTTGCGGAGGACTCGTTGGTAGACCACGGCGAAGATCATCAGGAGTACGAGGATCAGTACGCCCCAGGTGGAGGACTGGGCGAAGTCGCGTGGGCTGATCTCGAAGGAGAACTTGTACGCCTGGGTCACCAGGATCTGGGTGGCCTCGCCGGGCCCGCCTCTGGTCAGCAGGAAGATCACCGGGAACATGTTGAACGTCCAGATGGTGCTCAGCAGGATCACGGTCGTGCTGACGGACCTGAGGCCGGGCATGGTGATGTGCCGGAAGCGCTGCCAGGGGCCGGCGCCGTCCATCTCGGCGGCCTCGTACATCTCCCCCGGAATGGACTGGAGTCCGCCGAGCAGGGCCACGAGCATGAACGGCACACCGAGCCAGATGTTCACGGCGATGACCGAGAACTTCGCCCAGGTCGGGTCGTTGAGCCACGGCACGGCGTCGATGCCGCCGCCGGCGAGCAGCTTGTTGAGGAAGCCGCGGTCCTCGTTGTAGAGGAAGCGCCAGGCGAAGACGGAGACGAAGCCCGGGACCGCCCACGGCAGGATGAGCATCATCCGGTAGACGGAGCGGCCCGCGATCCGGCGGTTGAGGATCCCCGCGAGGGTGAGGCCGAGGACGAAGGTGAGACCGACGCAGGAGACGGTCCACACCAGCGTCCAGCCGAGCGTGGAGAGGAACTGATCACCCGTCAGGGCGTCGGCGTAGTTGTCGAGACCGACGAACTCGTAGGTGGCGGGCAGGTGGTTGACGCCGATGTTCCGCTCGACATTGCGTTCGTTGGCGTCGGTCAGCGACAGATAGATGCCGCGGACCAGCGGGTATCCGACGATCACGCCGATCACGGCCACCACGGGGGCGACCATGGCCCAGGCGTACCAGTGCGTCGAGAGCGAACGCCGCAGCCCGCCGGGGGGTTTGCCAGTGCCGCGGCTCCGGCCGCGGGCGACTTCCGAGTCACCCGCGGCCTTCGCCACCGACTGGCCGGTGTGGACAGCCATCAGCCGGCCTGCCTTCCTTCCTCTCGGCGAAGTCCTACTTCCAGCCCTTGAGCAGCTCGCGGTAGGAGTCGCCGGTGGTCTTTACGCCCTTCTCGGGCGTGGTCTGGCCGGTGAGGACCTTCGTGTACTCGGTCACCAGCGGGGCGAACAGGCTGCCGGTCTCCGGGATCCAGGGGCGCTCGATGGCCTTGTCGACGACGGGCTTGAAGAAGCCGACGATCTCGTTCTTCGCGACCTCGGGCCGCGAGTAGACCGAGGTGCGGGTCGGCAGCAGGTTCAGCTCGGTGGTGATCTTCGCCTGGGACTCGGCGGAGGACATGTACTCGATGAACGCGTAGGAGGCGTCGAGGTTCTTGGAGCCCGCGTAGACGGCGAGGTTGTGGCCGCCCTGCGGGGCGCCCTGGCCGGCCGAGCCGGCGGGCACGGGGGCGACGCCCAGGTTGGCCTTGTCCTTGAACTGCGGTCCGGCGTAGGTGTCGGCGATCGCCCACGGGCCGTTGATCATCATGGCCACGTCGCCGTCCTTGAAGGCGGCCTGCATGTTCTCCCAGCCGTCGGTGGCGTCGGTCTTGGCGGCGCCGGAGTCGACGAGGTCCTTCACGACCTCCATGGCCTTGACGCCGGCCGGGCTGTCGACGGTGACGGTCTTGTCCTTGGCGTCGACCAGGTCGCCGCCCTCGCCGTAGAGGAACGACAGGAACCAGTACGCGTCGTCGCCGCGCAGATACATCCCGGTCTTGCCGGTCTTGTCCTTGACGGTCTTCGAGACGGTCTTCAACTCGTCGATCGTCGTGGGGACTTCGACCCCGGCGTCCTTGAAGAGCTTCTTGTTGTAGAAGATGCCGAGGGAGTCGATGACCTGCGGGACGGCGTACGTCTTGTCGTCGTACCTGGTGGAGGCGGCGGCCTGCGGCACGAAGTCCTTCTCGTCCTTCAGCGCGGGCGTGCCGTCCAGCGGCGCCAGGTAGCCGAGATCGGCGAACTCGGGCGTCCAGGCGACCTCGGAGCGGATGACGTCGGGGGCGCCGGAGCCGGACTGCGCGGCGTTCTTGAACTTGTTCTGCGCCTCGCCGAACGGCACGTTGACGTATGTGACGTCGACACCCTTGTGCTTGGCCTCGAAGTCCTCGGCGAGCTTCTTGAAGACCTTGTCCTCACTGCCCACCGTCGAGGTGTCCCACCAGGTGACCGTTCCCGAGAGCTCGCCCGAGCCCGACTTGCCCTCGGACTCCTCGTCGCCGCCGCCGCAGGCGGTCGCCGCGAGCGCCAGGGTCGCGACCAGGGCGGTGGCCGTTATGCCACGTCGCATCTGAAACTCCTTCAACTGCCGTACCGCTCCGTCGCGGCGCCGGGTCGACGTGAAGGTAACAAGGATGAAAGAAGGCCGAAAGAGCTTGCGGAAGATTCCTGCAAGCATCCTTGATCGTTACATTCATGTGTCCTCACAGTTGCCGCAAGGGTTCTTGACGGGGAGTCCGGGAGCTGGCACGTACGGTCCGTGTCGGCCGGTACCGGCTCGGTGAACGTATTGCGCACTCCGGCGTGACGTCTCGCAAGGCCTTGCAAGATTTTGCCGACGCCGGCACTGCAAGGAGCTGCAAGCCCTCCGGTGCCACCACCCGGTCGGTGCCGGTGGCTGATTCAGGCTCATGGTGGGCAATCCCGGCAGACGCCCGGTACAGTCCACTCCCATGACCGCACGGCTAGCCGACATCGCAGCCCAGGCGGGGGTCAGCGAAGCGACGGTCAGCCGCGTACTGAACGGTAAGCCGGGTGTTGCCACGGCCACCCGCGAATCCGTACTCGCCGCACTCGACGTCCTCGGCTACGAGCGCCCCGTACGGCTGCGCCGACGCAGCGCCGGCCTCGTCGGACTGATCACGCCCGAGCTGGAGAACCCGATCTTCCCCGCGCTCGCCCAGGTCATCGGCCAGGCACTGACGCGCCAGGGCTACACACCCGTTCTCGCCACCCAGACCCCCGGCGGCTCCACCGAGGACGAGCTGACGGAGATGCTGGTCGACCGTGGTGTCTCCGGCATCATCTTCGTCTCCGGTCTGCACGCCGACACCTCGGCGGACATGCAGCGCTACGAGCAACTGCGCGCCCAGGGTGTGCCGTTCGTCCTCGTCGACGGTTTCTCGCCCAAGGTCCGCGCGCCGTTCATCTCGCCGGACGACCGGGCGGCGATGCGGCTGGCCGTGACGCATCTCGTCTCGCTGGGCCACCGCCGGATCGGTCTCGCCGTCGGACCCAAGCGTTTCGTGCCGGTCCTGCGCAAGATCGAGGGCTTCCGCGCGACGATCGTTGAGCAGCTGGGGCTGGACTCCGAGGAGACGGAGGAGCTGATCGAGCACTCCCTGTACACGCTGGAGGGCGGCCAGGCGGCGACGACGGCGCTCATCGGGCGCGGCTGCACGGCGGTGGTGTGCGCGAGCGACATGATGGCGCTGGGCGCGATCCGCGCCGCCAGACAGCTCGGCAAGGACGTGCCGCGCGAGGTGTCCGTGGTCGGTTTCGACGATTCGCCCCTCATAGCGTTCACCGATCCGCCGCTCACCACCATCCGCAAGCCGGTGCCGTCGATGGGCCAGGCCGCGGTCCGTACGCTCCTGGAGGAGATCGGTGGTACACCGGCTCCGCACAGCGAGTTCGTCTTCATGCCGGAGCTGGTCGTACGCGGTTCAACCGCCTCCGGTCCGGTGCCGGGCCCCCTGGGGCGGTCCCTGAGGGAAACCGGGGCCGGGTAAGGGTCGCGGACTCGTCCGTAGGGCGTAGCACATGCGTTCAGGACCCACCCGAGGGATGATCGGTCGAGGGCGGAAATCTGGCAGACTCTCTCTCCATGGGTGAAACGACCGTGAAGATTCCGGAAGGCACGACGGCCCCGCCGACACCCCCCGCGGGTGCGACGGCCGACGCGTCCGGCCCGGCGTCCCGCACCGGTCGGCTGCACCGGATGAGGTCGCCCCGGCACCCTCGGCTCTGGTTCGAAATCCTGCTGATCGCGGTGAGTTATTGGACGTACTCACTGGTCCGTAACGCGGTGCCCGAGCAGAAGACCCAGGCCCTGCACAACGCGGACTGGATCTGGGACGTGGAACGTTCGCTGGGTCTCGCGTTCGAGGAGAGCGTCAATCATGCGGTGAATTCGGTGACATGGCTTGTCGTCGCGATGAACTACTACTACGCGACGCTCCATTTCATCGTCACGATCGCCGTGCTGGTCTGGCTCTACCGCAGCCATCCGGGCCGTTACGCGGCCAGCAGGCTCATCCTCTTCGCGACTACAGGTGCGGCACTGGTCGGTTACTATCTGTATCCGCTCGCGCCGCCCCGGTTGATGAACGGGCAAAACTTCATCGACACGGTGCAGGTCCACGAGACCTGGGGCTCGATGGCCTCGGGCAACTTCAAGGCCGTGTCGAACCAGTACGCGGCGATGCCGTCGATGCACATCGGCTGGTCGCTCTGGTGCGGGCTGACCATCTTCGCGCTGGCCAGGACGCCCTGGGTGAAGATCCTCGGACTGCTCTACCCGACTGCCACGCTGATCGTGATCGTCGCCACCGCGAACCACTTCTGGCTGGACGCGGTGGGCGGCATAATCTGCCTCGCGTTCGGCTTCGGCGTCAGTTACGTCTGGTACCGGGCGCTCCCGCACCAGCTGCCGCGGCTGATCGAGGACGACGACGAGCGCCCGGGACGACGACGCCGGCTCCGACACCCAGGCACTCACCCGGGCACTCCGGGTACGGCGGCCGCGCCTGATCCCGTCGGCCAGGCGGCCCGTACGGCACAGCCCGCTCCGCCCGCCCAGGTCCCCAGGACCGGACAGGCCGCCAGGACCGCGCCGTCCCCGCGGCGCGCGCCGTCCAGCCCGCACGGGCCTCCGCCACGGAGCGAGCCTTCCACTCAGACCGCCCCGTAGAACAGCTCGTCCATCACCGCGCGAGCCCGGCGGGTGGTCCGCAGATAGTCGTCGATCATGTCGCCGGTGTGGCCGTTGTACGGGGTGGGGCCGGGCGCCATCGACCCGGGGCCGTAGCCCAAGTACCGTCCCATGGCGGCCAGTTCCCGGCCGTCCGACGGAAAGGTGTCGCCCGCCCTGCCGCGCACGAGCATCACGCCGTTGCGCACCCGGGTCGCCAGCACCCACGCCTCGTCGAGGATGTGGGCGTGCTCCTCGCAGATCAGGCCCGCGGTGTGCGCGGCGGCCAGTGCCTCGCGCGTACGGGTCGTGCGCAGGCCGGGCACCTCCCAGGCGTGCTGCATCTGGATCAGCTGTACCGTCCACTCGACGTCCGACAGCCCGCCCCGGCCCAGTTTGGTGTGCAGGTTGGGGTCGGCGCCGCGCGGCAGCCGCTCCGACTCCATCCGCGCCTTGAGCCGGCGGATCTCCCGTACGGCGGCGTCGCTCAGGCCGTTGTCGGGATAGCGCAGCGGGTCGATCAGCTCGATGAAGTCGCGGCCCAGTTCCACGTCCCCCGCCATCGGTTCGGCGCGCAGCAGCGCCTGGCTCTCCCAGCCCAGCGACCAGCGGCGGTAGTAGGCGGCGTAGGAGGCGAGGGTGCGCACCAGCGGGCCGGTCTTGCCCTCCGGTCGCAGATCGGCGTCGATCATCAACGGCGGGTCGGACGTGGGCAGTTGGAGAAGTCTGCGCATCTCGGAGACGACAGTGCTGGCGGCGCGTGACGCCTCCTGGTCGCTGACGCCCTCGCGCGGCTCGTACACGAACAGGACGTCCGCGTCGGAGCCGTATCCCTGCTCATGGCCGCCGAAGCGGCCCATGCCGATGACCGCGAACCTGGCGGGCAGGGTGTCGCCCCACGTCCGGCGCACGGCGGCGCGCAACGCACCCGACAGGGTGGCGGAGTTGAGGTCGGTGACGGCGTTGCCGACCCGGTCGACGAGTGCGCCGGGGTCCTCCTCCGCGGGGCTCTCCTCGGTGCCGTAGGAGCCGATGATGTCGGCGGCGGCGGTGCGGAACAGCTCGCGGCGGCGCACCCCGCGGGTGACGGCGACGGCGATCTCGGCGGTCTCGGCGCGTCCGACGGCGGCCAGCACCTCCTGCTCCAGATGGTCACGGCCGCGCGGTCTCAGTCCGTTCGGGTCGCCGAGGATGGCGACCGCCTCCGGGGCGCGCAGCAGCAGGTCGGGGGCGAGGCGCCCGGCGGACAGCACCCGGGCCAGATTCTCGGCGGCCGCTCCCTCGTCGCGCAGGAGCCGCAGATACCAGGGGGTCTTGCCGAGGGCGTCCGAGACCTTGCGGAATCCGAGCAGCCCGGCGTCCGGGTCGGCGGAGTCCGCGAACCACCCCAACAGCACGGGCAGCAGCGTGCGTTGGATGGCGGCCTTGCGGCTCACACCGGACGACAGCGCCTCCAGATGCCGCAGCGCGGACACCGGGTCGGCGTAGCCGAGGGCTTCCAGGCGCTGCCCGGCCGCCTTCGTACTGAGCCTGATCTCGCCGGGGGCGAGCTGGGCCACGGCGTCGAGCAGCGGCCGGTAGAAGAGCTTCTCGTGCAGCCGCCGCACCATCGAAGCGTGCCGTTTCCAGGCCCTGTTGAGCTCACCGACCGGTTCGGTCCGCAGCCCGAGGGTGCGTCCGAGCCGGCGCAGATCGGCCTCGTCGTCGGGCACCAGATGCGTACGGCGCAGCCGGAACAGCTGGATGTGGTGCTCCATGGAACGCAGGAAGCGGTACGCCTCGTCGAGCTGCGCCGCGTCGGTCCTGCCGACGTAGCCGCCGGCGGCGAGGGCCCGCAGGGCGACGAGGGTGGTACCGCTGCGCAGCGACGCGTCGCTGCGGCCGTGCACCAACTGGAGTAGCTGGACGGCGAATTCGACGTCCCGCAGCCCGCCGGGGCCGAGCTTCAGCTCACGGTCGACCTGGCCCACGGGGATGTTGTCGACGACCCGGCGGCGCATCTTCTGTACGTCGGGCACGAAGTTCTCGCGGTCTGCGGCCTGCCAGACCATGGGCGAGACGGCGTCCACGTAGTCCCTGCCGAGGGCGAGATCCCCGGCCACGGCGCGCGCCTTGAGCAGGGCCTGGAACTCCCAGGTCTTGGCCCAGCGCTGGTAGTAGGCGAGATGGCTGGAGAGGGTGCGGACCAGCGGGCCGTTGCGGCCCTCGGGGCGCAGGTTCGCGTCGACGGGCCAGATGGTCCCCTCGGCGGTCGTCTCGGAGCAGATCCGCATCATGTGGGCGGCGAGCCGGGTGGCCGCCTGGAGGGCCTTGGCCTCGGTCTTCGGCGTGTCGCCGGCGTCCTCGCCCGCCATGTGGTGGTCGTGGACCAGGGTGTGGGCGGGCTCGCCGACGAAGATGACGTCGACGTCGGAGACGTAGTTCAGCTCCTGACCGCCGCACTTGCCGAGCGCCACGACCGCGAGCCGGCACAGCGCCGCGTCCTCGGGGGCGGAGGTGCGGGCGACGGCGAGCGCGGCGCGGAGCGTGGCGGTCGCGAGGTCGGCGAGTTCGGAGGCGGTCTGCGCGACGTCGGCCGTGCCGCAGACGTCGCGGGCGGCCAGGGAGAGCAGACAGCGGCGGTAGGCGATGCGCAGCGTGTCGACGTCGTGCGCCTCGGCGAGCCCGGCCTCGAACTCGGCGACGCCGGGGTGCAGATCGGCGGACTCGTACGTGACGAGGACCCGCCAGTCGGCGGGGTGCCTGGCCAGGTGGTCGCCGAGCGCCTCGGACACGCCGAGCACGCCCAGCAGCCTGTCCCGCAGGGGCTTCGCGGCGATCAGGGTGTCCAGCAGGACCTGGCGGTCGTCGCTCTCGTGCGCCTCGACGAGCCGGACGAGGCCGCGCAGTGCCAGATCGGGATCGGCGGTGGCTCCCAGCGCGTCGAGGAGGACGGAGTCCCCGCGTACGGAGGCCATCTCGGGGACGGCGAGCAGGTACTCGGCGGCGGAGGGGTCGGTGAAACCGTGCCGGAGCAGACGGGTGAAGGTACTGCTCCTGCGTCCCTGCACCGTCATCCGGCCTTTCCGTCTGTCCGATCAAGATCCGGGCCCGAGCCTAGTACTCCGTCACTCGCCCGGGGCCGGTGTGCCGGCCGGGCGCTGAGTCCTGGTGTCGCGGACGGTCATCACTTACGGAAGGGTCGTGAGCGTACTCCCGCTCGCCGCCGTACAGGACCTCTCTCGAAGGGACCGCGCCATGGCGCACAGAGAACCGACCAGCACGCACCTGGACGACCGCTACAGCCACCCGACGGCCGCCGCGGAGGACTGGGCCGACGCGGTGGCCCGGCTGACGGAGGCCGAGATCTTCTGGCTCTCGACCGTACGCCCCGACGGCCGCCCCCACGTCACCCCGCTGCTGACGATCTGGTCACGGGACGCGCTGTACTTCAGCTCGGGCGAGCGGGAGCGGAAGGTCATGAACCTCCAGGACAACCCCGAGGTCGTCCTCACCACCGGCACGAACGCGCTCAACGAGGGCCACGACCTGGTGGTCGAGGGCGAGGCGGTCCAGGAGACGGACGACGCGCGCCTGCGCGAACTGGCGGCGATGTACGAGCGGAAGTATGGCTCGGTCTGGCACTTCGACGTGAAGGACGGCGCGTTCGTGGGCGCGGGCGGTCCGGCCCTGGTATTCGGGGTCACCCCCCGCGCGGCCTTCTGCTTCGCCAAGTCCCCCTACAGCCAGACCCGCTGGCAATTCGCCTGACGGCACGGCCCCGCGTCTTCCGGTCGAGGCGCG
The DNA here is from genome assembly GCF_044455465.1 of Streptomyces sp. NPDC051217. Classification (NCBI taxonomy): domain Bacteria; kingdom Bacillati; phylum Actinomycetota; class Actinomycetes; order Kitasatosporales; family Streptomycetaceae; genus Streptomyces; species Streptomyces sp. NPDC051217. The sequence continues at coordinate 70,731 of NZ_JBITEV010000003.1, forward strand.
GCATCGGCGGTGTGGAGTCCGGCTTGCCCGAGGGGGGCTGGACGCGTGGTCGTACCATGGGTTATCGCCATGGACACGATCAGCATGTGGGAATTCGTCGCGCTCGCCGCCGCTGCCGCGCTCGTGGGCTTCTCCAAGACGGCCGTCAGCGGTGCCAACACCGTCAGTCTCGCGGTGTTCGCCGCCGTGCTGCCGGCCCGCGAGTCGACCGGTGTGCTCCTGCCGATCCTCATCGTGGGCGACACCATCGCCGTTCTCACCTACCGTCGCCACGCGCACTGGCCGACCCTGTGGCGGCTCTTCCCGGCCGTCGCCGCCGGTGTGGTGGTCGGCACCGTCTTCATGCTGTGGGCCGACGACGAAGCCGTACGCGTCTCCATCGGCTCGATCCTCCTGCTGATGGCGGGCGTCACCATCTGGCGGCGCCGTTACGCGCCGGAGGAGGACACCCCCCAGGATTCGGCGTCGCTCAAGGGCCGCGTCAAGGCGCGTCTCTACGGGGTGCTCGGCGGGTTCACGACGATGGTCGCCAACGCGGGCGGTCCCGTCATGTCGATGTACCTGCTGTCGGCCGGCTTCCGAAAGCTCGGCTTCCTGGGTACGTCCGCGTGGTTCTTCCTGATCGTCAACACCACGAAGGTGCCCTTCAGCGCGGGCCTCGGACTGATCGACCGCGACTCACTCGTGCTGGACGCGCTGCTCGTGTTCTTCGTCCTGCCCGGCGCACTCGTCGGGAAGCTGTGCGTGGCCCGTATCGACCAACGGGTCTTCGAGCGACTGGTGATCGGCGCGACGGTGCTGGGCGGTCTTCAACTGCTGCTGCGCTGACCCACGTCGTACGACCGACGCGCGGACTCCCGTACCGGCACGGCCGGGGTGACGGTGCGGACGGCACGGGCCCCGGAGGCGTTCCCGCTCCTGGTGGGGAGCCTGGTCCGCGCGTGGGGCCCGGTGCCGTTCGCGATGTCGGTCGCCCGCTGACGGGCGGACACCCCCTGCGGCTACAGCACCGGCAGCAGGTTCTTCAGCTCGAAGGCAGTGACCTCGGAGCGGTACTCCTCCCACTCGCGCTTCTTGTTGCGCAGGAAGAAGTCGAAGACGTGCTCGCCCAGCGTCTCCGCGACCAGTTCACTCCGCTCCATCAGCGAGATCGCCTCACCGAGGTTCTGCGGCAGCGGCTCGATGCCCATCGCGCGGCGCTCCGCGTCGGACAGCGCCCACACGTCGTCGTCGGCGCCCGCCGGCAGTTCGTAGCCCTCCTCGATGCCCTTCAGGCCGGCGGCGAGGAGCACCGCGTACGTCAGGTAGGGGTTCGCCCCGGAGTCGATGGAGCGGACCTCCACCCGCGCGGAGCCGGTCTTGCCGGGCTTGTACATCGGGACGCGGATCAGGGCGGAGCGGTTGTTGTGGCCCCAGCAGATGTAGGAGGGGGCCTCGCCGCCCGAGCCCGCCGTGCGGGTGGAGCCGCCCCAGATGCGCTTGTAGGAGTTGACCCACTGGTTGGTGACGGCCGAGATCTCGGCGGCGTGCTTGAGCAGTCCGGCGATGAACGACCGGCCGACCTTGGAGAGCTGGTACTCGGCGCCGGACTCGTAGAACGCGTTGCGGTCTCCCTCGAAGAGGGAGAGGTGGGTGTGCATGCCGGAGCCCGGGTACTCGCTGAACGGCTTCGGCATGAAGGACGCCTGGACGCCCTGCTCCAGTGCGACCTGCTTCATGACCAGGCGGAAGGTCATGATGTTGTCGGCGGTGGAGAGCGCGTCGGCGTACCGCAGGTCGATCTCCTGCTGGCCGGGAGCGCCCTCGTGGTGGCTGAACTCCACGGAGATGCCCATGGATTCGAGCATGGTGATCGCCTGGCGGCGGAAGTCCATGCCCACGTTCTGCGGGGTGTGGTCGAAGTAGCCGGAGCTGTCCGCGGGGGTCGGGCGGGTGCCGTCGACCGGCTTGTCCTTGAGGAGGAAGAACTCGATCTCGGGGTGGGTGTAGAAGGTGAAGCCGAGGTCCGAGGTCTTGGCGAGCATCCTCTTCAGGACGTAGCGCGGGTCCGCGAAGGACGGCGAGCCGTCGGGCATCAGGATGTCGCAGAACATCCGGGCGGTGCCCGGGGCCTCCGCCCGCCACGGCAGGATCTGGAAGGTACCGGGATCGGGCTTGGCGATCATGTCCGACTCGTACACCCGTGCGAAGCCCTCGATGGCCGAGCCGTCGAAGCCGATGCCTTCGTCGAATGCCTGTTCCAGCTCGGCGGGGGCGACGGCGACCGACTTGAGGAAGCCGAGCACATCGGTGAACCACAGGCGTACGAAGCGGATGTCACGTTCCTCGAGGGTCCGGAGGACGAATTCCTGCTGCTTGTCCATGTCTGCTGTCCTACCCATCCTTGCCGGTCAGGCCGCCTGCTCCCACGCTGCCGAGTACACCGGGGCACCCGAGCATGACACCACAGGATTTCCGGAAGGTTGCACACCGGCGTACTAAAGCATTGTCAGACACGCGCCCCGTCCGCCGCGCGTCCGGGGGGCCTCAGTGGAGCGGCGCCGCCGTGTCCGACCAGCCCAGCGGGTACGGCTCCCCGTCGTCGCCCGGCATGGGCCGCTCCCCGCCCGCCTCGGTGAACGCCGTGAGGGCCTCCACGAGCGCCGTGCGCTGCTCGGGGGCCAGCCGCTCCACGATCGCCGTGATCTCGCGTCTGCGCGCCGCCGAGACGTCCGAGACCAGCGAGCGGCCCTCGTCCGTGAGCCGCAGCACCGTCTCCCGTCGGTTGCCGGGATTGACCTCCCGCTCGGCGAGCCCGGCCGCGATGAGCCGGTCGACCATCCGCATCGCGGTGGAGGGGTTCACCCCGAGCCGCTCGGCGAGCGACACCAGGTTCGCGCCGCCGTGCGCGGCGAGCACCTTCAGCAGTCTGAACTGGGGCAGGGTGACCCGGTCCTCGACAGCGGTCAGGGAACGGACGGACACCGCGACGAGCAGCCGTGAGGCGATCAGGACCGCCCGGGTCACGGCGTCGACATCGGGCTCGCTCGGCTGAGGTTCCGGAGGGTCGGCCATGACCTCTTTGTACCGCGCCGGAGCATTGGCGGACCCCTCCCGTACGGCCGCGTTGTGCCGCCCCACGGCACGTTCCGGACTCGGTACCCCCTGCGTACTCCTGCTCGGCCACCTGTACGGACTACGATCTGCGCCCATGGGGGGACGACAGCGCATACGTCACGCGCGTCCCACGGCCTTGCTCAGCGCCGTGGTGACGCTGCTCGCCGCGCTCTACTTCTGTCTGACCCCCGTCGGCACGCACCACTCGGCCTCCTCGTCGCCGACGGCGGAAGCGCCCGCGCAGACCGCGCGCACCGGCATCACCCTCCGTACGGATGTGGAGGGCACGGCCGCCCGGCCCGCCGCGGCCCCCGAGTACACCTGCCCGTACGACCCGAGCGGCTGCCGCTTCCTCCCGCACCTGTCTCCGGCCGTGCTCACCGCGCCGCACCCCGCCGACCCGCTCGGCGCCGGCGACGTGAGCCCCGCGCATCTCGCACTGCCACCCAGCACCGGCCAGGTGTCCCGGTCCGGAGCGTTTCCCCGCGCGCCGGACCTCCACGTCCTTCAGGTACTGCGGACGTAGCCGGGCCCGCGCCCCACCGGGTGCCCGTAACTCCCCCACCCCCGTTCCGCAGGCTTTTCGAGAAGGACGAACAGACACCATGGCTTCCAAGTCCCAGAGCACCGAGCGCAAGGCCCGAATAGAGCAGATGCGCCGCGCCGAGCGCGTGCGTGAGCGCCGTAACCGCATCATCACGATCACCGCGAGCGCGGTCGTGGTCGCGGCGCTCGTCGGCTTCGGCGCGTTCGTGCTGAATAAGGAGTCCGACGAGAAGAAGGAGCAGGAGCAGGCCGCGGCCGAGCCCGTGAAGGGCGAGAAGTCCTGGGACGCCGAGAAGCTGGGCCGCGACCATGTCGCCGAGGCGGTCAAGTACCCGCAGACCCCGCCCGTCGGCGGCAACCACAACCAGGCCTGGATGAACTGCGCCGGCGACGTCTACAAGGAGCCCGTGCCGGACGTCAACGCGGTGCACTCGCTGGAGCATGGCGCGGTCTGGGTGACCTACAACGACAAGGCGCCCGAGGCCGACGTGAAGGCGCTCGGCGACAAGGTGGGCAAGACGCAGTACTCGCTGATGAGCCCCGTCAAGGAGCAGGCCGGCGCGATCATGCTGACCGCATGGGGCAAGCAGGTCACCGTGGACAGCGCGAAGGACCCCCGGGTCGACCAGTTCTTCACGAAGTACGTGCAGGGCCCGCAGACGCCTGAGCCGGGTGCCGCGTGCACCGGCGGAATCGGCGCCCAGTGACCCGCACGAACTGGGCCGCCATCACGGCGGTCGTTCTCGCCCTGCTGTTCGCGGGGGCGGCCACGGTCGCCTCCGCGGGGAGCGACGACTCGCCCCGCGCGGCGGCCACGCCGACGGCGGACTCGGCGGAGGCGGGGTTCGCGCGTGACATGGCGGTCCACCACCAGCAGGCGGTGGAGATGTCGTTCCTCGTGCGGGACAGCACCGACGACGAGGAGGTGCGCCGCCTCGCGTACGACATCGCCAACACCCAGGCGAACCAGCGCGGCATGCTGCTGGGCTGGCTCGACATGTGGAAGCTGCCGAAGGTCTCCACGGACCAGGAGCCGATGGCCTGGATGGAGCGGGGCGGCGAACACGCGGGCATGGACGGCATGGAGGGCGTGGAGGGCATGGTCCACGGCGGCCACGAGGTCCGTGACGGCTCCCTGATGCCCGGTATGGCGACGAAGACGGAGCTGGAGACGCTCCGGACCGCCAAGGGCCGGAAGGCGGAGATCCTGTATCTCCAGTTGATGACCGACCATCACAAGGGGGGCGTCATGATGGCCCGGGGCTGCGCCGGCCTGTGCACGGTCGACACGGAAAAGGCCCTGGCCAAGGGCATGGTGACGGCGCAGCAGTCCGAACTGGACCTGATGGCCGACCTCTTGAAGGCCCGGGGCTCGAAGCCGCGGGCCTGACGGAGGGCATGACGCGCGAGGTACGAGGCGCACCCCGCCCCCGTCTGTGGAGATCATCTCCGCGGACGGGGGCGGCGCAGTATCTCCGGTGCGCGCGGCCCCGCCGGACCCACAATTCACCCGTTCGGGTGACAGCGGTCGCGTACACCCGTACGACCCCATGACGATGGGTGCGCTCGGGGTGGACGGCATTCAGGAGGGACGAACCCCATGACCACCGCCAAAGACATCATGCATCCCGGCGCCGACTGGATCCCCTCGCACGAGACCCTCGACCGGGCCGCGCAGCTCATGCGGGACCTGGACGTGGGCGCACTGCCCATCGCCGACGTCGACGAGCGGCTGACGGGCATCCTGACCGACCGCGACATCGTCGTCGGCTGTGTGGCGACGGGCCACGACCCGGCGCAGACCACCGCGGCCGAGATGGCCCACGGCACACCGCGCTGGATCGACGCGGGCGCGGACGTGGACGACGTGCTCCACGAGATGCAGGAGCACCAGATCCGCCGGCTGCCGGTGATCGAGAACAAGCGCCTCGTCGGGATGATCAGCGAGGCGGACCTGGCGCAGCACCTGAGCGACGCGCAGATCGCCGCCTGGGTGGAACGGGTCTACGCGACCGGCTGAGCCGCCGCGGAAGCACCGGACGGGCCCGGGGAGGGTGTGCCGGCCGCTGCCCCGTGGCGCGGCTCACACACCCTCCGCACCCGCCCCACCAGCCCATCGCGTCAGAAAGACGATTACGATGGGGACGTGCCTCAACTACGTCTCGCTCTGAATCAGATCGACTCGACCGTCGGCGATCTCGCCGGAAACGCCGAGGCGGTCGTGCACTGGACCCGGCACTCCGCCGAGCAGGGCGCGCATCTCGTCGCGTTCCCCGAGATGGTGCTGACCGGCTATCCCGTCGAGGACCTGGCCCTGCGGTCGTCCTTCGTCGAGGCGTCCCGCGACGCGCTGCGCGCGCTCGCCGCGCGGCTCGCCGCCGAGGGCTTCGGTGAGCTGCCCGTCGTGCTGGGCTATCTCGACCGGTCCGAGCGGGACCGGCCGCGGATCGGCCGGCCGGCCGGCTCCCCGCAGAACGCCGCCGCCGTGCTGCACCGGGGCGGGGTGGCGCTGTCGTTCGCCAAACACCACCTGCCGAACTACGGCGTCTTCGACGAGTACCGCTACTTCGTGCCCGGCGACACCATGCCCGTCGTGCGGGTGCGCGGCGTCGATGTGGCGCTCGCGATCTGCGAGGACCTGTGGCAGGACGGTGGCCGGGTCCCGGCCACCCGGTCCGTGGGGGCCGGTCTGCTGCTCTCGATCAACGCGTCGCCGTACGAGCAGGCCAAGAACGACACCCGCCTCGAACTCGTACGCAAGCGCGCCCAGGAGGCCGGGTGCACGACCGCGTATCTGGCGATGATCGGCGGCCAGGACGAGCTGGTCTTCGACGGTGACTCGATCGTCGTCGACAAGGACGGCGACGTCGTGGCACGCGCACCGCAGTTCGCCGAGGGCTGTGTGGTCCTGGACCTCGATCTGCCGGCGGCCGCCGCCGAACGGCCGGGCGGCATCGTGGACGACGGGCTGCGTGTGGACCACGTCGTCCTCTCCGAGGAGCCCGTCCCCGCCTACGAGCCGGAGCTGACGGGCGGCTACGCGGAGCGGCTGGACGACGACGAGGAGGTCTACTCCGCCCTGGTGGTGGGCCTGCGCGCGTACGCCGCCAAGAACGGCTTCAGGTCCGTCCTGATCGGCCTCTCCGGCGGCATCGACTCCGCCCTCGTCGCCGCGATCGCCTGCGACGCGCTCGGCGCGGAGAACGTCTACGGCGTCTCGATGCCGTCGAAGTACTCCTCGGACCACTCGCGCGGCGACGCGGCCGAGCTGGCGCGCCGTACGGGGCTGAACTTCCGCACCGTTCCCATCGAGCCGATGTTCGACGCGTACATGGGCTCGCTCTCCCTGACGGGACTCGCGGAGGAGAACCTCCAGTCGCGGCTGCGCGGCACGCTGCTGATGGCGCTGTCCAACCAGGAGGGCCAGATCGTCCTGGCGCCGGGGAACAAGTCCGAACTGGCGGTGGGGTATTCGACCCTGTACGGCGACTCCGTCGGCGCGTACGGCCCGATCAAGGACGTCTACAAGACGACAGTCTTCCGGCTCGCCCGCTGGCGCAACCGCGCCGCCGTGGAGCGCGGCGGGACCCCGCCCGTCCCGGAGAACTCGATCACCAAGCCGCCGAGCGCCGAACTGCGCCCCGGCCAGGTCGACACGGACTCGCTGCCGGACTACGACGTGCTGGACCGGCTGCTGGCGATGTACGTCGACCGCGACCAGGGCAAGGACGCGATCGTCGCGGCGGGCTTCGACCCGGCGATGGTGGCGAAGACGCTGCGCATGGTGGACACGGCGGAGTACAAGCGGCGGCAGTATCCGCCGGGCACGAAGATCTCCGCGAAGGGCTTCGGCAAGGACCGGCGGCTGCCGATCACCAACCGCTGGCGGGAATCGCCGAGCCCCTGAACGCGCCTGGGGCGTGTTTCAGAGTCCGATACGGGCGGCGATCGGCAGATGGTCGCTGCCCGTCCGTGGCAGCGTCCACGACGACATCGGCTCGACGCCCTTGACCATGATCTGGTCGATCCGCGCCATCGGGAACGCCGCGGGCCAGCTGAAGCCGTAGCCGTCACCGGCGGCCCCCTGGGTGGAACGCATCTGCGACGTCACGGCGTTCAGGGAGCGGTCGTTCATCGTGCCGTTGAGGTCGCCGAGGAGAACGACCCGCTGGATCTCCTCGGCCGCGATCGCCTCACCGAGCGCGTCGGCGCTGTTGTCGCGCTGGTTGGCGGTGAAGCCGGCGTGCAGTTTGACCCGTACGGACGGCAGGTGCGCCACGTAGACGGCGACCTCGCCCTGCGGCGTCGTCACCGTGGAGCGCATCGCGCGCGTCCAGCCCATCCGGATGTCGACGGGGCGGCTGCCGGTCATCGGGTACTTGCTCCAGATCCCCACCGTGCCCTGCACCGAGTGGTACTTGTACGTCCCGGCCAGCCCCTTCTCGTACGTGGGAACCGCCGACGCCTTCAGTTCCTCCAGCGCGACGACGTCCGCCCCGGACTCCACGATCTCGCGCGCGGTTCCCTCCGGATCGGAATTCTCCGCGTTGACGTTGTGCGTGGCGACGGTCAGATCGCCGCCGCCGCCCGACTTGTCGAGGAGCAGCCCGCCGAAGAGATTGACCCAGACGACGGCGGGCAGCAGGAGAGCGATCAGCGCGGTGGCGGAGCGCCGTACCAGCGCGGCCACGAGAATCACGGGGACGAACAGCCCCAGCCACGGCAGGAACGTCTCCATGAGAGAGCCCAAGTTGCCGATGCGGTTGGGAATCTGGGCGTGCAGGATCATCAGCAGCGCCGTCAGGACGGCGAGCGCCGCGAGGACGGCACCTCTCCGCCAGATCCCGCGGTCGCCGCGCCAGCGGTCGACGAAGGCCCGGAACCGGCTGGTGGGAGGGTCGTTGTCCTCGGGGCCGTCCACCCGGGACTCAGCCGTGTACTCCTGCGTCATTCCGCCTGCCCTCGCTGCCTTGCCGTGCACGCCCGCCATCGACCCTAGGCGATGACGGGCGCTTTCCCTGCCGTCCCCCCACGACGGCCGTACGGGCACAAGGACGAGTGGTTGGGGGCGGCGGGTTCCGGACGCGGGCTGACGGCGGGCGGCTGTGACGGAACAGGCACGTTCGGTGCGAGCACCCGGCGGGCGGTCAGCGCCCCGTTCCCCCGGCCGCGTCCCGGGGGGCCCTGGGGGTGTCCCTGGGGGTGTCCCTGGGGGTGTCCCTGGGGCGCAGACCTTCGAGCAGCGCCCGGACGATGCGCTCGGAGAGGTCGTCGTCCAGGGGCGCGTCCTTGCGGTGGATGGTGCGTAGGAGCATGGGGCCGGCGAACAGTTCGTCCATCAGTTCCACGTCGATGTCGTCGCGGAGTTCACCCGCGGCGACGGCGCGGCTGACCGCCGCCCGCATCGCGGCCCGCCGCGGCTCGATCACGGTGGCCTGGTACGCCCCCCACAGCTTCGGGTGGCTCTTCATCTGCGCGAAGACGCTGTACAGCAGGGTCGAGTTGCGCTGGGCGAGGCCGCGATGGCGCAGGGACTCCAGACAGATGAGGATGTCGGCGAGGCCCGAGGTGCCGGACAGGGCGGGTTCGGGTGGCTCGATGTCGCGCAGGACGTCGACGAAGAGCTCTTCCTTGTCGCTCCAGCGCCGGTAGATGGTCGCCTTGCCGACGCCCGCCGTCCGCGCGATGCGCTCGATGGAGAGCCCGGCCAGCGGCTCGCCCTCTTCAAGAAGCCGCACCACGGCCTGGAGGATCGCGCGTTCGGCCGCCTCGCTGCGCGGCCGGCCTCGCCTGGGCTCCCGTTCCCCGCCCCGTTCCTGCCCTCGCAATGCCTCACCCTTCGCCCTGCTCGCACCACGCCGTACGCCGCGCACAACCCGGTCGATTGTCGCCGACGCCGGCGGGCGCGGTCGACCGCCCGCTCAGTCGCGCAGGGCGGGTGCGGTCTCGGCCGGTGGCTCCGCCCGCGGCTCGGCCGCCTCCTTCGGGGCCGTACGGCCCGGCATGAAGAGCGCCACCACGGCGGTGCCGACCAGCGCGACAGCGGCCGAACCGAGGGCCGTGACATGCATCGCGGTCAGGAAGGCGTCGTTCGCGGAAGAGACCAACGCGTCGCCGGCGGGGCCGAGTCTCGTAGCGACGGCCATGGTCGCCTCGATCGACTCACCCGCCGTGTCGCGCGCGGCGGCCGGGACGGCGCCGAGGTGTCCCTCGATCTCGCCGCGGTAGGTGGTGGAGAGCAGCGAGCCGAGTACGGCGATACCGAGCGCGCCGCCCACCTGGCGGAACGTGTTGTTGATGGCCGATCCCGAGCCGGCCTTCTCGCGGGGCAGGGCCTGCATGACGGCGACGGTCACCGGCGGCATGATGTGGGCCATTCCGGCGCCCTGGACGAAGAACACGACACACAGCACCCAGACGGGCGTGGTGGCGTCGAACAGGGAGAACGCGGCGAGGCCGACGGCGACGAGCAGCATGCCGCCGGTGCAGACCGCGCGGGCGCCGAACCGGTCGACGACCAGCCGGGCACGCGGCGCGAACACCATCTGCGCCACGGCGAGCGGCAGGATCAGCAGACCCGAGTCGAGCGCGCTGTAGCCGCGCACGCTCTGGAGGTAGAAGGCCGAGAAGAAGGTCACGCCCATCAGGGCGAAGAAGACCAGCGCGATCGCGGATACCGCGGCCGAGAAGGCGGGCTTCTTGAAGTAGGACATGTCGATCGACGGATGGTCGCTGCGCTTCTGGTGCACGACGAACGCGGCCAGGACGGCCAGACCGCCGATGATCGAGGCCAGCACCGTGGCCTCGGTGAAGTCGGCGAGCTCGCCCGCGCGGATGATCCCGTACACCAGCAGGACGAGACCGACGATCGAGAGCAGTACGCCCACGGGGTCGACCCGGCCGGGGTTCGGGTCCCTGGAGTCCGGGACCAGCACCACCATCGCGATCAGCGCGACGATCACGACCGGGACGTTGATCAGGAAGATCGAGCCCCACCAGAAGTGTTCGAGCAGTACGCCGCCGGTGATGGGGCCGATGGCTATGCCGAGTCCGACGCCGCCGGCCCATATGCCGATGGCCTTGGGCTGCTCTTCACGCTCGAAGACGTTCATCAGGACGGCGAGGGTGGCGGGCATCACGAAGGCGGCGCCGAAGCCCATCAGGGCCCGGTACGCGACGAGTTCACCGGGCGATCCGGACATCGCGGCGAGGGCGGAGCCGACGCCGAAGACCGCGATGCCGAAGAGCAGCACCTTCTTGCGGCCGACGCGGTCGCCGAGCAGACCGGAGGTGAAGAGCAGGCCGGCGAAGACGAGGGTGTAGGAGTTGATCGCCCATTCGAGTTCGCTCTGGGTCGCGCCGAGTCCGACGGGCTCGGGGCTCGCGATCGTCTTGACCGCGACGTTCAGGATCGAGTTGTCCAGCACCACGATGAGCAGGCTGAACATGAGCACGCCGAGGATGGCCCAGCGACGGCGGTGAATGGCTTCGGGGACCCGGGGTGCCGGACCGTGGGCGCCGGCCGGTCCGGATACCGGTGAGGACGGCGGCGGTGGAGACGAGGGTGACGGTGTGGACATGGGTCTGAGCGTATGCCCATTTCAATACGAGACCGTCTCGTATTGTAAATTCTTTACCCAACGGACCGACTCGGGCGGAGCAGCCCCACTTCCCGTCGATGGTCAGGAGATGCCACCATGGACTCGGTCCGGGGACGCCGTCAGGGCGCCTCGAGATGACGAAGGAGCCGTACGCCATGAAGTCCGAGGCTGCGCAGAACCCCTCCGGCGACACCAAGTCGCTCTACGGCGGCACCAGCACCCGCCGCGTCACCGTCCACGACATCGCCGCCGCCAAGCGACGCGGCGAGAAGTGGCCCATGCTCACCGCCTACGACGCGATGACCGCGTCCGTCTTCGACGAGGCGGGCATCCCGGTCATGCTCGTCGGCGACTCGATGGGCAACGTCCATCTCGGCTACGAGACCACGGTACCGGTCACGCTCGACGAGATGACGATGCTCTCCGCGGCCGTCGTACGGGGCACCAGGCGTGCCCTCGTCGTCGGTGACCTTCCCTTCGGCTCGTACCAGGAAGGCCCCGTCCAGGCCCTGCGCAGCGCCACCCGGCTGGTCAAGGACGCCGGCGTCGGCGCGGTCAAGCTGGAGGGCGGGGCGCGCTCGCTGCCGCAGACGGAGCTGCTCGTCCAGGCCGGTATCCCGGTCATGTCGCACCTCGGCCTGACGCCGCAGTCGGTGAACACCCTGGGCTACCGGGTGCAGGGCCGCGGCGACGAGGCCGCTCACCGGCTGCTGCACGACGCCAAGTCGGCGCAGGCCGCCGGGGCGTTCGCGGTGGTGCTGGAGTTGGTGCCCGCCGAGGTCGCCGCCGAGGTCACCCGGTCGTTGGACATCCCGACCATCGGCATCGGGGCCGGTCCGGACACCGACGCGCAGGTGCTCGTGTACACCGACATGGTGGGTCTCACGGGTGGCAAGGTGCCACGCTTCACCAAGCAGTACGCGAACCTCCGGCAGACGCTCGGCGACGCCGCGAAGGCGTTCGCGGACGAGGTCGCAGGAGGAACGTTCCCGCAGGAGGAGCACACCTTCCACTAGCCCCACACCGCAGCCACTGCCGCAAGAGAAGACAGCCCGCCGACATCCCCCATCGGCGGGCTGTCGGCGTTTCCGGGGGCCGTCACGGCCCGGCGTCGACAGCCCGGGAGTACCCGCCTCCCGCTGAGCCGACAGCCGCGTGTCGGCGGGCTGTCGGTCGGCTGTCGGTGCCTTGTCAGTGGCGCCTGCCAGGATCATCGGCATGACGCGAATCGATACAACCCCTGCCGACGGCACCACGGCCGTCACGGTGCGGGGCCTGGTCAAGCACTACGGTGCGACCAAGGCGCTGGACGGCGTGGACCTGGACGTGCGTGAGGGCACGGTCCTCGGTGTCCTCGGCCCCAACGGCGCCGGTAAGACAACCCTCGTACGCTGCTTGTCCACCCTGATCCTGCCCGACGCGGGCACCGCCGTCGTCGCCGGTTTCGACGTCGTGAAGCAGCCGCGACAGCTCCGCCGCACCATCGGCCTCACCGGGCAGTACGCCTCGGTCGACGAGAAGCTCGCCGGCTGGGAGAACCTGTACATGATCGGGCGGCTGCTCGACCTGCCCCGTCCGGCCGCCCGTAAGCGGGCCGACGAGTTGCTGGAGCGGTTCTCGCTCACCGAGGCGGCGAAGAAGCCCGTGCTCCAGTACTCCGGCGGTATGCGCCGACGCCTGGACCTCGCGGCGTCGATGATCGGGCAGCCATCGGTGCTCTATCTGGACGAACCGACGACGGGCCTCGACCCCCGCACCCGTAACGAGGTGTGGGCGGAGGTCAAGCGGATGGTCGCCGACGGCGTGACCGTCCTGCTCACCACGCAGTACATGGAAGAGGCCGAGCAGCTCGCGAGCGAGCTGACGGTCATCGACCGCGGCCGGGTCGTCGCGGGCGGCAAGGTCGACGAGCTCAAGGCGAAGGTCGGCGGCCGGACCCTGGAGATCCGCCCGAGCGACCCCGGCCAACTGCCGGAGATGGCGAAGGCGTTGAGCGAGACGGGACTGGACGGCATCGCGGGGTCGCAGATCCACGACGGAATGCTCTTCGTGCCGATCCTCGCCGACGAGCAACTGACCGCCGTCATCGGGCTGCTGGGCGGGCGCGGTTTCGACATCGCGCACATCGGCACCCATCTGCCCAGCCTGGACGAGGTGTTCCTGGCGATCACGGGCGAGAAGGCGAGCGAGCAGTCCGACGGCACACAGACCGACGCGCAGCTGAAGGGGGTCGCGGCATGAGTACGGCGACAACGACGAAAGTGACGGAGCCCGCTCCGTCCACCCGGACCGAACAGACCGTCCGGCCCGCCACCGACGAGGGCCGAATCGGTCTGCGGGCCAATCTGAGGCACATCGGCGCCCTCGCGCGCCGTAACGCCCTCCAGATCAAGCAGGACCCGGAGTCGATGTTCGACGTCCTGCTGATGCCGATCGTCTTCACGCTGCTCTTCGTCTTCGTCTTCGGCGGGGCCGTCGCGGGCAAGGGCAACCAGTCCGAGTACGTGAGCTATCTGGTCCCCGGCCTGATGGCGATGATGGGGCTCAACGTCTCGATGGCCGTGGGCAGCGGGATAAACGAGGACTTCCAGAAGGGGGTCATGGACCGGTTCCGGACGATGCCCATCGCCCGGTCGTCGGTCCTGATCGCGAAGATCGTGGTCGAGGTCGGCCGGATGATGGTCGCCTTCGCGATCCTGCTGATCGTGGGCTTCATCCTCGGTATGTCGGTCGAGACCTCACCGCTCCAGGTGCTGGGCGCGATCGGGCTCTCGCTGCTGTTCGGCGCGTCCCTGATGTGGATCTTCATCCTGATCGGTCTCACCGTGAAGACGGCGCAGGCCGTGCAGGGGGTCGGCTTCCTGGTGCTGATGCCGCTCCAGTTCGGCTCCTCGATCTTCACCCCGCCGTCCACGATGCCCGGCTGGCTGCAGAACTTCACGGACTACAACCCGCTGTCGAATCTGGCCGACGCGGCGCGCGCGTTGTTCATCGGCGGGCCGGTCGCGCACGACCTGTGGATGACGCTGGCCTGGTCGGCGGTGATCACACTGGTGACGGCGCCGATCGCGGTGGCCAAGTTCCGCAAGAAGACCTGAGGTTGGGCCTCTCGCCAGGAGGCCGGCCGGGGGAAGCGTCTCAGGGGGCGTCTCAGGCGCCGGCCACGGCGAAGGCCTCGTCGAGGGTGAGCGTGCGACCCTCGGCGAGCGCCTTCTCGTAGTCGGCGCCCTCCAGCCCTCCGGCCCGGATCGTGGCGTCGGTCCCCGCGCGGCACTCGCGCTCCTGCGCGTTGGAGTAGTGGCCCCGCGGCAGGTGCGCCTCGTACGCGCCCACGAGGCGCGCCCCGTCCCGTACCCGCTCCGGGCCGCCGAGTCCGGCCAGCGCCCAGCCCGCGGTCAGCAGATGAACGGCCGGCATCTGCGGGGCGACCACCCGCGACATCGGGTCGCGCGTACGGTCCAGGGCCAGCCGTGACCGGGCGAGCCCTTCGGCGTACCGCCCGTCGAGATTCTCCAGCCAGGAGAGCAGACCGAAGACGAACCCCTCGAAGAGGGCGAGGTTCGAGCGGCTGAAGTCCTCGCGCAGCACGTCGAGTTCACGGCGGCCCTCGGTGGCGCGTCCGGTGCGGCCGAGCCAGATCGCCAGATAGAGCCGGGCGGCCGGCTCGGCCTCGTAGTCCCGCCGGTCGGTCTGGGCGAGGATCTCGCGCAGGATCGCCTCGGCCTCCTCACCGGCGCCCGTCTCCATCATCACGCCCGCCAGGCGGGTGCGCAGGAGCGAGATCTGCGCCTCGGCGCCGAGCAGCCGGGCGTTGTCGATGGCGGCGCGGAAGTCGACCGCGGAGCGCTCGAACTCACCGTTGCGCTCAAAGGCCTCCGCGCGGGCCGACAGTGCCTCCGCGGCGCCCCAGGCGTCACCGATCCTGGTGAAGATCTCCAGGCTCTCGTCGGCGTCCCGGCCCGCGTCGCCGACCCACTCGCTGCGGTTGGCGAGGATGTTGGCCCGCACCTGGAGGGCAGAGGCCAGCTCCCACTCGTAGCCGAAGTCCCGGCACGCCTGGACGGTCGCGTCCGTCACCTCACGGAGCCGGTCGGACTGCCCCGTCAGCAGGATCGAGAAGAACCAGAGCGAGCCGGGCGTACGGCAGGTCTGCGGCAGACCGGGCCGGTACACCTCGCCGACGCGGTGCAGCCACTCCAGAGCGTCGGGCGAGGTCCACACGTCGAAGTCGTGGTTCATGTTGGACAGATGGATCAGCCGGGTCCCGCGCCGCGCCTCCAGCAGTTGCTCGGGCGCCATCGGCGGCGGCGAGTCCGTGCACCGTTCGTGGATCGGCGGGGCGGGGGAGGCCGGCGGGGCAAAGGGGTCGGGACCCAGTTCGGCGGCGGCGCCCGACCAGTGCCGGGCGTCGGTGCGCATATCGCGGATGTGCCAGTACCAGGCGAGGGAGTGCACCAGACAGAGCGCCTCGTGCTCGTCCTCTGCCGCGACGGCGTGCCGCAGCGCGGTGCGCAGGTTCTCGTATTCGACCGAGATCCGCTCGATCCACAGGAGTTGCTCCGGGCCGCGCAGCTTCGGGTCGGCGTGCCGGGCCAGCTCCCGGAAGTGCGTGAGATGGCGGCGCTCGGCGGCGGCGCGGCCGTCGGACTCGTCCAGCCGCTCACCGGCGTACTCCAGGACGGTCTCCAGCAGCCGGTAGCGCATCGCCCCGTCCGGGGCGGGGGTGGCGACCACGAGGGACTTGTCGACGAGCGAGCCGAGGAGTTCCAGCGCGTCGGGCCCGCACACGGCCTCGGCGGCGGCCAGGTCGCAGCCGCCGGCGAAGACGGACAGGGCGCCCAGCGCGGTCCTCTCGGCGGAGTCGAGCAGGTCCCAGGACCAGTCGACGACGGCGCGCAGCGTCTGCTGCCTGGGCAGTACGGTGCGGCTGCCGCCGGTCAGCAGGCGGAAGCGGTCGTCGAGGCGGTCGGCGATCTGCCGGGGGGTGAGCATCCGCAGCCGGGCGGCGGCCAGTTCGATCGCGAGCGGCAGTCCGTCGAGCCGGCGGCAGATCTCGTCGGCGGCGGCCGGGTCCTCGTCCGTACGGAAGCCGGGCCGGGCGGCGGCGCCGCGGTCGGCGAGCAGTCGCAGTGCCATCGGTTCCGGCAGCGGGCCGACGGGACGTACGACCTCGCCGGGCACGCCGAGCGGTTCCCGGCTGGTGGCGAGGATGGTCACGCCGGGGCAGCGGGCCAGCAGTTCCTCGGCGAGCCGGGCCGCGGCGTCCACGACGTGTTCGCAGTTGTCGAGCAGGATCAGCATGCTCCGGCGCGAGCAGTGCTCGACGAGCCGTACGAGGGGGTCGTTGGCGCCGGGGTCGACGGCCCGCAACCCCTCGGCCCCGGCGCCGCGCAGCACGGTCTCGCGCGCTCCGAGGGCGAGGAGTACGGCCTCGGGCACGGTCTCGGGGTCGTCCACGGGCGCGAGCTCGGCGAGCCACACCCCGTCGGGCCAGCCCCCGGGGTCGGCCGCGGCGGCGGCCTCCTGCGACAGCCGCGTCTTCCCGGCGCCGCCGGCCCCGAGCAAGGTGACGAGCCGCGCGTCGCGGAGGTCCCCCTGGAGGGCGTCCAGGTCGGTGTCCCGGCCGACGAAGCTGGTGAGGGGGACACGGAGGTTGCCGGGCGAAGCAGGGGTCGCGGCCCCCGACTCGTGTCGTGCGTGGGCACGGGGCGCGGCCCCGTTGACCGCGGCCTCGGGCCGCGTCCGGGCCGTACGGCGCGGCTGGTCGCCGTGCCCGTCGTCGTCCGGGCTCAGCAACTCCTTGTACAGCGTGCGCAGTTCGTGGCCCGGGTCCGTGCCCAGGCGGGTCGCGAGGTCGCGGCGGACGTCCTCGTACGCCGACAGGGCCTCGGCCGTACGTCCCACCGCGCGCAGCGCGCGGATGCGCAGGGCCTGGAGCAGTTCGTCGATCGGGTGGTCGTCGCAGAGCTCCGCCAGCTCCGGCAGGGCCTCCTCGGCCCGGCCGAGGGCGAGCGAGGCGGTGAGCCGTGCCCGGCGGGCGGCGAGCCGACGGGCCTCCCAGCGCGCCGACTCGGCCCTGCGGTCGGGCAGGTCGGACAGCGCGGGGCCGTGCCAGAGGCCCAGGGCCTCGTCCAGCAGCTCGGCGGCCCGCTCGGGACTCCCCTCGTCCACGGCCTGGGTGGCCTCGGCGGTGAGCCGTTCGAAGCGGTAGAGGTCCACGTCCTCCGGGGCGGCGCGGAGCCGGTACCCGCCGGTGTCGGAGACGACCGTCCCGGCCCCCAGCACCCGGCGGAGCCGGCTGACCAGGGCCTGGAGCGCTCCGGCGGCGTCCGCGGGCGCGTCGCCGTCCCAGACCTCCTCGACGAGTGTGGCCGCCGGGACGATCCTGCCGGGGCGCAGCGCCAGCACCGTCAGCAGCGCGCGCAGCCTTGATCCGCCGACGGCGTACGGGGTGCCGTCGGCGCGCAGCGCCCTTGTGGGGCCGAGAAGCCGGTAACGCACCCCACCATTGTCCGGTACGACCATCCGGTCGGCCGACCGCTCCCCCACGTTCCTGCCCCCCATGTGCCGCCTCTCCCCCTCCGTACGCCCACCCTCACCGGAACCGACTCCGCACGCGAGACGTTTTCGGCGTGTCGCCTGTACGGTCAGGCACGCCCCGCCGCCCGCCCCGCCGCCCGCACCCTCCCGGAGCCGCGAATGACCACCGCACCCTCCCGTCGCGACCGGCGGATCAGCCCCGTCTTCCTCGGGATCGCCGCTGTCATGGCCGCCACCGGGTGGGCCGTGTGGACCGGCTTCGCGGCGGACGCCCGTATCGCCGTCTTCCTCTTCGTCACGTCCGCGTGGGTGGTCTCACTCTGTCTGCACGAGTACGCGCACGCGCGCACCGCCCTGCACAGCGGTGACATCTCCATCGGCGCCAAGGGCTATCTGACGCTCAACCCCCTCAAGTACACCCACGCGTTGCTGAGCATCGTGCTCCCCGTGGTCTTCGTCATCATGGGCGGTATCGGTCTGCCGGGTGGCGCGGTCTTCATCGACCGGAGCCGGATCCGGGGCCGCTGGCGGCACAGCCTGATCTCGGCTGCGGGCCCGCTGACGAACCTCCTGTTCGCGCTCGTCTGCACCGCGCCCTTCTGGCTGGACCTGCTCGACGGCGTGCCGCTCCTCTTCCGCTTCGCGCTCGCGTTCCTCGCCCTGCTCCAGGTGACGGCGGCGATCCTCAACTTCCTGCCGGTGCCGGGACTTGACGGCTACGGCGTGATCGAACCGTGGCTGTCACACAAGGTCCGCGCCCAAGTCGAGCCGTTCGCGCCGTTCGGGCTGCTCGCGGTCTTCGTCATCCTCTTCATCCCCGAGGTGAACGTCGCGTTCTTCGACGGGATCGACGCGATCCTGAGCGGGCTCGGCATCAGCGATCTGGAGACGTACTGCGGTCAGAGTTTCTACCGGTTCTGGACGACTCGTGATGAGTTGTGCCAGTCGTTCGTCAGCTAGCGCGGGGCGCGGTCCTCGCCTTGCGGAGGTAGTACCACGCCATGTTCGAGGACAGCCCGGCCAGCAGCACCCAGACGACACCGAGCCAGTTCCCCCGCATGAAGGACACGACGGCCGCCGCGATGGCCAGGAGGCAGACGACAAGGGCGTAGAGAGCGAGGCGGGGCATGGGGTCGGCTCCTGTCGGGGGCGTGTGGCGTGCGTAAGGCGCCCGTCCAGTGTCCCCCATGCCCCGCCCGCACTCCGATGCGGTACGGCCCGTGCTGTCCGCGCCGTGCGGTCAGGTCCTGGCGTCCCGTCCCGCCCCGTGGTCAGAGGTCGGTGACGCGCAGACCCGCGTGCGCCTTGTAACGGCGGTTGACCGAGATCAGGTTCGCCACGAGCGACTCCACCTGGTGCGCGTTGCGCAGCCGCCCCGCGAACACCCCCCGCATACCGGGGATACGCGCCGCCAGCGCCTGCACGATGTCGGTGTCGGCCCGCACCTCGCCCAGCACCATCACATCGGTGTCGATCCGCCCGACCTCGGGGTCCAGGAGCAGCACGGCGGACAGATGGTGGAACGCGCCGGTCACGCGTGAGTCGGGCAGCAGGGCGGCGGCCTGTTCGGCTGCGCTGCCCTCCTCCGGCCTCAGCGCGTACGCGCCCTTCTTGTCGAAGCCGAGCGGGTTGACGCAGTCGACGACGAGCTTGCCCGCGAGTTCGTCCCTGAGCGATTCCAGCGTCTTGGCGTGGCCCTCCCACGGCACCGCGACGATGACGATGTCGCTGCGGCGCGCGCACTCGGCGTTGTCGGCGCCCTCGACGCCGAGGCCGAGTTCGGCGGCGGCCGTCTCGGCGCGCTCCGCGGCGCGGGAGCCGATGATCACTTTCTGCCCGGCCCGCGCCAGCCGGTAGGCGAGCCCGCGCCCCTGGTCGCCGGTGCCGCCCAGAACACCCACGGTCAGGTCCGCGACATCGGGAAGCTCCCAGGGGTCCTTGGCGGGGGGCTTCGGCGTGCTGCCACTGTCAGTAGAAGTCATGACCTTGACAGTACTTGTCGGTGTGGGACCCACTCGGCGCGACCCTCACGGCCCCTCACGGCCGCCTCGCGCCCCCGGCGGGGCTCCCGCCCGGCTCCCACACAGCCGGAATGGCCCGTTCGGGTGACGCCGTGCGGACCCCCGGCGCGGGGCCCGGCGCTGCGGCAGGATCCCGGCCCATGGATGCCGTACGCGTCGCCCTGCTCCGTGAAGTCCTGGCCGGTACGGAGTGGCCGTCCGCGACCCGGCGGTTCGCCGCGTCCCTGCGGTCCTCGGTCGTGCCGCACGGGGGCGGGCTGCTGCTGGTCGGGACGCGGGTGTACGAGCCGTGGCACATGGCCGCGCATCTCGTGGACGAGGCGGCGTGGTCCGGCCGCCCGGAGCTGACACCCCTGCTCGTACGGCACCGGGTACGGCCCGGCGACCCGCCGCATCTGGCCGTCGGGCTCGGCAGGCTCCAGGCGGCGGGACGGGGCGAGACGCTGCTGCTGGTGGCGCCGGAGCGGCCGGACGGCGGGCTGCTGGAGCGGGTGCACGACGCGCGGCGGGCGGGAGCGACGGTGCTGTCGCTGGGGAGCGGGGACTCCGAGGTGGTGGGGCTGGCGCACGACGCGCTCACGATCGCCCCGCCGGTGCCGGAGGACTCCCGGGAGGGTGCGTCGGGCGTCGACCTCGACATGGTGCAGCACCTGGTGAGCGCGGCGGCCGGGGAGAACGGCCTGCCGGCGGCGCACGGCAGGCGGCGCTTCCGGGACCGGCTGTCGCGGCTCGTCGACCAGTTGACGTCACCGCCGCCCGCGCGCTGGTGACGCGGGCGTCGCGATGCGGGCGGCCAGGACGCGCGGTCGGGCGTCCGGGGTCGGCGTCCGGGGTCGGCTAAAGGAGTTGCCCGTCGTGACCGTTACGACGGAACATGGCCTCTCGTGACCAGAAAGCTGTCCGCGATCCTGCCGGACCTCACCCCGCTGCGCACGCTGCGCGAGTTCCGACTTCTGTGGATCCAGGGTCTGGTGACGTATTTCGGCAGCTCCATGGCCATGATCGCGCTGCCGCTCCAGATCAAGGACCTGACCAACTCGCCTCTCGCGGTGGGCGCCATGGGCGCGGTCGAGCTGGTCCCGCTGATCGTGTTCGGCCTGTACGGCGGGGCGCTCGCCGACGCGGTCGACCGCCGCAAGCTGATCCTGCTCTCCGAGGCGGGCCTCGGGCTGCTCGCGGTCGTCCTGCTGATCAACGCGCTGCTGCCCCGGCCGGCCCTCTGGCCGCTGTACGTCGTGGCCGCCGGCGTCTCCGCGCTGGCGGGCATCCAGCGGCCCGCGCTGGACTCGCTGATCGCGCGGATCGTGCCGCACGCCCAGACGACGGCGGCAGCCGCGCTCAACGCGCTGCGCTGGCAGACCGCTGCGGTCGCGGGGCCCGCGGTGGCCGGTGTGGTGGTGGCGCTCTCGGGAACGGCGACGGCGTACGCGCTGACCGTGACCGGCTTCGTCGCCTCCGTACTGATGTGCCTGCGGCTGCGGCCGGCGCCGCCTTCCAAGGAGGCGGGGAAGCCGTCGTTGCGCGGGATCGCCGAGGGCGCCCGGTACGCGTGGAGCAAGCCGGTGCTGCTGGGCACGTACGCGGTCGACCTGAGCGCGATGTTCTTCGCCTTCCCGCTCGCGATCTTCCCGTTCCTCGCGGAGGACCTGGAG
This sequence comes from Streptomyces sp. NPDC051217, assembly GCF_044455465.1. Taxonomy (NCBI): domain Bacteria; kingdom Bacillati; phylum Actinomycetota; class Actinomycetes; order Kitasatosporales; family Streptomycetaceae; genus Streptomyces; species Streptomyces sp. NPDC051217. The sequence goes on from NZ_JBITEV010000003.1 coordinate 92,187, forward strand.
GCGGAGTGGGCGCTGGGGCTGATGTACGGGGCGATCCCGCTCGGTTCCGTACTGGTCAGCCTGACCAGCGGCTGGGCGTCGAAGATCCGGCGGCACGGCCTGATGGTGGTGCTGGGCGCGGGCGGCTGGGGTCTGGCGATGACCTTCGCGGGCCTGATGCCGAACATCTGGCTGGTCCTGTTCTGCCTGGTGCTGGCGGGCGCCGGCGACATGCTCAGCGGACTGGGCCGTTCGACGATCTGGAACCAGACGATCCCCGAGGAGCTGCGGGGCAGGCTGGCGGGCCTGGAGGTGCTGTCGTACAGCGTGGGCCCGCAGCTCGGGCAGGTCCGCGCGGGCACGGTGGCCGGCTGGACGGGCACCCGCCCGGCGATCTGGAGCGGCGGGGTGGCGTGCGTGGTGGCCGTGGGGCTGCTGGCGGCGGTCCTGCCGAAGCTGATGACGTACGACTCGGAGACGGACGAGGACGCGCTGCGCCGCAAGGCCCACCAGGAGGCGGAGCTGGCGGCGGCGGACGGGGCGACCGCGCCCGGCCCCGCAGCGGTCTGACGCGCGGGGCCGTCCGCCGGGGGGCGAGGCGGCTCCGGGCTCCCGTGCCTGGCGGGAGCCGCCTCCGGCGCGGGTGCGGTCCGTCCGCGCACGCGGGACGGGGGTTGATGTGGCCGCCCGGTCCGTCCTCGGATCCCGGGTCGGCCTGAGATCGCCGTCAGTTCGGGGGCGGATCCTGGGACTTGTCGTGCCAGCGGGGGTCCGTCTCCCAGTCGAGGTTGCGTTCGGCCGCCGTCTCCATGGCGTGCTCCGCCTCCTGCCTGGAGGCGTACGGGCCGAAGCGGTCCTTGGCCGGGCAGTCCGGGCCCTCCTCGACCTTCTTGTGTTCGAGGCAGTAGTACCACTCGCCCGGCTTACCCACCGTGCGCTTCTTGAACAGGGCCATCGTCGGCTCCTTCCTCTGAACGCCATGCTGCCCCGCCGACAGCTTTTGAACGCTGGTTAGACTCGCTGTTATGTCTGGCCAGTCACTGCTCGTGCCCGGGGAGCTCTCTCCCGCCCGTTCCGTTCCCGCGAAGATCCGGCGCCCGGAGTACGTCGGGAAGCCTCAGCCGACCCCGTACACCGGGCCGGAAGTGCAGAGCGACGAGACCGTCGAGCTGATGCGGATCGCCGGGCGGATCGCCGCCCAGGCGATGGAGGAGGCCGCGAAGCACATCGCGCCCGGCGTCACCACCGACGAGCTCGACCGGGTCGCGCACGACTTCATGGTCGACCACGGGGCGTACCCCTCCACCCTCGGCTACCGCGAGTTCCCGAAGTCGCTCTGCACCTCGGTCAATGAGGTCATCTGCCACGGAATCCCGGACTCCACCGTGCTGCGCGACGGCGACATCGTGAATCTCGACGTCACCGCCTACATCAACGGCGTGCACGGCGACAACAACGCCACCTACTTCTGCGGCGACGTCGACGAGGAGTCGAGGCTGCTGGTCGAACGGACCCGTGAGTCACTGAACCGGGCCATCAAGGCCGTCAGGCCCGGCCGGCAGGTCAATGTCATCGGCCGCGTCATCGAGTCGTACGCCAAGCGCTTCGGTTACGGCGTGGTCCGCGACTTCACCGGACACGGCATCAACTCGTCGTTCCACTCCGGGCTGATCATCCCGCACTACGACAGCCCGCACGCCACGACCGTCATGCGCCCCGGCATGACCTTCACCATCGAACCGATGCTCACGCTCGGTACCCACGAGTACGAGATGTGGGACGACGGCTGGACCGTGGTGACGAAGGACCGCAGGCGGACGGCCCAGTTCGAGCACACGCTCGTGGTGACGGACACCGGCGCGGACATCCTGACGCTGCCCTGACCCCGCTCTCGCCCGGCTTGTCGAGCCAGGGGTCTGCCGCGTGGGCCGTTCGGTGAAGTCACCGACGGCCACGCGGAGTTCAGGCCCGGGACGTCGGCGCGGCAACCTCGGCCAGATGGTGCAGTGAGTTCGTGAGGTGCTCAGGGCCGAACGGCGGGAACTGGATGTACTCCCGGATGTGCGGCGGCACCGCCGACCAGTCGTAGGTGAGCGTGACCTCGGTCTCGGACGGGCCGACCTGCACCAGGTCGTAACCCCAGAGCCAGCCGCCGAACTCCTGCTCACCGTCGTCGTTGCGATACCCCCGCAGCCAGCCGATGGCGGACGGCGGGTCGAGCACCTGGACCTTGTTGACCACTTGGTAGTCACCCTTCGGATGGTTGGCATGATGCATGCCCATCCCGAAAATCTGCCCCACTTCGGTCAGCGACACCCGGTCGACGGCTTCCTGAACCCAGCCGGTCCCGTCGATCGCGGAATGGCTCGTCGGGTCCGCCAGCACCGCGAACACCCTCGGGGCAGGCGCGGCAACGGCCAGGGCGTCTGGTGAAAGTCCCGTCTGGCTCACGACACCGGGCCCGCACGCCCTCAGCCCTTCGCGGGGGCCACACGGGTGGCGGGTGTCCCCCGCGTGGTCAACGGGTATTACTTTTACCGACAGGACGTCGGGAACCAGTTGACTTAGGTAAGCCTAAGTAGGAGGATCGGCGAAGGCAAGCGCCCATGCTGCCCCGCCGGATCTCGGTCTGGTTCTTCCGTTCCACTCGGCCCCCGGAGGCCCGCCTTGGACGCAACCGCCACCGCCCCCACCCCCTTCTCGACGATGATCCGTGTCGCCTCGCACGAGAAGCACACCGAGGTGAACACCTCGACCTTCATGAGCGACCTGCTGGGCCGGAGGTTCGGGGTGGAGGCGTACACGCGCTACACCGAACAGCTCTGGTTCGTGTACCGCGCGCTGGAGGACGCCGCCGGGACCCTCGAAGGGGATCCGGTCGCCGGGCCCTTCCTCCGGCCCGAGCTGATGCGCACCGACGCCCTGGAGCGCGATCTGACGCATCTGCGCGGCGCCGACTGGCGCGAGGGCCTGGAGCCGCTCCCCGCCACCGCCGCGTACGCGGCCAGGATCACCGAGTGCGCCCGCACCTGGCCCGGCGGCTATGTGGCCCACCACTACACCCGCTATCTCGGGGACCTCTCCGGCGGCCAGGTCGTCCGCGACATGGCCGAGAAGACCTGGGGCTTCGCGCGCAAGGGCGACGGGGTCCGCTTCTACGTCTTCGACGAGATCGGCAATCCGGCGGCGTTCAAGCGCGTCTACCGCGAGCTGCTCGACGCGGTCCCGGTGGACGATCTGGAGAAGCAGCGCGTCATCGAGGAGTGCAAGCGGGCGTTCGAATTCAACGGTGACGTGTTCCACGAGCTGGAGGGCGAGTTCCCCCTCAGCGCCTGAGGAGGGTGACGCCGGGGACCGCGTTCAGCGCGGCGGAAGCAGGCGGACGCGTCCGCCGACCTCGATCGAGCCGTCGGGGCCGGGGGCAGTGAGGATCTGCGACCCCCGGCCCTGCGTGATGTTCAACGCCCGCCCCAGCTCGGCGGTGAGCAGCAGGGCCGCCGCCCCCGTCGCCTCGTCCTCCACGATGCCGTCGTCGCGGCGCGGGAAGGCCCGTGCCCTGACCCGGCCGGCGGACTCGTCCTCCCACGCCCACGCGTAGAGCCAGCCCTCGCCCGGCGGCGGCGCGGGGAGGGCGTCGACCTCGGCGGCCGTCCCGTAGCGGCACAGGGTGCGCGGCGGGGCCCACTCGGGGCGCGCCGTGATCCAGGTGAACTCGCCGTCCTGGCGCACCCACACCTCGCCGACCGGCGGGTTGACCAGCTCCAGGTCGAGCAGCCACGCGGCCCCCACGAGCGGGTGTCCGGCGAACGGCAGCCGTACGCCCGGGGTGTAGATGTCCACGTAACCGCGCTCGGGGTCGTCAACGAACACGGTCTCGCTGAAGCCGAGTTCGGCGGCGAGCGCCTGCCGGGACGCCTCGTCGGGGTAGTCGCGGCCGTGCCGTACGACTCCGAGCCGGTTGCCGTGCCGCCCGTCGCCCCCGCAGAAGACGCTCAGTACTTCGATGCCGCCGCTGCCGATGTCAGTCACGCAGGCATTGAAACATCAGGGGTCGGACATCACGTGCGAGGTGTGCCGGACGGGGCGGGGCCGTACCGCTACTCCCGCGGCACGGCCCTGCCGCTTGAAGGTGCCCGAAGGCTCAACTCACCTGTCGGACCTCGCCGGTGGCCGGGTTACGGCGCCGGGCGACGTAGACGGCCGCGGCGCCCGCGACGGCGAGCGCCCCCGCCGCGCCGGTCAGCGCGCAGGTCAGCGCGCCGGTCGACCCGCGTCACCAGGAGTTGATGCTGCGGGCCTGCCGGGCCCGCGCACCGGGACCCCGCTCGTGGTGCCGCGGCGGACGGGTAGGGTTCGCACGGTCAGTGGGGGTCACGGAGCAGAAGGCGACCGATGAGAAGGCCGATTCGGGCAGCGGCGGGGCTGGCGATAGCGACGGTGATGTCGCTGGTCGCGAGTGGGTGTATGACGGTCCACGGTGAACTGGCGGTACTGCCGGGTGCGAAGAAGTCCGAGGCGGCCCAGGCCCTCGCGGATTTCACCGAGGCGTACAACAAGGCGGACAAGGCGTACGACCCGGGGCTGGACGCCGGCCGGGTCACCGGTGCGCTCGGGGCGATCAACCAGGCCGGGCTCAAGGCCAGAAGCATCACCGACCCCGAGGGCAACGACCGGCACCAGCCCCTGGAGCTGACCGACGCCAAGTACCTGATCCCCAAGAAGGCCGGCTGGCCGCGCTGGTTCGTCGCCGACACCGACAGCAACCGCGACAAGGACGACGGCCCCGGCGACAACCGCTGGGTCCTGGTCTTCGTGCGCAACGGCGCCGACCAGTTGTGGGAGGTCGCCTATCTCGCGATTCTCACGCCGGACGAGTTCCCCGAGTTCAAGACCGACAAGGACGGCTTCGTCGAACCGGCGCCCGCCGACAGCGAGTCACCGGCGGTCGCTCCCGGGGACGTGGGCGCGGAGTACATCTCGTACTTGAAGGACGGCGAGCCCGAGCATTTCACGCCCGGACCGCACACCGACGAGTGGCGGGACATCCGCGCGAAGAACGCCAAGCTTCCCGGCCTCACCATCCAGTACAGCGATCAGCGCCTGGACACCGGGGACTTCGCGCCACTCGCCCTCGCCACGAAGGACGGCGGCGCGCTCGTCTTCTTCGCGATCAAGTACTTCGACCGGCAGACGGCCGCCGAGGGCTACACCCCGACCGTGAGCGCCGACGTGAAGGCGCTGATGACCGGCGACGTGGACGACACCCTCACCAAGGAGTGGGTGTCGAGCCAGGCGGCGCTGGTGAAGCCGGCCGGGGCCGACGCGGATCAGGTGAACGTGGTGAGCAGGCTGCAAGGGGTGATCGGGGCCGAAGGCTCCTGACACCCCTCGCAGGGGACGCCCCGACGAGCGCGGACCGTCGTCCGGGCGACGGTCCGGCTCCGGTGGTCAGCGGCCGAGCGGCCAGGCCACCGAGTGCGGGTCCAGCTCGTGGTTCTCGCCCGCGTACCTCGCGCACGCGTCGGTCAGCGACTCCAGCAGCGTCAGCGGGTCCGGCAGCGGGTGCTCGGGGCCGCGCAGCCAGGCCATCGACAGCTCGCCGGGCAGCCTCGCCGGCGGTACGAGGACGTAACTGCCCCGGCAGTGCCAGCGGAACCCCGGATGCTCGTCCATCGTCTCGGGGTGGCAGTCCAGCTCACAGGGCCACCACTCGTCCTCGTCCTCGGGCGTGCCGCGGGTGGCGGTGAAGAAGAGCATCCGGTCACCGCCGGAGTCGGCCACCGGACCGACGTCGATCCCCGCGCCGAGCAGCCGCTCCAGCGCCCTGCTGCCCGCCTCCAGCGGGACGTCGAGGACGTCGTGGACCAGACCGGTCGCCGTGATGAAGTTGGCCTCGGGCTGGTTCCTGGCCCAGCGTTCGATCTGGGCCTCGTCGGTCGTGGACTGTGTCTGCCAGGCGAAGGAGATGGGATGTCTGGCGGGGGTGGGGCAGCCGATACGTTCGCACGAACATCGGTAGCCGATGGGGTGCGCGGCGGGCGAGACGGGCATACCGGCGGCGGCCACCGCGAGGAGCAGTGCCAGGCGGGCGTCGGGATCCTGGGCGGATGCCGGACCGTCGTCGGTCCGTCTGGCGAGTCGGCGCAGCCACTGGGAAACCCTGCCCTCAGTGCCGCGGTAGCGGCCGAAATCGTCGCCCATCTATCCCCTCACCTCATGCATCGGCCCTCTCGGACTCTTCCATGTTCGCACCATCCTGCGCTTCGGGGGGCCGCACTCCTCAACCGGGGTGGGGAGGCGGATGCCCATCACCGGGCGTCATCCCAGGCTATTTCGGGAAATCAGCCACCGATGCGGGCGATGGGTGCCGGTGGCATTCGACACATTCGACGTTGCCGGGAACTCGTCCCGTGCGGGTCGGGATTCCGGTACGGCACTCAGTGCCGTGAGACGCCCGGCCGGGGGCTGATGGAGGCCGAGCGACGCCGAGGGAGCCGATGGACCGGTCGGGCTACTCATCCGATGATCTCGGCGCCAGTCCGTTCAGCGCGTAGTCGACCAGCGCGTCCGCGTACTCGTGGGTGAGCGGCAGCGTCCGCAGCAGCCAGCGGTGCAGGATGGGGCCGGTCAGCAGTTCCATCGCGGTGCGCGGGTCGATGTCGTCGCGTACGGTCCCCGCCTCCTGTGCGGCCCGCAGCCTCCGTACGTAGAGGGCGGCCTGCGGCTCCAGGAGCTTCTCCACGTACTGGGCGCCGATGGCCGCGTCCACGATGCCCTCGGCGGCGAGCGCGCGGGTCGGTGCCTCGAACGCCGGATCGTTCAGCTCGTCGACCGTGGCGCGCAGCACCAGCTTCAGGTCCGCGGCGAGATCGCCGGTGTCCGGGATCTCGTACGCGCCGCCGCCGGCCGCCTCGGCCGCCTGTTCGCCCAGGTCGAGGAAGGCTTCGAGGAGTACGGCGGCCTTCGAGGGCCACCAGCGGTAGATCGTCTGTTTGCCGACGCCCGCGCGGGCCGCGATGCCCTCGATCGTCGTCTTCGCGTAGCCGGCCTCTCCCACCAGGGACAGAGCGGCGGCGTAGATCGCGCGGCGTGACTTCTCGCTGCGGCGGGTGGAGTCCGGTGCCTTGCTTTCAGCCATTTCGGCAGCCTACCAGGCTGGCGAGACGCACCGTCTCGCCCGCCTCGCCCCTCGGCGCACCGCGCGGGCGCCGATCATGCGGCGCGGCCCCTCCCGTGCCGCTCCGTGAACCACCCGAACGGATCACTGCGCGAACGCCCTTCGGGGCGGACCATGGGTCGACGCACACACCCCGTGCGATCCCCTCGTTCGTGAGGAGCCCTCATTGCCTCGTGACGCCTCGCCCCGGCGCTATCTGATGTGCCCACCGGCGCATTTCAGAGTGACGTACTCGATCAACCCGTGGATGGATCCGTCGAAACCGGTGGACCTTCCGCTGGCCCTCGCGCAGTGGGAGGTGCTCCGCGACCGCTACCGCGCTCTCGGTCACACCGTCTCGCTGCTCGAACCCCGGCCCGACCTGCCCGACATGGTGTTCGCGGCCAACGGCGCCACCGTCATCGACGGCCGCGTGCTCGGCGCGCGGTTCGCCCACCCCGAGCGCACGCGGGAGGCGGAGGCGCATCTGGCCTGGTTCCGCGCGCGCGGCTTCACAGAGATCCATGAGCCGGCGCACATCAACGAGGGCGAGGGCGACTTCGCCGTCACCGGCTCGTACATCCTGGCCGGACGCGGCTTCCGGTCCAGTCCGCTCTCCCACGACGAGGCACAGGAGTTCTTCGGCCGGCCGGTGATCGGTCTCGACCTGGTCGATCCGCGCTACTACCACCTGGACACGGCGCTCTGTGTCCTGGACGACGCGGCCGACGAGGTCATGTACTACCCCGGCGCGTTCTCGCCCGGCAGCCGGGCCGTCCTCGCCCGGCTCTTCCCGGACGCGCTCATCGCCGAGGAGACCGACGCGGCGGCCCTCGGGCTCAACGCGGTGAGCGACGGCCGCCATGTGCTGCTGCCGCAGGCGGCGGCCGGGCTCTTCGCCCCGCTCAGGCGCCGGGGCTACGAGCCGGTCGCCATGGACCTGGGCGAGCTGCTCAAGGGCGGCGGCAGCGTGAAGTGCTGCACGCAGGAGCTGCGCCAGGAGCAAGAGCTCGACGTGCGGCGGGAGTTGCTGCTCTCAGCCTGATTCCGGCGCGCTCGCGGGCACGTCGTGGGGCGGCCAGCCGTCGCCCCACGACGCGTCGCGCGCGGCCCGGTACAGCGGCCCGTGCCGCTTGCTCACCGTCTCGCGCCGGAGCCCGTCCTTCTCCGTACAGAGGTCGAGCAGCATCTGCCCCTTGCGGGTCTGCGGCTTACGGGTCACCCGCGCCCGTACCGGCTCCGCGTCGAAGCGCACCGCCGCCACATAGCTGAACTTCTCGTCCTCGTAGGCCAGCGAGCCCCCCTTCACCTGCCGGTGCAGCGACGACCGGCTGACGCGGGCGGCGAAGTGGCACCAGTCCGTGCCGGGTTCGATCGGGCAGGCGCCGCTGTGCGGGCAGGGCGCCGCGACGCGCAGGCCCGCCCCGATCAGCAGGTCGCGGGCCTCGATGACGCGTGCGTAGCCGTCGGGCGTCCCCGGCTCCACGATCACCACGGCCTGTCCGGCGCGCGCGGCCTCGGCGACGAGGGCGCCGCGATCGGCGTCGGTGAGCTCGCCCAGGACGTAGGAGACGGTGACGAGGTCGCACTCGGGGAGTTTCAGGCCCGTGCCGATCCTGGTACGGCGCCACTCGGCGTCCCGCAGCGCGGGCGCGCCGGATTCGGCGGCCAGCTCGCGGCCGAGGGCGAGCGCGGGTTCGGCCCAGTCCAGCACGCTCGTGGTGCGCCCACCGGCGCCGCCGCCGCCCTCGCCGCCGGACCAGGTCGCCTCGGTCGCCCACACCGCCGCCCCCGTACCCCCGCCCACGTCCACATGGCTGCCCGGCGCCCACCCGGGCGCGGCGTCGGCGAGCGCGTCGAGCGCGGACCGTACGGCCTCGAACGTGGCCGGCATCCGGTACGCGGCATAGGCCGCGACGTCGGAGCGGTCCCTCAGCAGCGGCGTGCCGGTCGGGGTGACTCCCCGGTAGTTGGCGATCAGCCGCTCGACGGCTTGGGCGGCCTTGCTCGGCGGCACTCCGTCGAGCAGTCCCGCGAGCGCGGAGCGGAGGACTTCGGCGGTGCGGAGGGAGGCGTTCACCGCCGAAATTGTAGGCGCCCCGGGTGTGGCCGGAATCCGCCTGTCCGACACTCGATGGGCACAGAACGGGGACGGAATCGGGACGGCACCGAACTGCGTTGGGTACCGACCCAGTTGCTACGCTGACGGCCGTTGCCGCTCCATCGCCACACCGTGCTCGCGGGGGGACCAAGTTGTCGTTTTACCGTGCTCGCGGTCTGACGCCGATGTCCTTGATGACCAAGCGGCAGAAGATCGTGCGCATCACGCTCATCGCCGGGGTGCTGATCCTGGTGATGCTGCTCGTCCTCGCCAGCTGCGGCGGCGGCACCGAGGAGGACGCCAAGCCACGCAAGCCGGTGGCGAGCTCCGGCCCCGAGACACAGCTGAACGTGCCCGACGCCTACAACACCCGGCGCGGCTGGGAGATCGAGGACGTGTCACCGCAGTACGCGGTCGCCTCCGCCAACGGTCTCGTCGCCTATCTGGCCCGGGTCGACGACAACCGGTACCAGCTGCGCACCCAGTACACCGAGACCGGGAAGGCCGGCTGGTCGGGCCAGGCGTGGCGGCCCCTGGCGCCGGTGGACCGGTACCCCCGGCTGCTGTCGGTGACCAAGGGCGACAAGCAGTACTTCGTGACCTGGTCGTACGGGCGGCTCGGCGAGTACGCGCTGGCGTCGGCCGACTCGCTCGTCTCCCTCGACGTGTACGACGCGACCACCGGCGAGCAGCGGCGCGTCGAGGTGCCCTGGACGGACGCGCCAACCATCACCGGCACCGGCCCCGGCATTCTGATCAGCGACGGCAAGGCCGTCAGCGCGGTCGTCGACCCGTCGACCGGCGAGGTGTCCCGGACCGCGCCGGGCTCGCTCGGCTTCCCGAAGGGCTGCCCGAACTGCAAGAAGCTGACCGAGGTGCGGGGCGTGACCGCGAGCGGTCTGCTGGTGAGCGGCGCGAAGGAGTTCTGGGTACGGGGCGGCTGGTTCAGCCGGAAGGTCGCGCCGAAGGGCACCGAACCGACGTCCGGTGTGCCCGCGTCCATGTCGGCCGAGCACGTGCTGGCAAAGTGGCAGAAGAAGAAGGGCGCGAAGGACGCGGCCACGCACGAGATGTGGGTGGTGCACGCCCTGGACACCGGCAAGCTGGTGGCGCAGGTGCGGTGCCGTAAGCCCGCGATCAACCCGAGCGCCGAGCCGCAGCTCATCTCCTCCCCCAACGGCCGCTTTCTCATCGCGGGCAGGCTCGCCTTCGACCTGGACGAGAAGAAGGCGTTCTGCTTCGAGGAGTCGGACGGCACCAGGCCGCTGACGCTGACGTCGGTGACGGACACGGGCGTGGCGTACGGGGCGACGAGCGCCCGTAACGTGACAGACGCCCTGTCCGGCGGCGGCAATCCCGTACAGGTGAGTCTCACCACCGGTGAGCCCGAACCGCTGCCTCTCAATGTGCGGCTGCCGAGCGGGGACGCGAACGGGGTGGGGCTCTTCCGCTGGACGGACGCCGGCGACCGTCCGCATCTGATCGCCTATCTGCGGCGCGACGAGGACTGAGCCTCCCCGGAGAGTCGCGGACCCGGGAGACGGCTCAGGGGCCGACGGGCTGGGAGGCGCGGTGCTGGGGCTGCCACGGGCGGCAAAGCGCCAGGAAGCAGACCAGCGACCCGACGCCGCACACCACCTGCACGACGGCCATCGGCACCGCCGTCTCCTCGCCCGCGATCCCGACGAGCGGTGACGCGACGGCGCCGATCAGGAACGACGCCGTACCGATGAGAGCCGAAGCGGACCCGGCCGCGTGCGGGGTCCGCATCAGCGCCAGGGCGTTCGTATTGGGCATCGCGAGCCCCATCGCCGACATCAGGACGAACAGCCCGGCAGCGACCGGGACGAGGCCGGGCTCGCCGAACACCCCGCTGGTCATCAGCAGCAGCGCCGCCCCGGCGAGTGTGATGACGACCAGTCCGAGCGCCAGCACCTTGTCCATGCTGACCCGGCCGACCAGCAGCCGGCCGTTGATCTGCCCGACGGTGATCAGACCGATGGAGTTGACGCCGAAGAGCAGGCTGTACGTCTGCGGCGAGGCACCGTAGATCTCCTGGACCACGAACGGCGAGGCGGCGATGTACGCGAACAGGGCCGCGAAGGCGAGCCCGCCCGCCAGCATGTAGCCGGTGAAGACGCGGTCGGCGAGCAGCCCGCGCATCGTGCTGAGCGCTTCGCCGACGCCGCCGCCGTGCCGCTTCTCGCTCGGCAGCGTCTCGTGCAGCCACTTCACGACGACGAGGGTCAGCGCGATGCCGACGAACGTCAGGACGACGAAGATGCCGCGCCAGTCGGTGACCTGGAGCACCTGGCCGCCGATCACCGGGGCGATGACCGGCGCGACGCCGGAGATCAGCATCAGCGTGGAGAAGAACCGGGCCATCTCGACGCCGTCGTAGAGATCACGCACCACGGCGCGGGCGATCACGATGCCCGCCGCGCCCGCCAGCCCCTGGAGAAGCCGGAAGCCGATGAGCAGTTCGACGGTGGGGGCCAGGGCGCAGATCGCGGTGGCGAAGACGTACACCACCATGCCGAGCAGCAGAGGCTTCCGGCGTCCCCACTTGTCACTCATCGGCCCCACGACCAACTGGCCGAGGGCCATGCCGGTCAGACAGGCGGTGAGGGTGAGCTGCGCGGTGGCCGCCGACGAGCCGAGGGCACGGGTGACGGCGGGGAGCGCCGGGAGGTACATGTCCATCGACAGGGGCGGGAGTGCGGTGAGCCCGCCGAGGACGAGAGTCACCACGATCCCGGCGCGTCGCGCGGCGGGGATGTCGACGCCGGTGTCGCTCCCCGTCGCGGCCGGTGAGCTGGGTATGTGTCCTTGACGTGCGCGTGTGCTCTGGCCGCCGTCCGGCATTCGCATCTCCATGTAGTTGAAACCCTCCCTATGCTCTCAGCTCTGACCGACTGGTCGAGACCTTTTTTGTGTAAGGGGCACATATGACGGCGGAACAAGACAGAAACGGCGTGGTCGGTGGCGGCGACGGCACGACGCGGTGGGGCATTCTCGCCACGGGCGGCATAGCCGCGACGTTCACCGCGGACGTACGGCGCATGGCGGGCGCCGAGGTCGTCGCCGTGGCCTCGCGGAGTGAGGCGTCGGCGAAGGCGTTCGCCGACCGGTTCGACATCCCGCGGGCGTACGGCGACTGGGCCGGGCTCGTCGCCGATCCTGACGTGGACGTGGTGTACGTGGCGACGCCGCACTCCGCGCACCGCGCCGCGACAGGGCTCGCCCTCGAAGCGGGGAAGCCGGTGCTGTGCGAGAAGGCCTTCACGCTGAACTCGCGCGAGGCCGGTGAGTTGGTGGCGCTCGCGCGTGAGCGGGATCTCTTCCTGATGGAAGCCATGTGGATGTACTGCAGTCCGGTGATCCGGCGGATGACGGAGCTGATCGCGGACGGGGCGATCGGTGAAGTCCGCACGGTGCAGGCCGACTTCGGGCTCCAGGGTCCCTTCGGTCCCGAGCACCGGCTGCGCGATCCCGCGCTCGGCGGCGGCGCGCTGCTGGACCTCGGGGTCTACCCGGTGTCGTTCGCGCAGCTGATCCTGGGCGAGCCGGACCGCGTACAGGCCGACGCACTCCTCTCGCCCGAGGGGGTGGATCTCAACACGGGGATGCTGCTGGGCTGGGAGTCCGGGGCGACCGCTCTGCTCAGCTGCTCGGTGACCGCCGCGACGCCGTCGACCGCGACGGTCACCGGCACAGCGGGCCGGATCGAGCTGCCGAGCGGTTTCTTCGCGCCGGACGCCTTCGTACTGCACCGGGACGGGCGGGAGCCCGAACAGCACGCCGCCGAGAGCGGGTTGACGGGGATGCAGCACGAGGCGGCGGAGGTGATGCGGTGCCTGCGGGCCGGGGAGACCCAGTCGCCGCTGGTCCCCTTGGACGGCAGCCTGGCCGTGATGCGGACGCTCGACGCGGTACGTGAGCGGGTCGGCGTCCGCTACCCGGTGGACGAGGAGGGCTGAGGGGAGCGCGGGCGGGCCGGCGATCACCGCTCCGGCGTATGGCAGAGCGGGGATGACGCCAGAGAAATGCGGGCTTATTGTCCGCTTATGGGTTATCTTGTTCGCCGCGACTGGTGGGCGGCTCCGCTCTCTCCGGCGCTTGGCCGCCGGTCCCGTCGGCCGTCGCACCGGCAGGCAGCGTGGGGTGCCCGCCGCCACCGGCAGGAGGAAGCCGTGATCCGGGAAGAGGCGGCTCAGGGCCGCCGCAGCCGCGTTCGCCCTGCCGCCGCGCTCGCCGCCAGGGCGGGCTGAGCCCCGTGCGGGGGCGCACCGGCTCCGGCCCCGGCTTCGGTCTCGGTGACCTGGATGGCCTGATGACAGAGGTGATGCGCGACACCGACGCGTCGATCGGCCTGCTGTACCTGTTTCCGCCGGGGGCGGAGGTGTTGTGGCTGACGCTGGTGTCCGGCGTGTCACCGCGGGTCGCCGCGCCCTGGGCCCGTGCCCCCCTGGACATCTCCAGCCCTGTCGTGGACGCCGTTCACCAGCGGCATCGGGTGTGGCTGGGCAGCCAGGAGGAGATGTCCAGCCGCTACCCGCAACTGGGCGTCGTGGTGCCGTACGACTTCATGCTCGCCGCGCTCCCCCTGACCAGTGGAACCCGGGCATGGGGCGGAATCGCGCTGCTGTGGCCCGTCCGGCGTCCCCCGCGACTCCGTCCGCGCGACAGCGAGGCCATCTCCACCTTCTGCCGGAAGACCGCGCGGCTGCTGGAGGTGGCCCATGACCGAGGCGTCCCGCTGCTGCCCCCGCGAGAACCGAGGTTGCTGCCCACGCCGGCCGGCCGGGCCGACCCCTCCCGTGCCACGGCCGCGCTGCGCTTCACCGAACGCCTTCCTGTCGGTTGCTGCGAACTCGACCTCGACGGCAAGGTCACCTTCATCAATCCCGCCGGGGCGGACCTCGTGGGCGCCGGTTCGGCCGCCCTCGTGGGCAACTACCCCTGGGAGGTGCTGCACTGGCTGAACGGTCCGGAATTCGAGGACCGCTACAGATACGCGGTGATCACCCGCCGGTCCACCTCGTTCACCGCGGTCCGGCCACCGGACACACCGGTTCTCTTCGAGCTCTACCCCGGCGGCAGCGGCATCAGCGTGCACATCACACCCGCCGCCCGGCCGGAAGGCGTGGCGCCGCGGGAGGCCACGCCGTCCGGCGAACCCGTCGGTGCGATGGGGCTCTACCACCTGACCCACATGTCGGCCGTACTCGCCGAGGCCGTGGGTGTCCGGGACGTGGTCGATCTCGCCGCCGACCAGATCGTGCCCGGCTTCGGCGCGCAGGGCCTGGTCCTCCTGATCGCCGAGGAAGGCCGTCTGCGCGCGATCGGTCACCGCGGCTACAGCACCGAGTTCATCAACCGCATCGACGGAGAGCCCCTGACCTTCCCCAGCCCGGCGGCGCGCGCCCTCGCGACCGACGTTCCCACCTTCTTCCCCACCTTCGCCGACTTCCTGCGCGAGTACCCCGACGTGCCCCGCTTCCAGAACAGGAGCGCCTGGGCCTTCCTGCCGCTGACCGCCTCCGGCCACTCCATCGGCTCTCTCACACTCTCCTACGACCAGCCCCGCGCCTTTCCCCCGGCCGAACGCGCCCTCCTCACCTCACTGGCCGGGCTCATCGCCCAAGCCCTGGACCGGGCCCATCTCTACGACTCCAAACACGCCCTCGCCCACGCCCTTCAGACATCCCTGCTGCCCCGCGCACTGCCCCGCGTCCCCGGCCTGGACGTCGCCGCCCGCTACCTTCCGGCAGGCCACGACACGGACATCGGCGGCGACTTCTACGACCTGGTCCGCGGCACGACCACCATCACCGCGGCGATCGGCGACGTCCAGGGCCACAACACCGCCGCCGCCGCCCTCATGGGGCAGGTCCGCACCGCCGTCCACGCCCACGCCAACGCGGACACGCCTCCGGGGGAGCTCCTCGCCCGCACCAATCTGCTCCTCATGGACCTCGACGCCGGGCTGTTCACCAGCTGCCTGATCGTCCGCCTCGACCTCATCCACCACCGCGTCCACCTCGCGAGCGCCGGACACCCGCCGGCCCTGCTCCGCCACCCCGACGGAGCCACCGAAGTTCTCCGCGTACCTCCCGGAATCCTGCTCGGCGTCGACCCCGACGGCGAATACCCCACCACCGAGATCCCTCTCCCGCCCGGCTCGGTACTCGCCCTCTACACCGACGGGCTCGTGGAGATCCCGGGCACGGACATCGACGACATCACCGACGACCTCGCGCTGCGCCTCGGCCAGGATCAGAGCCGGGACCTCGACGAGGTCGCCGACGCCCTCATCCGCCACGCGGAGGAGTCCGCCCCCCGGCTGGACGACATCGCCCTCCTGCTTCTTCGCCGGCGGGCCGTCCCGTGACCGGGCCGGCCGGCCCCCGGGAAGCGGGCAGGGCCGGAGCTCTCGCCGACCGAGGTCGCCAAGGGCTCCGGCCCTGTCACTTCCACACCGGTTACGGCGAGAGCGTCAGACGGGTTTGAGGCCCGGGTCGCCCGCCTCGGTCACGAAGGAAGCGGCCGTCGAGAGGGGCGCGCCGGGCGTCGTGACGGCGGAGACCGTCTTGAAGTCGGCCCGCGCCTGCTGCTTGCCGAGCGTGACGGTCACATAGCCGCGCCGCCCGTTGTAGAACTTCATGTGCGGGTTGGCGGCGGTGAGGTTGTCCCAGTTGGCGGGCTTGTCCGCACCGTCCTTCCCGCTCGTGATGGAGGTGGCGACGACCTCGGTACCGACGGTGCGGGAGGCGGGGTCGTCGAAGTCGGCCTTGAGGTCGAAGCCGTAGCCGACGTGCACGTCGCCGGTGAGCACCATCAGGTTGTCGAGACCGGCCGCGTCCGCGCCGTCCAGGACGCGCTTGCGGGAGGCCGTGTACCCGTCCCAACCGTCCATCGACACCTTGAAGTTGTCCCCGGGCACATCACGGCGCTGCGCGAAGGTGACCTGCTGCGGCAGCAGGTTCCAGGTGGCGCGGGACTGCTTCCAGCCGTTCAGCAGCCACCGCTCCTGCGTCTCGCCGGTCATGGTGCGCGTCGGGTCCTCGGACTCCGGGCCCGGGACCTGCCAGCCGTCCCCGTACGCCTGGTTGGAGCGGTACTGGCGGGTGTCGAGGATGTCGAACTGCGCGAGGCGCCCGAAGTGCAGCCGGCGGTAGAGCTGCATGTCGGGGCCGTCGGGCTGCTGCGGGGCGCGCAGCGGCTGGTTCTCCCAGTACGCGCGGTAGGCGGCGGCCCTGCGGAGCAGGAACTCCTCCGGCGGGACGTCGTTCTCGGGCGTCTCGTCCGCGTAGTTGTTCTCCGTCTCGTGGTCGTCCCACGTGACGATGAAGGGGTGCGCGCCGTGCGCGGCCATCAGGTCCGGGTCGGACTTGTAGAGGCCGTAGCGCAGCCGGTAGTCCTCCAGCGTGATGGTCTCGCGGTTGTAGTGCGCGGGCAGCCGCCGGTCGGTGTAGTTGCGGGCGCCGCCGACCGCCGAGACGGCGTACTCGTAGAGGTAGTCGCCGAGGTGGATGACGACGTCCAGGTCTTCGGCGGCCAGGTGCTTGTACGCGGTGAAGTAGCCGTCGTGGTACGCCTGGCAGGAGACGGCGGCGAGCTTGAGCTCCCCGATGTTCGCGGAGCGCGCGGGGGCGGTGCGGGTGCGGCCGACGGGGCTGATCCACTTGCCCGCGCGGAAGCGGTAGAAGTAGAAGCGGTCCGCGTCCAGACCGGGGACCTCCACGTGGACGCTGTGGTCGAACTCCGGGTGGGCGGTGGTGGTTCCGCGTCTGACGACGCGCGTGAACCGGTCGTCGTGGGAGACCTCCCAGCGCACCGAGACCCGGGCCCGGGGCAGGCCGCTGTCGGCCTGGTAAGGGCTGGGCGCGAGGCGGGTCCAGAGCAGTACGGAGGCGGGCTGCGGGTCGCCCGAGCCGACGCCGAGGGTGAAGGGGTCGCTCTTGATCTTCGAGGCGTCCAGCTCGGCGGCGCTCGCGGTGCCCGCCGTGGGCAGGTTGACGGCGAAGGCGAGTGCGGCGGCGGCGCCCGTGACGGTGAGAAAACGACGGCGGCCGAGATGGGCCGCGGCGGCCCTCATCTCGGGCGAGTGCGCGGCGGCGTTCCCACTGCTGGATGTACCGGTGCGTGCGGGTGTCATGTGATGTGCCCCTCCCCTGACGGTTGTTGTCAGAGGAAGTGCAGCCCGGCGCGACGTCTGATCGTTGTCGGGTACACAACATCGGGATGTCCGCCTGATGAGTTCCCCGTGCGCCCGTTACATGCCACCCCCGGTGTGCCCGGTCACGGCTCGCCGGGTCCCGTATGCCCGCAGCTCCTCCTCCCGTACGCTGCGGCCCCATGGATGCTGAGCGGAAGATCGCTGTGGTGACGGGAGCGGGTTCGGGCATCGGACGGGGCGTCTCGGTCGCCCTGACGGGCGCGGGCTGGTCGGTGGTGCTCGCGGGACGGAAGGCCGAACGCCTGGAGGAGACAGCCGCGATGGCGGCGGAATCGGCGTCCGGGACGGCCGATACGGTGTGCGTTCCGACGGACGTGGCGCGGCCGGAGGATGTGGACGCGCTCTTCGGGACGGTGCGCGAGCGGTACGGCCGGATCGACTTCCTCTTCAACAACGCGGGCACCTTCGGTCCCGGCGGCGTGCCGCTGGAGGAGCTGCCCTACTCGGCGTGGCGCAAGGTCGTCGACACCAACCTGACGGGCTCGTTCCTGTGCGCGCAGGGGGCGTTCCGGCTGATGAAGGACCAGGACCCGCAGGGCGGCCGGATCATCAACAACGGCTCCATCTCCGCGCATACGCCCCGGCCGCGGTCGGTGGCGTACACGGCGACGAAGCACGCCCTCACGGGCCTCACCAAGTCGCTGTCCCTGGACGGCCGTCCGTACCGCATCGCGTGCGGCCAGATCGACATCGGCAACGCGGCGACGGACATGACGCAGCGCATGGGTCTCGGCGTCCCGCAGGCGAACGGCGAACTGGCCGTGGAGCCGGTGATGGACGCGGCGGACGTGGCGACGACGGTGCTGCACATGGCGGAACTGCCGCTGGAGGCGAACATCCAGTTCGCGACGGTGCTGGCGACGGCGATGCCGTTCATCGGGCGAGGCTGAGGGCCGGGCGGGGCGGCCGCTCGCACGGGGAGGGCGGTCGCACGGAGGGCGGTCGCACGGGGAGGGCGGCGCGGCGGGAATGCCTCCCCGTCGCCCGTCGTTGGCACGCGCATGAGCGAACCGACACTGACCGGCGAAGTCCTGCGCTACACCGCCTTCTCGACCGATCCCGCAGGTGGCAACCCCGCAGGCGTCGTGCTCGACGCGTCCCGGCTCACGGACGACGCGATGCTCGCGATCGCCGCCGACCTCGGTTACAGCGAGTCGGCGTTCCTGACGGCGCCCGCGCCGGACGGTGCCGGGGAGCCGGGGCGGGCGTTCACCATCAGGTACTTCAGCCCGAAGGCCGAGATCCCGTTCTGCGGGCACGCCACCGTTGCCACCGCGATCGCGCTGGCCGAACGGATCGGCGCGGGCGACCTGGTCTTCGAGACACTCGCAGGGACCGTACCGGTGACAGTCGCCGCCACGCGGGACGGCGGTCCGCCGCGGGCGACCCTCACCAGCGTCGAGCCGCACGTCGAGGAGGTCGCCGGCACCGACCTCGCCGAGGCGCTGGCCGCCCTCGACTGGCCCACCGGCGATCTCGACCCGGACCTGCCGCCGCGCATCGCGTACGGCGGGGCCCGTCACCTCGTCGTCGGCGCGGCGACCCGGGCCCGACTGGCGGACCTGTCCTACGACTTCGCCCGCCTGGAAGCCCTGATGCACCGGCTGGACCTGACCACGGTGCAACTGGTGTGGCGCGAGTCGGCGGACGTCTTCCACGTACGCGACCCGTTCCCGGTGGGCGGCGTGGTCGAGGACCCGGCGACGGGCGCCGCGGCGGCGGCGTTCGGGGCGTACGCGCGTGAACTCGGCCTCGTCCCCGAGGCGTCGGTGCTCACCCTCCACCAGGGCGTGGACATGGGCAGGCCCGGCCTCCTGACGGTGGAACTGCGCGCGGGCGACGCGCGCGTACGGGTGTCGGGGGCGGGGACAGCCATCCCGGCGAAGTCGTTCTAGTCCGGAGGGGAGCGCGCGACTCACTCCACCGGCTCGCGCTGCTACCCACGCGCCCCATCCCGCCCGCCTATGCTCACGGCATGGAGCAGAGCGAGGTCCTGAAGCGTGTGATCGCCATCCTGACGCAGGCCGGTGACTGGCAGCGTCGACTTGAGGAGGACACCGGTCAGGAGCAGGACATGGACGCCGAGATGGGCGTCGTGACCGAACTGCTCAACGAGACGATGCCGCGCGTCGAGGTGCCGGCCGACGCGACCCCCGAAGAACTCAGCTCCCTGCTCGGCCGGGAGGTCGGCGGCGCGGTGGAGCAGCTCGTGGGAGCGTTCACGCTCGCTTTCGTGACGCTGGCCCGGGTGCACGACGCCGGCGGCCCCGAGGTCTCGTCGGCCGACATCCTCCAGGATCTGGCGCTGCGCGCCGAGGAGCTGTGACCGGGCCGACCGTCAGCGTCCCCGGTTCCTCGGATGGTCGCGGGCCGTGCGCTCGTTCCCGAACTTGTACGACCCGGTCCACCGCGCCATCACCAACTGCGCGTCCCCGCTCGCGACCTGGGCGAGGAACTTGTCGGCGCGCCCGCCGCGCAGGGTGCTCGCGATCCGCCCCTGATGCGTGATGACGACGCTGCCGTCGGCGTGCCGCTCGTAACTGAAACCTGTGGGTGCGGGCATGCCCGGATTCTCGCCCCCGGCCCGCCCGCCGGTCATGTCATTTCGTGGCTGGGGGGACGCGGGGAGGCAGTGGGTGGCAAACGGCAGACGAGTCGGGCTCTACGCCGGATTCTGTCGCCCGGTCGCCTCGCGGCGGCCGGGGAGACGGCCATCCATCTAGGACCGACGTTACCGCCGGCCTCGTGCGGTCTACCCGCGAACTCGGGCGGGCAGCCCTCGAACGTTCGCGCAGGACCGTCTCGCGACGGCCCCTCTTGACCTTGCTCCAGGTGGGGTTTACCTAGCCGCCCGAGTCACCTCGGGCGCTGGTGGTCTCTTACACCACCGTTTCACCCTTACCGGGGACCGCCCTCTTCGAAAAGAGCACAGTCCCGGCGGTCTGTTTTCTGTGGCACTGTCCCGCGGGTCACCCCGGGTGGGCGTTACCCACCACCTTGCCCTGTGGAGTCCGGACGTTCCTCGGGAAGATCCGGAGATCCTCACGCGGCCGTCCGCCCGGCTCGTCTGCCGTGATCACCATGATACCCGTCCTGGCCGGTCGGCGGCTGCCGACCGCGTCCTTGACCTTGCCGCAACGTCAGGGTTTCTACTGGAGCCATGCGAATCGGAGAGATCGCCGCACTCGTGGGAGTCACCTCGCGTGCGGTGCGGCACTACCACCACATGGGGTTGCTGCCCGAGCCCGAGAGGCGCGCCAACGGCTACCGCGTCTACTCCGTACGGGACGCCGTACTCCTCGCCAGGATCCGGCGGCTCTCGGAGCTGGGGCTCAGCCTGGACGAGGTACGGGACGTCCTCGCCGACGACGCCGGGCGTGAGCTGGCGGAGGTGCTCGGCGAGCTGGACGCCGATCTGGCCCGGCAGGAGGAGGAGATCCGCGGCAGGCGGCGCAGGCTCGCCGAGCTGATGACAGGGCCGCTGCCGCCCGAGGGGCCGGTGTCGCCCACGCTGGCCCGGTTGCTGCGGGCCGCGCCGGACACGGATTCGGCGATGGCGGCCAAGGACCGCGAGCTGCTCGTCCTGCTCGACACCGCCGGGGGCGGCGAGGAGTTCTACGAGGCCCTGCACCCTCTGCTGGAGGACCCGGGCGTCCTCTCGCTCTACGCCCGCCTGGACGAGCTCGCCGACGCCCCGGCGGACGATCCCCGCATCGGACCGCTCGCCGACGCGCTGGTGGCCATCGTCCCGGAGGCGGTGCTGGACGCGATGCCGGAGCAGGACGGGCCCCCGGTGCTGGAGGGGGTCGGGGCGGCGATTCTCCGCGACTTCGCCCCTGCCCAGGCGGAGGTGGGGCGGCTGGTGATGGAAGCACTCGCGCGGATGCGGACGCGGCGCGCGGAGGAGCCGCGGACGCGGAAGCCGCGGACGGAGACGACGGACGGGGAGGGACCGGGATGAGCAGAGCCCTGTGGGTGTTGGTGCCGGCGGAGTTCACGCTGGTCGTGTGTTTGCTGGCGGGCGTGGACGTCCCGGCGCCGGTGATCCTGGCCGCCGAGGTGGTCGTGCTCACACTGGTGGTGGCGGAGGCCGTGCTCGTACGGCGCCACTACCAGGCGGCGCGCCTGGCCGGCGCCGAGCGGCGGGCCGCCCTCGTCGGGGCCGTGGAGGCCGCCGTACCCGCGCCCGTGCGCCGGCTGCTCGTCAACGAGCTGCGGGGCATGACCAGCCTCGTACGGTGGGTGGGGCGGCGTGTGCACGGCGTACGCGAGGGCGATCTCGCCGCCCCGTACACCGGCCCGCAGACGGCGATGATGTACGGCCTCCTCTTCGTGTCCGTCGTCGAGACGGTGGCACTGGCGATCCTGATCCCCTGGCCGCTGGTGCACATGATCCTGCTGGTGCTCGACGTGTACGGCGTCCTGATGGTGCTCGCGCTGCACGCGAGCTGCGTGACCCGGCCGCATGTCGTGGGCTCCGACGGATCGCTCCGGGTGCGCTGGGGCGCGCTGTTCGACATGACGATCGCGGGAGACCGGATCGGCTCGGCACGCGTCGAACGCCGCTACCCGGAGGGCGCGTTGATCCGGATCGACGAGCCCGGCGGCACGCTCGATCTGATCGTGGGCAGCCAGACGACGGTACGGGTGGAGCTGACCGAGCCGGTCGAGTTCGTACGGCCCATGGGCGGACGCGGTACGGCGACGGTGGTCCGCTTCCACGCGGACGAACCGGCGGCGCTGGTGGCCCGGCTCACCCAGATCAGGAAGGCGCTCGCCGAGACACCGGACGAGGCCGTGGGCGACGTCAGCGTGTGAGGGCCGGCGCGGCGCGGGCACCGGGGAAGCGGCTGGGTGGGTGCGTGCTCCACCGCTTAACCTGGCGGAACGGGGGCCCGCACCCCCCGTTCCGTACGTCCTTGAGGAGAATCACCGTGCTCGTGCTGCTGCCGCCGTCGGAAGGCAAGGCCGCCTCCGGTCGCGGGGCTCCGCTGAAGCCGGAGTCACTGTCACTGCCCGCCCTGGCCGAGGCGCGCGCCGCCGTACTGGACGAGCTGGTCGAGCTGTGCGCCGCCGACGAGGAGAAGGCCGCGGAGGTCCTGGGTCTGAGCGAGGGACTGCGCGGCGAGATCGCGAAGAACGTGGAACTGCGGACCGCGGGGACGCGACCGGCCGGGGACATCTACACCGGTGTGCTGTACGACGCGCTCGGCCTCGCCACGCTGGACACCGCCGCGCGGCGGCGGGCCGGGAAGTCGCTGCTGGTCTTCTCCGGGCTGTGGGGAGCGGTACGGATCGGCGACCGGATCCCGTCCTACCGGTGCTCGATGGGCGTGAAACTGCCGGGCGTCGGGGCGCTGAGCACGCACTGGCGCAAGGCGATGGCGTCGGTGCTGCCCGAGGTGGCGGGCGGCGGGCTCGTACTGGACCTGCGCTCGTCGTCGTACACGCCGGCCTGGAAGCCGGTGGGCGAGGTCGCCGCCCGTACGGCGACGGTGCGCGTCCTGCACGCGCGGTTCGTGGACGGTGTGGAGAAGCGGTCGGTGGTGAGCCACTTCAACAAGGCGACGAAGGGGCGGCTCGTCCGGGACCTGCTGACGACCGGCGCCCGGCCGAAGAAGCCCGGCCAACTGGTGGAGACGCTGCGCGAGTTGGGGTACGTGGTGGAGGTCGCCGAGCCCGGCGGGGCGGGGCGGTCGTGGGCGCTGGACGTGGTGGTGACGGAGATCCACTGAGGGCCGCCGCCGGACCGCCGTTGCCCCCCCCGTTGCGCAGGGCGCAACGCTCGTTGCGGGGAGCGAGGGCGGCGCGGCAGGATGACCGTATGACCTCCGTGCTCGACCTCGCCCCCGTTGTCCCTGTCGTCGTCGTGGACGATCTCGCCGACGCCGTGCCCCTGGCCCGCGCTCTCGTGGCCGGCGGCCTGCCCGCGATCGAGGTGACCCTGCGTACGCCGGTCGCGCTGGACGCGATCCGGGCGATCGCGGCGGAGGTGCCGGAGGCGGTGGTGGGGGCCGGGACGGTCATCACGCCGGGATCGGTGACGGAGTCGGTGGCGGCCGGGGCCCGCTTCCTGGTCAGCCCCGGATGGACCGGCACGCTGCTCGACGCGATGCTGGCGTCCGGGGTGCCGTTCCTGCCGGGTGTCTCGACGGCCTCGGAGGTCGTGGCGCTGCTGGAGCGCGGTGTGACGGAGATGAAGTTCTTCCCGGCGGAGGCGGCGGGCGGCACGGCGTACCTCAAGTCCCTGTCGGGACCGCTGCCTCAGGCGCGGTTCTGCCCGACGGGCGGGATCTCCCTGGCGTCGGCGGGGTCGTATCTGGCACTGGTCAACGTCGGCTGCGTGGGCGGCACCTGGATGCTTCCGCCGGACGCGATCAGGGAGAAGGACTGGGCCCGGGTGGAGAAGCTGTCCCGCGAGGCGGCGGCCCTGCGCTGAAGCACGACGCGCACCGCGGGCACACGGCTGGGGCGTGTGATGAAAGTAGCGTCGTCCGCCCGCAGGGCGGGGCTCACGGCGGCTGGTGCGTGCGATCGCAGGCGGAGGATCACCCTCGTACCGGGCGTACTCGGGCTCATCCACGAAGATCCGCCGGACAGAACCTAGTCGAACGTCAGGACCTGACTGTCCATCAGCGGCCGATAACCCAGCCGCTGGTAGAGCGCGTTGCTCGTCGGGTTCGCCAAGTCCGTGTAGAGCAGCACCTGTTCGGCGCCCGCGTCCCGTGTCGCCCGGCTGACCGCCGCCGTGACCGCGCCCCCGTAGCCCCGGCCGCGCAGCCGGAGCGGTGTGTAGACAGGAGCCACCCGGGCCTGGCCCGCGAGGATCGGGGTGACCGAGGCCATCGCCACCGGTGCGCCCGCGACGTCCCACAGCCACAGCCGGCCGGCCGCGATGCGCTCCGCCGTGGCCCGCGTGTAGTCCCCGTCCGCCCTGATCGGCTGGCCGGTGTCGGTGGCGAAGGCGCTCATCCACTCGGCGAGGAGCGGCAGGTCTTCGGCGGTGGCGAGCCGTGCCCGGCCGGCGGGGGCGGGCTCCGGCGGGGTCAGCTCGCCCAGGCGGAACAGCCGTACCCGGTGCGAGACCCCCCAGCCGCCGGAGCGCCCCGTCCACTCGGCGGCGAACGCCCGTACACACGCCTCCTCGCCCTGTACGGAGGTCAACGACGGGTCCGCGGCACGCAGTACGGGAACGAGTTCACGCGCCGCCCGGTCCGGCATCGGACCGAGCAGCGGGCGCAGCGGCGGTGTCTGGAGGAAGGCGGCGGAGACGGGGGCGGCCTCGGTCGGGCGCCAGTAGCCGAAACGGACCGACTCCCCCGCCCCGTTGACCCGGATCGACTCGCTGATCGTCAGCAGCAGCGTCGAACGGGCGGGCTCCAGCGCGAGGCACGGGTCCGCCGCCGTACGGAACTCCTCGACGTCGTCGGTCAGTTGCCAGCCCACACCGAGCCCTCCCCCCGTCTTCTCCCGCCCGCCGCCGCTCAGCGCAGGTGCGACGTGTCGTTCAGCAGACGCAACGACGCGTTGCCGTCCGCGTAGTAGGCGACCGCCGAAAGCGACGCCGCCGACAGCTCCATCCGGAACAGGGACTCCGGCGGTGCCCCCAGCGCCAGTCTGACCAGGGTCTTCACCGGTGTCACGTGGGTGACGACCAGCACCGTACGTCCCGCGTACCGTTCGATCAGCGCGTCACGGGTCGCCGCGACCCGGACCGCGACCGAGTTGAAACTCTCGCCGCCGCCGGTCGGCGCCACGTCGGGCGAGGCCAGCCAGGCGCTGAGGTCGTCCGCGTACCGCTCCCTGACCTGGGTGAACGTCAGCCCTTCCCAGGCGCCGAAGTCCGTCTCGCGCAACCCTTCGTCGACACCTGCCTCAAGGCCGAGCCGGGTGGCGACGGCGTCGGCCGTCTGGCGGCAGCGCAGCAGCGGCGACGAGACGATCGCCTGGATCGTGCCGCGCGCGGCGAGCGCCGCCGCGACGGCGTCGGCCTGCCTGCGGCCCACCACCGACAGCTCCGGGTCGCTGCCGCCGCTGCCCGAGAAGCGCTTCTCGGGGGTGAGCACCGTCTCGCCGTGCCGTAGCAGCACGAAGGTGGCGGGGGTGCCGAGGTCGGCCGAGCCCCAGCCGACGGGCGGGGCGGTCTGCTCGGGGACGGCGGCGGAGAGTTCGTACGAGGCGGCCAGCGCCGCGCGCGCCCTCGCCGCGCCGGCCGCCGCGTCCCCCGGCGGTCCGCCGGGGGCGGGAGCCGCGGACCTGCGAGAGGCGGAGCCCGTACGCCTCGCTCCCGCGTCCAGCTCGGCAGTTGACGCCGAGGGCTCCCACTGCTTGCCCTTCTTGCCCGCGTCCATCGCCTCGTTGGCGAGCCGGTCGGCGTGCTTGTTCTTCTCGCGCGGGATCCACTCGAAGCGGACCTGCCCCGTGGGGTAGATCCGTGATGCCTCGGCTGCCAGCGGCTTCATGTCGGGGTGCTTGATCTTCCAGCGGCCCGACATCTGCTCCACGACGAGCTTGGAGTCCATCCGGACCCGTACGTCGGCGGCCGGGTCGAGTGCCTTCGCGGCCTTCAGTCCTGCGATCAGACCCTTGTACTCGGCGACGTTGTTCGTGGCGACGCCGATGTGCTCGGCGACCTCGGCGAGGGTCTCACCGGTCACCGCGTCGAGTACGACGGCCCCGTAACCCGCCGGGCCGGGGTTGCCCCGCGACCCGCCGTCCGCCTCGACGACGAATGTCGGCATCTACAGACCCGATTCGGAGGTACGGACCAGGATGCGGCGGCAGTTCTCGCACCGCAGGACGGTGCTGGGGCTCGCCGCCTTGACCTCGTTGACCTCGGTGATGTTGAGCTCCAGCCGGCAGCCCTCGCAGCGGCGCTGGTAGAGGCGGGCCGCGCCGACGCCGCCCTGCTGCACCCGCAGCTTCTCGTACAGCTTGAGCAGATCGGCGGGGATCGTCGCCGACACGGTCTCGCGCTCCTTGGTCGCCGTCGCCTCCTCGGCGTCGAGCTTCTCGGCGGCGGCGTCCCGGCGCTCGACCGAGTCGTCCGTCTTGGCCTGGACGGAGGAGACGCGCTCGGTCAGCTCGGCGGCGCGCTCCTGCGCGGCCTCGCGGCGCTCCATGACTTCGAGGACGACGTCCTCCAGGTCGCCCTGGCGCTTGGCGAGCGAGACGATCTCGCGCTGGAGGGATTCGAGGTCCTTGGGCGAGGTGACCGCGCCCGAGTCGAGGCGCTGCTGGTCGCGTACGGCGCGCTGGCGGACCTGGTCGACGTCCTGCTCCGCCTTCGTCTGCTCGCGCGCGGTGTCGCTCTCCTCGGTCTGCGAGGCGACCAGCAGGTCGCGCAGCTGTGTGAGGTCCTTGGTCAGCGACTCGATCTCGGCGTGCTCGGGCAGCGAGTCGCGCTTGTGTGCGATCTGCTGGAGTCGCAGATCGAGGGCCTGGACGTCGAGGAGTCGGATCTGGTCGGCGGGTTCGGCGTTCAGTTGGGGGCTCCTGAGGAATGGTGGGAGGACCAAGGGTCGGTGACCGTCTTCGAGACATGGACCCGCAGGTCCCAGTCGTGACGGTCGGAGATCTCGTCGAGCTGGGTGGCCGCCAGTTCGCACCAGGGCCACTCGGTGGCCCAGTGCGCGGCGTCGACCAGCCCCAGCGGTGAGTGCTGCGTGGCCTCGGAGACCGGGTGGTGGCGCAGGTCGGCGGTGAGGAATACGTCCACTCCCGCCGCCCGTACCTGGTCGAAGAGGCTGTCGCCGGATCCGCCGCTGACGGCGACGGTGCTGACGAGGGTGTCGGGGTCGCCGGCCACGCGGATGCCCTGGGCGGTGGCGGGCAGCCGGTGCGCGGCGCGCGCGGCGAAGTCGCGGAGGGTCGCGGGGCGGTCGAGTTCGCAGATCCGGCCGAGCCCGCGGCGGCCCGCGGGGTCCGTCGGATCGGGTACGAGGGGGCCCACCACGCGCAGGCCGAGCGCGCCCGCGAGGGCGTCGGAGACTCCCGGATCGGCGCTGTCGGCGTTGGTGTGCGCGACGTGCAGGGCGATGTCGTGCTTGATGAGCGTGTGCACGACGCGGCCCTTGAAGGTGCCCGCGGCCACGGTTGTCGTTCCCCGCAGATAGAGCGGGTGGTGGGTGAGGATCAGGTCGGCGCCGAGCCCCAGGGCCTCGTCCACGACGGACCGGACGGGGTCGACGGCGATCAGGACCCGGGTCACGGGGGCGTCGGGATCGCCGCAGACGGTACCGACGGCGTCCCACTGTTCGGCCCGCTCGGGCGGCCAGAGGGCGTCGAGCTGGGCGAGGACTTCGGACAGGCGGGGCACGGGGCACAGGCTACCTGCCGACCGTGGTGCCGCGACCATGGCCGGGGACGGCTTCCCCCGGGCACGGCTGCCTTCTGCCCGGCCACGCCTTCCTTCTCCCCCGGCCACACCTGTCCTCGACCGCCGGACGGGACGGTCGAGGACAGGGCGGTCCGCCCGGACGGGCCGGACGTCACTCGGCCAGGAAGCCCCGCAGGTCGTCCAGGACCAGGCCGGCGGCGATGGTTCCGAGGCCCAGGTACCAGGTTTCGTCCGATACGTCCACGGCCTGTCCCGACCGGACGGCCTTGAGGTTCTTCCAGAGCGGGTTCGCGCGCGCGGTGTCCCGCTTGGTCGACTTGGGGTCGCCGTACACACCGGTGAAGATCCAGTCCGCGTCCGCCTGGTCGATCTCCTCGGGGCTTACCTCGACGGCGAGGTCGTTGATCTGCTGGTTCGCGGGCCGCGGCAGGCCGATGTCATCGAGGATGGTGCCGATGAAGGACGCCTTGGCGTAGAGACGGGTCTCGTTCGGCCTGTACCGCACCATCGAGATGGTCGGCTTGTCGGCGCCGATGTCGTCCGACAGTGCCCTGACCTTCGCGTCGTACGCGTCGAGCGCCTTCTCGGCCGCCGCGCTCCGGTCGAGCGCCGCCGCGTTGAGCCGGAGGTTCTCCTTCCAGGGGAAGCCGGGGCGGATGGAGAACACGGTGGGGGCGATCGACGACAGCTCTTCGTACTTGTCGGCGGCGCGGAGCTGGCTGCCGAGGATCAGGTCGGGCTTGAGGGCCGCGATCGCCTCCAGGTTGAGGCCGTTGCTGGTGCCGACGCTCTTCGGGCTGCCCGCGCCCTTCTTCAGGTAGGACGGTACGGCCGCGGCGCCCTCGGTGGGCGCGTAGCCGACGGGTTCGACGCCGAGGGAGACGACGTTGTCGAACTCGCCCACGTCGAGCACGACGACGCGCTCGGGACGGTCCTTCAGGACGGTCTTGCCCAGAGCGTGGGTGACCGTCCGCGGGAACTCGCCCGGCTTGGCCCCGGTGCCGTAGGCCGCGGTCTTCTTCGCCGCGTCCGCGAAGTCCTTGCCGCCCGTCGCGACGGCCTTCTTGTCCGCGTCGGTGCCGGGGGGCGAGGACTCGTCCGACCCTCCGTCGCTTCCGCAGGCCGCGAGTGAGAGGGCGGCGGCCAGGGCCACGAGTGCGGCCGTGCCGCGGCGTCGAACGGACATCTGTGCTCCAAGTCGCCTACTTAGGGGTGCCTTACCAACACCCAGCAGGAAAGTACATGCAAGAGTCACTTTGTGGAAACTGATCCATGGTCAGTTCTCACCGAATCTCGCACTCCTCAGAGCGGCGCCCTGGCCCCGAGCGCTCAGGCGGACGGTCGGGACGCCTCGACAGCCTTCTTGATGCGCTCACCGAACGCGGGTGCGTCCTTGCGGGCCGCGCCGAGGGCGAATCCCAGCAGCAGCTTGCCGACGCCATGCCCCTCAAGGACGTTGAACAGTCGCACCCGCGTCCTCCCGTCCGAGATCGCCTCCAGGTCGTAACCGCCCTCGCGAGCCATCAGCGAGTTCTTCGAGGTCTCCATCCAGCGGATCCTGGATGGCGCTGCCAGCTCGGTGATCCGGAACTCGCGCCGGGATTTCATCCCCGCGTCCTTCACCGTGCTCTGAAACACCGTGCCGACATCCGTGGGCCCCGCCGGCTCCTTCACGATCTTCTGCACCCGGGGACTGAATTCCGGATCGTTCGTGCCCTGAGCCAGGTACGCGAAGACCTCCGCGATCGGTCGATCGATGTCGGTACTCGCTTCGAAGCGTCCACTCACAACTGTTCACCCCTTGATTCGGAAGGTCTGAGCTCCCACCGGCCCACACTGCCCCTGTGGCTGGTCTCACGCCACTCGGGTTCCTGAGCGCGGGTGAAGTTTCGCCGGATGGCCGAGGGTGTCCTGTCCACGCAGCACAACCACCCCCTCCCCCACAGCCGAACCCTTGACCGGCCACCCTTATGTGTGAAGCGACTTGTCCCGTGTTGTTCGGCAGAGAGTGCGAACCTAGCGTCGTAGCCGGAGGTGACTGAGCGATGACAGCCTGTGCCATGGAGGGCGTGGAGAACGCCGCGCCGGACGGGGCCGCCCGGCGCGCGGGATTCGTGATCGCGGCGGACGGTTCCTACGCGGCGCGGTTGACCCTCGGTACGGAGGCGGGCGCCGGCCCTCCTCCGCAGGAGGACGGGGAGGGGGACGGTGCCGCCGCGGCCTGGTTCCCGGAGCGGTGGACGCTGGACGGGCCCGAGCCGTACGCCGTGCCGCTCCCGCTCGACCAGCCCGAGGAACCCGACGCCGAGGTGCTGCCACTGACCGACGGACGGGTGCTGATCCACCGTCGGGTGGCGAACCGGCAGGCGTTCTCGCTGCTCTATCCGACCGGGCCGGGCACGGGTGAACTGCCCCTGGGCGCGGTCGAATGCCCACGGCTCACGCTGCTGCCGCCGTCGCCCGACGGCACGAGCGCCTACGCGCTGGCCCCCGGCGAACACGGCACCACGCTCTGGCTGGTGGCGGGCGGCGCGTTCGGCCCGGAACCGGTCGCGACCGTACGTGGACGCTGCACGGGCGGCGTCTGGCTCGACCGTACGGGGCGGCTGCTGGCACTCGACCGCGAACTGGACGGCGTGGTCAAGTCCGTCGCCGTCGATCTGGAACGGGGCGGCGAGGTCAGCCCATTGCTCCAGATCGCCGAGGGGAGCAACGACCGGCTGCTGCTGGCCGACGCCGACAGCGGTCTGCTGCTGATCCGTTCGGACGCGCCGGGGAACGACCGGCTGGGCTGGGGCGTGCTGGGCAGCGCGCGGCCGGTGCGCTTCCCCGAGTGTCTGCGGCCGGCCGAGTGCGCGGTCACCCCGTTCGCCGTTCAGCCGGGGCAGGTACTGATGCCGGAGAGCTGCGCGGTCGCGCTGCGGATCGACGGGCCGGCCGGCACCTGGGTGGGGACCTGGCGGCCGTCGGGCCGGCAGCTCCATCAACAGGCCGCGCCGGAGGGCTGGTTGGCAGGGACGGGGCTGTGGTCCCCGGACGGGGTGCTCCAACTGCCGTACGTCACGGGCACGATGCCGTGCGGCGTGGCCCGGGTGGAGGCGCCGCGCGACGTCCCCCGGGACGTACCGATGGACACCTGGCATCCCGCGACGGGGGACGCGGGACCCGAATCGATCACGGAACCCGCACAAGTGGAAGCCATGGACGAAAATGGGTCCGCACCCCGTCCAACTCGCCTGGTCCGCAAGCCGGTTCCCTTGCAGCAGGCACCCCTCACCGGGCGAACGGCCGCCGGGTAGGGCTGGTTAGTATTTTGCCGCGGGTCCGGTCGGTCGTACGGGGACGGCCGGCGCCCGTGTGCCACGCGAGCAGCGACATCAGCGATCCAACGGGGTGACTTCCCACATGTCTGAGAGCCGAACAGACACGGCCCAGAACCGTCCGCACCAGGCGGTCGGCGACCGGGACGAAACCGGCCACGGAAAACACCGGGGCGGGGCCGCCGCGACGGACGACTCCCAGTCGTCGGTGCACGGACGCCACCGCCGTCCGGGGGACAACGGGCAGAGCGGCCACGCGTCCTAGGCCGTTTCTGACAAATCCCGCTTGGCGCGCGACGCCCGGCACGCCCCTGGTCGTGTCTTGGAACGCCGAACGGGCCTCCCGGAATCGGGCGGCCCGTTCGGCGTTGGAAGCGGAACTTCCGGCGGGGGCAGGACATTTGTCCCGGCCGAGTCCGTACATGCGCATCTGCCGGCGGACCGCCCGCTCTCCGTAGCGTCATCGGCATGACACAGCCCATGGCAACGGCGACAACCACGCCGGCGGATCCCGAGGGCGGGACCGCGCCCGCGCCCGCGGTGAGCATCGAAGGGGCCGTCAAGTCCTTCGGCGCCGTACGCGCGGTGGCCGGCCTCGACCTCGGCATCGCACGCGGCGAGACCCTCGCACTCCTCGGACGCAACGGCGCGGGCAAGTCCACCACCCTCAACCTCCTGCTCGGCCTCGACGAACCCGACAGCGGACGCGTCCGTCTCTTCGGTGACACCCCCGAGCGCGCGGTGAGATCGGGCCGGGTCGGCGCGATGCTCCAGGACGGCGGGCCGGTCCGCCGTACGACGGTGCGCGAACTCGTCTCGTTCGTCGCGAGCACCTACCCGCACCCGCTGCCCGTCTCCGAGGACCTGCACCTCGCGGGGCTCACCGAACTCGCGGCCCGCCGCGTCGACAAGCTCTCCGGCGGGCAGTGGCAGCGCGTCCGCTTCGCCGTCGCCCTCGCGGGCAACCCCGAGCTGATCGTCCTCGACGAGCCGACGGCGGCCCTCGACGTGGAGGCCAGGCGCGCGTTCTGGACCTCCATGCGGGCCTACGCCCGCCGGGGCAACACCGTCCTGTTCTCCACGCACTACATGGAGGAGGCCGACGACAACGCCGAGGACCGTTCGCTCGGCTGGCTGCGCCAGCTGCGCATCACGCCCATGCGGCCCCGCCAGGTCGTACTCGGCCGCGCCGCCACCAGCTCGGTGACCGTCCTGCCCGCGATCCTGGCGGTACTGACCGCCGGCGCCCTGTCCAACGGCGTACGGCTCGACGCGTGGCAGTGGGCGGTACTGGTCCTGGTCCTGTGGGCGGGCACACTGCCGTTCACACTGCTGGGGATCGGCAACGGCTACCGACTCTCCGCGCAGAGCGCCGGAGTGGTCAACACGGGCGCCCTGATGGGTCTGACGGTCATCGGCGGGCTCTGGTTCCCGATCGAGGCGTTCCCCGAGTGGCTGCGGACCCTCGCCGAGTACACGCCCGCCCACGGCTTCGCCGAACTCGGCTGGGCCACCACCGACGGCCACGCCCCCGCGACAGCGACAGTCGCCGTACTCCTCGGGTGGCTGGCGGCGTTCGGTTCGTACGCTGTGATGTCCTACCGCACATCCGCGAGGACGGCATGAGCGACCAACCGAGGAAAACCCGTTGCGGGCACCACCGGCCGGGACCGGCCTCCGGCTTCGCCATGCTGCCGTGGCTGCTGCTTGGCCTCGGCTCCCTGTCCAACCTCGTCCAGGGCGACACCCCCAGCCCCTGGCTCGGCGGGACCGGTCTGCTGGTCTTCAACACCCTCTACATCCACGTGGTGTTCCGGGCGTTCGACCCGGTGCGGCGGCGCGGTCCGGGCACCTGGCGGGCGCTCGGCGGCATGGCCGTGATGACGTTCGGTCTCGGCGGCGCGTACGGCGGCAGCTGGCTGCTGTTCTTCCCGCTGTTCGGACTCGCCTGCGGCACCGTGCTGCGCGGCCGGTCCCTCGCCCTGGTCGGCGTTCCCCTGACGCTGGTGGTCGCGGTCGTCGCGGCGGTCCACGACGGCTGGGGCGCGATCGCCATCGCGTACGCCACGATCATGTCGATGCTGGTCACGGCGGCGATCCTGGCCCTGACCGAGACGATCATGGAGCTGCGCGCCACCCGGCAGGAGCTGGCGCGCTCGGCGGTCGAGGAGGAGCGGCTGCGGTTCTCGCGCGACCTGCACGACCTGCTCGGCCACACCCTGTCGGTGATCGTGGTGAAGTCGGAGGCCGCGCGCCGGCTCGCTCCGCGCGACATGGACGGGGCGCTGGCGCAGATCACCGACATCGAGTCCGTCGGCCGACAGGCACTGACAGAGATCCGCGAGGCCGTCACCGGCTACCGCGACAGCAGCCTCTCGACCGAGCTGGACCGGGCGCGCTCCGGGCTGACCGCCGCCGGGATCGAGCCCGTCGTACGGCAGTCGGGACCGCCGCTCGGGCCGCGTACGGAGGCCCTGCTGGGCTGGGTCGTACGGGAGGCCGTCACCAACGCCGTACGGCACAGCGGGGCGAGCCAGTGCGAGATCACGGTGAACGGCGCGCCGGAACAGGTCCGACTGGTGATCACGGACGACGGTCGCGGCGTACGCTCTGGACCGGCCGACGACGTGGGCGACGGCGCGGGCGGCGGCACGCGTGGCGGCGGCACGGGGCTGAAGGGGCTCACCGAGCGGCTGGCGGTGGCGGGCGGTTCGCTCGAAGCGGGGCCCGCGGGCCCGGAGGGGCGAGGCTTCCGGGTAACGGCCGTGCTTCCGGTGGATTCCGCGGCGGACGCGCGGACGACGGCGACGGCGACGGCGACGGCGACGGCGACGGCATCATCTTCACCGACAGCTTCAGCGGCAACGGCAGTTTCACCTCCACCTTCACCTTCACCGACGGAATCGGGGCAACCGGCATGATCAGAGTCCTTCTCGCCGAGGACCAGGGCATGATGCGCGGCGCCCTCGCGCTGCTGCTCGGCATGGAGAGGGACATCGAAGTGGTCGCCCAGGTGTCCACGGGGGACACCATCGTCGCCACCGCGCTCACCGCTCGCCCCGACGTGGCTCTGCTCGACATCGAACTCCCCGGCCGCAGCGGTCTCGACGCCGCCGCCGACCTGCGGGAGGAGGTCCCGGACTGCCGGGTGCTGATCCTCACCACCTTCGGCAGACCCGGCTATCTGCGCCGGGCCATGGAGGCGGGGGCCGCCGGGTTCCTGGTCAAGGACGGGCCCGTGGAGGAGCTGGCCGAGGCTATCCGGCGGGTGCTCGCGGGTGAGACCGTGGTGGATCCGGCGCTGGCCGCCGCCGCGCTGAGCGCGGGACCGAGCCCGCTGACCGCACGCGAGCGGGACGCGCTGAACGCCTCCGTGGACGGGGCGACCGTCGCCGACATCGCCGAGAAGCTGCGGCTGTCCGAGTCGACGGTGCGGAACTATCTCTCGTCGGCGATCGGCAAAACCCACACCCGTAACCGCATGGAAGCCGTACGCGCGGCCCGCCGGCAGGGCTGGCTCTGACCTTCCGGCCCGGCTCCCGCCGCGTTACGTGTCCGAGTGGCGGGGCAGCCAGAAGGCCATCAGCACCGCCGCGACGAGCAGCAGCCCCGAGCCGGTCCGGAAGGCCAGCGCGTACCCCTCGGTCAGCGCCGCCGGACCCGTCCCGTGGGACGTCCGCGCCGCCGCGACCGTCGAGAGGATCGCGAGGCCGATGGCCCCGCCCATGGTCCGCGAGGTGTTCACCAGGCCCGAGACGAGACCGGCTTCGCCGGGTTCCGCGCTACCCGTCGCGAGGGCGGCGAGCGGTGTCATGGCCAGTCCGGCGCCGGCCATCATCAGGATGCCGGGTCCCAGGATCGTCCTGAGGAAGGTGCCGTCGGCGGTCATCATCGACTGCCAGCCGAATCCGATCGAGCCGACGAACGCGCCGAGGACGGCGACATGCCGGGCACCCGTACGACGCATCAGCAGGGGCGCCAGCTTGGAGCCGAGGACGACACTGAGCGAACTCGGTACCAGCGCGAGGCCCGCTTCGAGGGGCGTGTAGCCGAGGATGTTCTGGGCGTAGACAGTCATGAAGAACCACATGGCGAACGACGCCGAACCGGTCACCAGCATCCCCGCGTTGGCCGCCGAGACCGCCCGTACGCGGAAAAGTCTCAGCGGCATCAGCGGTTCCCTCGTGCGCGCCTCCACCCCCAGGAAGGCCGCGAGGAGCAGCAGTCCGCCCAGCAGCGGCACGAGTGTCCCGGCGGCTCCCCAGCCCGACTGCTCGGTCTGCACGATGCCGTAGGCGAGGACGGCGAGACCGCCGGTGACCAGTACGGCGCCGGGCAGATCCAGCCGGCGCCGGGCCTCCTTCGCCCGGCTCTCCGTCAGCCACACCACGGCGGCGACCAGGACCAGTGCTCCGGCGGGCACGTTGATCAGCAGCACCCAGCGCCAGGACAGCAGATCGGTGAGTACGCCGCCGACGAGCCCGCCCGCCGCGCCACCGCCCGCGCCGACGGCCGCCCAGGTGGCTATGGCGCGCGTCCGCGCCGGTCCGGCGGGGACGGCGGCGGTCAGGATGGTGAGGGTCGCGGGAGCCAGTACGGCGGCGCCGAGGCCCTGCACGGCGCGGGCGGCCAGCAGTTGCCAGCCCTCCTGCGCGAGACCGCCGGCCAGGGACGCGGCGGTGAAGACCCCGAGTCCGGCGAGGAACATCAGCTTGCGCCCGAAGATGTCGGCGGCGCGTCCGCCGAGGAGCATGAAGCCGGCGAAGGCGATCGAGTAGGCGTTGAGCACCCACTGGAGACCGGTGGTGCCGAGGCCCAGGTCGGTGCGCATCGAAGGCAGCGCGACGTTCACGACCGAGACGTCGAGTACGACGAGGAACTGCCCGGCGCACGCGGCGAGGATGACGGCCCAGGTGCGGGTCGACCGCGCGCCGTCGGTGACGGGCCCGCGCTCGGACGGGGGCGGGGGGTCGGACTCGGTTTCGGTGCCTGCCGGGACATGGGCCATGGCGGTAATAGTCGCAGCCGTGTCCTTCCCCGTACATCGGGATATCGATGTACGGGCACCGGGCCGGGAGACCTGGTGCGATGACCGGGACGGGGACAGCTCGGAGGCAGGTTCGCGACGGGGGCGGCGGGAGGGCGGACACGGGGCGCATCAGGATCCTGTCAGGGCCAGGAATACCGGGGCGGCCGGGAAGCGTTCAACCTCCATCTACTTAGTGGCCTCAAGCATCCTTTTTGCTGGCCTTATCCCCTCTTCGCCTGCCCGGAGGCCCCACCTATGCCACAAGCGACGCCCGACCACCACACCGGCACCGGCCCCCTCCCCGGGGCCGCTTCGCGTAAGCGGGGGACCGGCGGCGTCGTCCCCGTACTCGCCTTCGCCGGCATCACCGTCGCCGTCATGCAGACCCTGCTCGTCCCGATCATCAAGGACCTGCCGGCGCTGCTCCGTACCTCGCCCGACAACGCGACGTGGGTCATCACGGCGACCCTCCTCGCCGGCGCCGTGTCCACCCCGATCATGGGGCGGCTCGGCGATCTGTACGGCAAGCGCCGGATGCTCCTCGCGAGTCTGGCCGTCATGGTCGTCGGCTCACTGATCTGCGCGTTCACCGACGATCTGACGGTGATGATCGCCGGCCGCGCCCTCCAGGGGTTCGCGATGGGCGCGATACCGCTGGGCATCGGCATCATGCGCGACGAACTGCCCCGCGAGAAGCTCCCCTCGGCGATGGCCCTGATGAGTTCGTCGATCGGCGTCGGCGGTGGTCTCGCCCTGCCCGGCGCCGCGCTCGTCGCCCAGCACGCCGACTGGCACACACTCTTCTTCGGCGCCGCCGGCCTCGGCGTGCTGTCGATGCTGCTGACCGTCCTCACCGTCCCGGAAAGCTCCGTGCGGGCGGGCGGCACGTTCGACTGGTTCGGCGCGCTCGGGCTCTCCGCGGGCCTCGTCGCCCTGCTGCTGCCGGTCACCAAGGGCAGCACCTGGGGCTGGACCTCGCCCACCACGCTCGGGCTCTTCGGTGTGGCCGTCGTGGTCCTCGGACTGTGGGGCTGGATGGAGCTGCGGCTCAAGGCCCCGCTCGTCGACCTCCGCACCAGCGCGCGCCGCGAGGTGCTGGTCACCAACCTCGTCTCCGTGATGGTCGGCGTCGCGTTCTACGCGGTGTCGCTGATCCTCCCGCAGCTGCTCCAGCTCCCGACGTCCACCGGTTACGGACTCGGCCAGTCGATGGTCGTCGCGGGCCTGTGCGTCGCCCCGCTCGGACTGACGATGATGCTCGTGGCCCCGGTCTACGCCCGGATCTCGGCGCGGCGCGGCCCGAAGGTCTCGCTGATGATCGGTATGGCCGTCATCGCGATCGGCTACGGCGCCGGGCTGGTCATGATGAGCGCCGCCTGGCAGACCGTCGTCATCTCGATGGTCCTCGGTGCGGGCATCGGCCTCGCGTACTCCTCGCTGCCCGCCCTGATCGTCGGCGCCGTCGACTCGTCGGAGACCGGCGCGGCCAACGGGCTGAACACGCTGGCGCGTTCGATCGGTACGTCCGTCTCCAGCGCCGTCATCGGCATGGTCCTGGCACGTACGGCGATCGGTACGGGCCCCACGGCGGTGCCCAGCCTGCACGGCTTCCGCATCTCGTTCATGATCGCCACCGCAGCCGTGCTCGGCGGTCTGGCCCTGGCGATGTTGCTGCCGTCCCACAAGGCCTCGGCCAGGACGGAGTTGCTGGCCGGCAGCGAGGGCGACGCGAAGGCCGACGCCGCCCCGGTCCCGGCGGTCCGGTCCTAGGTCGTGTCGGCGCGCGGGAGGGCGTACGGCAGCATGGGCGACCGCGCCCCGTACGCCCATGGCGCGCACGTCTCACCGCACCACACCCCCGCCCCGCCGCACCGCCCACGCAGGAGGAACCGCATGACCGCCGGGACCGCCCCCACCCCCTCCCCCGACGTCCTCGCGGTCTTCGAGGGCGCCAAGGGCTTCATGCCGACCGGTGAGGGGCTCGCGCTGTACGCAGCCGCCACCGAGGCCGCCGCCCTCGGGCTGCCGCTGCTGGAGGTCGGCACGTACTGCGGCCGTTCCACGATCCTGCTCGCCGACGCCGCCCGCGCCGCCGGCGTCACGGCCCTCACCGTCGACCACCACCGCGGCAGTGAGGAGCAGCAGCCCGGCTGGGAGTACCACGACCCGGCGGTCGTCGACCCGGCGGTCGGCCGGATGGACACCCTGCCGTCCTTCCGCCGCACGCTCCACGCGGCCGGTCTCGAAGACCATGTCGTGGCGATCGTGGGCCGCTCCCCGCAGGTGGCCGCCGTCTGGGGCGGTCCGCTGGGCCTGGTCTTCATCGACGGCGGCCACACCGACGAGCACGCGAACGGCGACTACGAGGGCTGGGCACCGCATCTCGCCGAGGGCGGGCTGCTGGTCGTCCACGACGTGTTCCCGGACCCGGCGGACGGCGGCCAGGCACCGTACCGGATCTGGCTGCGGGCGCTGGCGTCCGGCGCGTTCGCCGAGGTCCGGACGTGTGAGTCGCTGCGTGTTCTGCGACGTACCGGCGCAGGAACCTGACGCTCCGTCCCCCACGGACTAGCATCGCCGCGTGTCGTACGACGAAAGCCCCTCCCCCGCCCCCCGCCGCCGGACCTCGCGGACCACGCCGACCATCGCGATCGCGGCCCTGGTGCCCGGCGCCTTCGCCGGATGGCTGATCTGGCAGGCCACGGGCGGGTCCGACGACGGGGGCCCGGCGCGGAGCACGAGCGCGTCATCCCCTGCCGCCGGCACGGGCGACAGCCCAGGTTCCCCCGGCCCGGAGCCGAGGCCGGCCCCCTCTCAGTCGCCCTCCCTGTCGAAGCCGGCGCCGGGCGACGACGGCGTTCCGGGGGACGCCCGGCCCGCTCCCGGCGAGGGGCCGCTCGCGGGGCGCGTCGTGGTCATCGACCCCGGGCACAACCCGGGCAACTTCAAGCACACCACCGAGATCAACAGGCTCGTGGACATCGGAACCAACCGCAAGGAATGCGACACCACGGGCACCGCGGGTAACTCCGGTTACACGGAGGCCGAATTCACCGCCGATGTTTCACAGCGCCTCCGCACTCTCCTCCGTAAAGAGGGCGCGACGGTGAAACTCACACACGAGAACGACCGCCCGTGGGGACCATGTGTGAACGAGCGTGCGGAAATCGGCAACAAGGCCAAGGCCGATGCCGTCATCTCCATCCACGCGGACGGCTCGGCCGTCGGCAACCGGGGCTTCCATGTCATCCTTCCCGCACTGGTGAAGTCGGGCGGAGCCGACACCACAAAGATCGTGGCCCCCTCGCGCGATCTCGGCGAACGCGTCGCGGGCAATTTCGTACGCACGACCGGAAGCGCTCCCTCCAATTACCTCGGCGAGGGCACGGGACTTGATGTCCGCGACGACCTCGGCGGACTGAATCTGTCGACCGTGCCGAAGGTGTTCATCGAGTGCGGCAACATGCGCGACTCCAAGGACATCGCCCTGCTGACGAGCGCCGACTGGCGCCAGAAGGCCGCGCAGGGAATGGCGGACGGCATCAGCGGTTTCCTGAAGCGATAGCCGTACGCCAGGAACGGTAGGCCTCACCGTCCGGGGAACGCAGCTCGAACAGCCGGAAACGGCAACGGATTCACAACGAAAAGACCACTGTCGATTCTTCGGCACGCTCTCCCGCAACCGTTGGAGGGCCTGTTGTGGTCCCCTCATGAGGTGGCCCGGAACCGAGAAGACGACCCGCTCGGGCAGACGATAGATTCATCCGTACGATAGGGAGCCGCCCCCGAGCTTCGCACTCCGCACCGTCGCCCTCGCGCCGGTGGCGACCGCCCCGACGAGACGATCTACGAAGGACTTTTCACGTGAACATCCGCTCCCTCACACGAGGCGATGGCGTGGTGATCGGAGCAGCGGTGGTGCTGTTCATCGCCTCGTTCCTCAGCCTGTCCAGCATCGACTGCCCGCAAGGTATCGACTGTTCGGGCTTCGACAGTGCGAACGCCTGGGACGCACTCGGTCTTCTCATGAGCATGTTCATCGCCGGCATCATCGGCGCCGCGCTCATCGTCGTCGGACGCGCCATGCCTGGCCGCAAGGTGGCCGGTCTGGACCTCGGGCAGTTCGGTGTCGCACTGACCGTCTTCGCCCTGTGGACCGCGTTCTGGAACATCATCGACGCGGACAACGCGGGCGCGGGCATGATCCTCGGCCTGCTCTCCACGATCGTGCTCGCCGCGGGCGCGGTTGCCACCCCGCTCGTTCCCGCCCTCAAGGCGCCCCTCGTCGGGGCCCCGAAGCCGCCTCAGGTCGCGTCGCCGTACGGCCAGCCTGGCCACCCCGGCCAGGGTTACGGCTACCCGGGCGCCCAGCAGGCGCCGTACGGCGGCCAGCCGGGTCAGCCGCAGCCCGCGTTCGGCGGTGCCCAGCCGGGGCAGCCCGGTCCGGGTCAGCCCTCGGCGGGCGGACAGCCGGGGGCGCCGGGTCCGACGCAGGGCGGTTCGGCCGGCGGTAACTTCGAGCCGTTCTGGTTCGCCGTGCCGGTGGCCCGTCCCCTGTACGGGGAGGACGGCTCGCCGTCTCCGATCGCCGAACTCGCGCCCGGTACCTGGTACTTGGCCGTCGAGCAGCGCGGTCCCGGCCTCATCGCCCAGACGCAGGACGGCCGTCGCGGTCTGCTCCAGGACACCTCCGGCATCCAGCGCGGCTGAGCGGCGCACGCACACCCGATTCACCGCACAGTCACGGCCCCTCGCCCTTCCGGGCGGGGGGCCGTCGGCGTGTACCGGACGGAGCGGATGGATCCGGTGGGGGTTTTACCCGCCGTTCAGCGGCAACACGGTCGTCATGGCCTCACGTCAACGCAGTGGAAGCAGCGCAGCAGCCACGGTCCTCATAGTGATCGCGGATGTCATGGCCTTCATCCTGGGCCTCTGGATTCTGATGTACCTGCTGGACGCCAACCGCGCCAACGACCTGGTGAACTTCATCCAGGACGCGGCACGCTGGCTCGCCGGCTGGTCCTACGACCTGTTCACCTTCGACGAGGCATGGGCACGGGTGGTGTGCGGCTACGGTCTCGCGGCCGTGGTGTACCTGCTCATCGGCCACGGGCTGGCCGGCCGGCTGCGCCGTATCTGACACGCTGTCAGTCACTTCGGTAACTGACGCTTCGTCAGCAGAAAGCCCCGGCAGGGCCGTTCGGCCTCAGCCGACCCGCTCGCAGCAGTCCGGCTCAAGCCCGGACGGCAGTCTCTCACCGCTGAAGACAGCCGTGGTCGCCTCGTCGCCCCCGAGCGCGGCCACGGCCAGCAGCAGGGAGGCCGCCGTCCAGCTGGTCAACTCCTCCGGCCAGAGCGCCTTCTTGCCCTCGAAGACGTACCCCGTCCAGTACATTCCGTCGTCCGCGCGCAGATGCCCGATGGACTGGAGTACGTCGAGCGCGCGGTCGGACTCACCCACCACCCAGAGCGCCATGGCGAGTTCACAGCTCTCGCCGCCGGTGACCCACGGGTTGGGCAGTACGCAGCGCACCCCGAGTCCGGGGACGACGAACTGGTCCCAGCCCTCCTCGATACGGGCCTTCGCCTGCGTCCCGGTCATCGCACCGCCGAGCACCGGGTAGTACCAGTCCATCGAGTAGCGGCTCTTGTCGAGAAACCGTTCGGGGTGCTCGCGGATCGCGTGCGCGAGCGATCCGGCCGCCAACTCCCAGTCGGGCTGGGCCTCTTCACGTTCCTCGGCGATGGCGAGCGCGCAGCGCAGCGCCTGGTGCACGGACGAACTGCCGGTGAGCAGCGCGTCGTCGACGGCGGTGCCGTCGGCCTCCCGCTTCCAGCCGATCTGCCCGCCGGGCCGCTGGAG
This sequence comes from Streptomyces sp. NPDC051217, assembly GCF_044455465.1. Taxonomy (NCBI): domain Bacteria; kingdom Bacillati; phylum Actinomycetota; class Actinomycetes; order Kitasatosporales; family Streptomycetaceae; genus Streptomyces; species Streptomyces sp. NPDC051217. The sequence goes on from NZ_JBITEV010000003.1 coordinate 134,216, forward strand.
TTCGAGGACGAACTCGACGGCGGAGTGCACGACGGGCCACATCCGGTCGAGGAACGACTCGTCGCCGGTGGCCAGATAGTGGTGCCAGACCCCGACGGCCGGATAGGCGCAGAAGTTGGTCTCGCGGCTCAGGTCGGTCGGCCGGGCGGCGTCGCCGTCGTGGTAGGCGGCGTACCAGGACCCGTCCTCGTTCTGATGCCGGGCCAGCCACTCGTACGCGCGTGCGGCCGCCTCGTGTTCGCCGGACGCGTCGAGCGCCATGGCGGCCTCGGTGTGGTCCCACGGGTCGAGATGGTGGCCGCGGAACCAGGGGATGGCACCGTCGGGGCGCTGGACCGCGAGGATGCCCGCGACCGTCTCCGCCGCCTGATCCGCGTCGAGGACACCGGGCAGGACGAGGTGTTCGGTGCGGTCGGGGCCGCGACCGGGCAAGGTCACTTGCCCTCCGCCGTCGGCAGGTGCGGCTTGGTGGCGTAGGCGACGAAGCTCTTGCCGACGACCGGGTTGAGCAGCTGCTCGGCGAAGCGGGTCGCGAACGGCTTCTTCATGATGTCCCAGACGAGCAGCTTGTGATAAGCGCGCACGGGCAGCACCTGGTCGTTGTCCACGCCGAAGGCGCACTTGAGCCACCAGTAGGGCGAGTGCAGGGCGTGCGCGTGATGGGTGCCGTACGGCCTGAGCCCGGCCTCCCGCATCCGGCCGAGGAGTTCGTCGGCCTTGTAGATACGGATATGGCCGCCCTCGACCTCGTGGTACGCGTCGGAGAGCGTCCAGCAGACCTTCTCGGGGCCGTACCGGGGCACCGTCACGGCGATCCGGCCGCCGGGCCGCAGGACCCGGACCATCTCGGCGAGTACGCCCTTGTCGTCGGGGATGTGCTCCATGACCTCGGAGATGATCACGACGTCGAAGGACTCGTCGGGGAAGGGGAGGTTCAGCGCGTCCCCCTCCATCGCGGTGGCGGTGGCGCCGGGCGGCGCCTCACCGGCCTCCTTCATCGCCGCGAACCAGGTGGCGACCTCGCGGATCTCCGCACCGTTCCGGTCGAGGGCCACGACCTGGGCGCCGCGCCGGTAGCACTCGAAGGCGTGCCGGCCCGCGCCGCACCCCAGATCGAGCACCCGGTCGCCGGCGGCGAGCGGGAAACGGGAGAAGTCCACGGTCAGCACGAGTTCCTGCTTTCGCGGTCGGGGATGGGGGTGGAAGGGAGTTGCGGGATCAGCGGGCCGCCCCCGCGCGGGCGGCGACGGCCGCGCGGTACAGCTCGGCGGTGCCCTCGGCGGCGCGCGCCCAGGTGAACCGGCGCAGCACCCGCTCACGCCCCGCGGCGCCGAGCCGCTCGCGCAACTCCCGGTCGTTCAGCAGCCTGTTGAGCGCGCCTGCGAGCGCGTCCGCGTCGCCGGGCGGCACGGCCAGACAGGTCTCGCCGTCGGCCCCCGCGACCTCGGGGATCGCGCCGCCGGTGGTGGCGACCAGCGGGGTGCCGGTGGCCATGGCCTCGGCGGCGGGCAGGGAGAACCCCTCGTACAAGGACGGCACGCACGCGATCTGCGCGCCGCGTACGAGGTCGACCAGCTCGGCGTCGGAGATGCCCTTGACGAACTGGACGGCGTCGCCGAGCCCGTATGTCTCGATGGCCCGGTAGACGGGGCCGTCCTCGGCGCGCTTGCCGACGACGACGAGATGCGCCCGGGGGTTCTCCGTACGGAGCTTGGCCAGCGCCTCGACGAGATGGACCAGGCCCTTGAGAGGGACGTCGGCGCTGGAGGTGGTGACGATCCGGCCCGGAATCTCGGGGACGGCGGGGTCCGGCGAGAACAGGTCCGTGTCGGCGCCTATGTGCACGACCTTGATGCGGTCGCGCCGTACCCCGAGATGGTCGGTGATCTCCTGCTTGGAGCTGCCGGAGACGGTGACCACCGACGGCAGCCGCCGCGCGACGCGCTTCTGCATGCGGGTGAAGGCGTACCAGCGGCGCACGGAGGCGCGGGCGAGCCGCCCGTCGGCGGCGTCGATCTCCAACTGCCGGTCGACGGTGATGGGGTGGTGGATGGTGGTGACCAGGGGTGCGCCGAGGTCGCCGAGGAGCCCGTAGCCGAGGGTCTGGTTGTCGTGCACGACGTCGAACTCGCCCCGGCGGGCGGCCAGATGGCGGCGGGCCCGCAGTGAGAAAGTGAGCGGCTCGGGAAAGCCGCCGGTCCACATGGTGGCGACTTCGAGGGCGTCGATCCAGTCGCGGTACTCGCCGCGCTTGGGTGTCCGGAAGGGGTCGGGCTGCCGGTAGAGGTCGAGACTGCCGAGTTCGGTGAGCGAGACGTCCCCGTCGAGCACGGGGTAGGGCTGGGCGCCGATGACCTCGATGTGGTGCCCGAGGCGGGCCAGCTCACGGGAGAGGTGTCGTACGTAGACGCCCTGGCCGCCGCAGAAAGGGTTGCCCTTGTAGGTGAGGAGCGCTATGCGCAGCGGCCGGTCCCCGTCCGCCGCGCCGGAGGTGCCTGCGGGCCCCGCGGGGGTACCCGCCTCTACGGCCTCAGCGGTCACTCTCGGCCCTCACTTCTCACTTCACTTTCGCCGGAGCGTAACCGCTCGCGTCAATCCGGAACAAGTTCCCGTCGGGTGGACGGAAGGGCATCGCGAGGCTCGAATCTACCGGCAGGCGGGGCCGCGAAGAGCGGCGGCCAGGGGTGATTCGCACCACGACCGGGGCGGGCGGTGCGGCGGGAGCCGGTGGGGCGGAGCGGTCGCTGACGGCCCGTCAGAGTGCCGTCGTGGACCGGCCGTCCGGCCTGCTCGTCCGGTCCGTACGGCGATTTGGGGACGAACCCGGCGCGCGGTTGGAGCCGGGAGAGGGAGCCGGACGCCGGGAGAGGCCGCGACGGCGTCCGGGCCGTCCGAAAAGGGGCCGGTAGAGTGAGCGCGTCGTCATCATGCCCGTACGGGGGGAAGCCGGTGCGAATCCGGCACTGACCCGCAACCGTGAGCCGCCCTCACCGGCGGCGAGTCGGAACACCCCGGACGCGGACGTGACCGGCTCGTGCCACCGGAAACCCCCGGTGGCCGGCACCGTCGAGGCATACGGAGCCGGAGCCTGGTGCCTCAGCGTGCCTGCCCGGTTCCCGCGTTCCCGCAGGAGAGGCCCCACCCGCCATGAACACCGTCCGCCGCCGCGCGGCGCGCAGCGCGGCAGCGTTCGCCGCAGCCGCCGTCCTGTGCGTGGCCGCCGCCCCCTCCACGGCCTTCGGCGCCCCGGCCGACGGGGCCTCCGCGGGAGGCGGGCGGGCTCCCGCAGCGCCGCCGGTCAAGCTCCCCGCCGGGATGTACGGCACCACGGACCCGACCTACGACGGCGTCTGGCGGCAGTCGCTCGCCATGCTGGCGCAGCGCGCCGTGAACGTCATGCCCGCCGATTCCGCCGTCAACTGGCTGCTGGCCCAGCAGTGCGACAGCGGCGCGTTCCCGGCCTACCGCCCCGACCCCGCGAAGCCGTGCGACGCGACGACGGTCGTCGACACCAACTCGACCGCCGCCGCCGTGCAGATACTGGCCGCGCTCACCACGTACCCCGACGCCCTGAACAACGGCATCAGCTGGCTCGCCTCCGCGCAGAACAAGGACGGCGGCTGGGGCTACAGCGCGGGCTCCCCCAGCGACGCCAACTCCACGGCGCTGGTGATAGGAGCGCTGGCCTCGGGCGGCGCCCCGGTGGGCACGAGGCTGTCGACGGAGGGCAGGTCCCCGTACCAGGCGCTGATGAGCTTCGCGATCCCCTGCGACGCGAAGGAGGGTGCCGGCGCGTTCGCGTACCAGCCGGACAAGTCCGGCAAACTGCTCCCCAACGCCGATGCCACCGCCGCCGGTCTGCTCGGTGGGGTCGGGAAGCGGATGGTCACGACGGGCGTCGAGCCCGGCGCGGCGCCGGTCTGCCAGGACCTGCGCCCGCTCACGCCGGAGCGCGTGGCGCGCAACGGCGCGGCGTATCTGGCGAAGGCGCTCGCGAAGACGGGCCATCTGGACCAGCCGCCGATGCCCGGTGCCGCGGACTCGGCGCCGCTGCCGGACTACGGCAACACGGCGGACGCCGTCGTCGCGCTGACGACCGCCGGGTACGGCAGGCAGGCGGCGGGCGCGATGACGTGGCTGGAGAAGAACTCGGCGGCGTGGGCGAAGGAGAACGGCCCTGCCGCGTACGCCCAGTTGATCTTCGCCGCGCATACGACGAGCACCGACCCGCGCGAGTTCGGGGGCACCGACCTGGTCAAGGCCCTCAACGCGACGGGGCCCGCGCCCAAGTGGATCGGACCGAAGCCGTTGACGACGGCGGAGCAGCAGAAGGTGCTGGCGGACCAGAAGGAAGAGAAGAGCAGCATGTCGGGGAACCTGTGGACGATCGCCGTCGGGCTGGTCGCCGCGCTGGCGGTATGGACGCTCTTCGTCGTACGGGCGAAGCGGCGCCAGTCATGAGGAGTGCCCGGATATCCGGGATGCTGGTGGCCGTCCTGCTCGCGTTCGCCGGCGCGCTGAGTGTGCCGGGAACGGCGCACGCGGCGGGCTACCGCTACTGGTCGTTCTGGGAGAACGACGGCGCGACGTGGACGTACGCCACGCAGGGCCCGGCCATCGCCCGCCCGGCTGACGGCACCGTCAACGGTTTCCGCTTCGCGGTCAGCGCGGACAGCCAGGACGCGGCCAAGCCCCGCCGGACCCCGGACTTCGCTTCCGTGTGCGGGTCCACGCCCGCGAAGCCCGGCGTCAAGCGCGTCGCGGTCGTCGTCGACCCGGGTACGCGGGCGGACGCCCCGGACGGCGAGACACCGCCGGCGCCGCTGGCCGAGTGTGCGCGGGTGGACGCCGACGCGACGAGCGCGGACGCGCTGGCGGCGGTGGCAAAGCCACTGCGCTACAACAGCGACGCGCTGCTGTGCGGGATCACCGGCTATCCCAGGTCGGGCTGCGGCGAACAGATCTCACCCGCCGCGACCCCAACGGCTTCCCGCGCCACGGGCGCGCTCCAGAAGCCCGCGGACGACGAGGACACTCCGACGCTCGGCATCCTGGCCGGAGCCGCGGCGGTCCTGGCCCTGGCGGCAGCCGCCACCTGGCAGGCCCGCCGTCGCCGCGCCTGACGGCCCGCCCCTCGGGGACACCCGCGGGGGCCGGGCCGGGGCCGAGGGCACGGGCGGGGCGCTGTCGGGCGCGGGTCGCGACCCCCGCGACCGCACCACGCGCGCGGACAGCGAACGCACCGACTGCGACAGGGACGACCCTGCGCGCGGCGCGCCCGTCGACGCGGGCGTCGAGCGCGATCGGGGCGCCGGGCGGGTAGCCCGGCCCCGGACCCGGCTCCCCCTCCGCGCGCCCCAGGCGACCCGCAGCAACGCCCTTCACGCCGGGGCGTGGTGGGTGTGGGCCCTGGGGCTGGGAGTGGGGGCCTCGCGGACCAGTAATCCGTTGGTGCTCGGGCTTCTCGTCGGGGTGGCCGGATACGTCGTCGCCGCGCGGCGGACCGATGCGCCGTGGGCACGGTCGTACGGGGCCTTCGTCAAGCTCGGGCTCGCCGTCATCCTCGTCCGGCTCGTCTTCTCCGCCTTCCTCGGCTCGCCGATCCCCGGCTCGCACCTGATCGTCACCCTGCCCGAACTGCCCCTGCCCGGCTGGGCGAAGGGCATCCGGATCGGGGGGCGGGTGACGGCCGAGCAGTTGGTGTTCGCGCTGTACGACGGGGCCAAGCTCGCCACGCTCCTGATCTGCGTCGGCGCCGCGAACGCGCTCGCGAACCCGGCCAGACTGCTCAAGTCCCTGCCGGGCGCCCTGTACGAGGCGGGTGTCGCCGTCGTCGTCGCCATGACCTTCGCGCCGAACATGGTCGCCGACGTCCTGCGCCTGCGTACCGCCCGCAGGCTGCGCGGCCGGTCGACCGGCGGTGTGAAGGCCGTCCTCCAGATCGGACTGCCGGTCCTGGAGGGCGCGTTGGAACGGTCCGTCGCCGTCGCCGCGTCGATGGACGCGCGGGGTTACGGCCGGACGGCCGCCGTACCGCCCGCCGTCCGGCACACCACCACCGTCCTGACCCTCGGCGGTCTGCTGGGCGTCTGCGCCGGCACGTACGGGCTCCTCGCCGCCGAAGGCGCCACCTACGGTCTGCCGCTCCTCGGCATCGGGGTCCTCGCGGCCGTCTCCGGGCTGTGGCTCGGCGGGCGCCGTTCGGTCCGGACCCGCTACCGCCCCGACCTGTGGGGCGTCCGGGCGTGGCTGGTGGCCGGGTCCGGTGCTGCCGTGGCCCTGCTGATGATCCGGGCGGGCGCGTACGACCCGGAGGGCCTGCACCCCGGTGTCGTACCGCTCGTGGCCCCCGGTCTGCCGCTCTGGCCCGCCGCGGGCATCCTGCTGGGCCTGCTGCCGGCCTTCGTCGCGCCCCGGCCCGCCCTCACGAACAAGGAGAAGACCCGGTGATCCGGTTCGAGCAGGTGTCGGTGACCTATGCCGACGCCCCGGCCCCCACCCTCCAGGGGGTCGATCTCACCGTCCCCGAGGGTGAGTTGGTGCTGCTCGTCGGCCCTTCCGGTGTCGGCAAGTCCACTCTGCTCGGCGCGGTGTCCGGACTCGTCCCGCACTTCACCGGCGGCAGACTGCGCGGCCGGGTCACCGTCGACGGCCGTGACACCCGCACCCACAAGCCCCGCGAACTCGCCGATCTCGTCGGCACGGTGGGCCAGGACCCGCTCGCCCACTTCGTCACCGACACGGTCGAGGACGAACTGGCCTACGGCATGGAGTCATTGGGCCTGCCCCCGGACGTGATGCGGCGCCGCGTCGAGGAGACCCTGGACCTGCTCGGCCTGGCCGAGCTGCGCGACCGCCCGATCGCCACCCTCTCCGGCGGCCAGCGGCAGCGCGTCGCGATCGGCTCGGTGCTCACCCCGCACCCCAAGGTGCTGGTCCTGGACGAACCGACCTCCGCCCTCGACCCGGCCGCGGCCGAGGAGGTACTGGCCGTGCTGCAACGGCTCGTGCACGACCTGGGGACAACGGTGCTGATGGCCGAGCACCGGCTGGAGCGGGTCGTGCACTACGCGGACCAGGTCGTCCTCCTCCCCGGGCCGGGCGAGGCGCCAATCGTCGGCGGGCCTGAGGAGATCATGGCCGTCTCCCCCGTCTTCCCCCCGGTGGTGGCGCTCGGCAGGCTCGCCGGCTGGGACCCGCTGCCGCTGTCCGTGCGGGACGCCCGCCGCCGCGCGAGCGACCTGCGCGCCCAACTCGCCGCAACGGTGCCCCCGTTGGCCGCCGCCCCGGCCCCACCACCCGTCTCGCCGACGGCCCGGCCGGGCACTCCCCCTACCGCTCTCGCCCGTCTGCTGCACCGCCGACCGCAACCCACGCCAGCCACCGACGTCACGGCCGTCACCCACCTATCCGTCCTTCGCGGACGGATCGAGGCGCTGCGCGGCATCGACCTCACCGTCACCCCCGGCGAGACCGTCGCGCTCATGGGCCGTAATGGCGCGGGCAAGTCCACCCTGCTCGCCACCCTCGTCGGCATGGTCGAGCCCTCGTCCGGCTCCGTCACCGTCGGCGGGCGCACCCCGCACCGCACGCGTCCGCGCGAGCTGATCCGCCAGGTCGGGCTCGTCCCGCAGGAGCCGCGCGACCTGCTGTACGCGGACACGGTCGCCGCCGAGTGCGTGGCGGCGGACGCCGACGCGGGCGCCCCGCCCGGCAGTTGCCGGGCGCTGGTGGACGATTTGCTGCCGCACGTGCCCGACGCGACGCACCCGCGCGATCTGTCCGAGGGGCAGCGGCTGGCCCTGGCGCTGGCGATCGTCCTGACGGGCCGGCCGCCACTGCTGCTCCTGGACGAGCCGACGCGCGGTCTGGACTACGCGGCGAAGGCCCGCCTCGTGGACATACTGCGCGCGCTCGCCGCCGAGGGGCACGCGATCGTGCTGGCCACCCACGACGTGGAACTCGCCGCCGAACTCGCCCGCCGGGTGGTGATCCTGGCGGACGGCGAGATCGTCGCCGACGGCCCGACGCCCCAAGTGGTCGTCTCCTCACCGGCGTTCGCCCCGCAGGTCGCGAAGATCATGGCCCCGCGGGAATGGCTGACGGTCTCTCAGATCCGAGAGGCCCTCGCGGCCGGTGCGGCGGCGGAGGACCCGGCATGAGCGGCACGCCCCGGGACCCCCAGGCCCGCGCCGTACGCCTCGGCCCCCGTTCCGTCGCCGCGCTCGCCCTCGTCAGCGCGATCGGGGTGATCGCCTTCGGCTGGCCGCTGCTCGCCGACTCCGCCTCCGGGCTCGCCCACTCCCAGGACGCGCCCTGGCTCTTCGCCGTGCTGCTCCCGCTCCTGGTGGCCGTCGTCGTCGCGACGATCGCCGACTCCGGTCTGGACGCCAAGGCGGTCGCGATGCTCGGCGTGCTCGCCGCCGTCGGCGCCGCGCTGCGTCCTCTGGGCGCCGGCACGGCCGGTCTGGAGCCGATGTTCTTCCTGATGGTCCTCAGCGGCCGGGTGCTGGGGCCCGGCTTCGGCTTCGTCCTCGGCTCGGTCACGATGTTCGCGTCCGCCCTGCTGACCGGCGGCGTCGGGCCGTGGATGCCGTTTCAGATGCTGTCGATGGGCTGGTTCACGATGGGCGCCGGGCTGCTCCCGGGCGCGGACCGGCTGCGCGGGCGCGGTGAGTCGCTGATGCTCGCCGCGTACGGGGCCGTCGCCGCCTTCGCGTACGGCACGATCATGAATCTCCAGGGCTGGACCTACATCGGCGGGCTCTCCTCCGGGATCTCGTTCCGGCCGGGGGACCCGCTCCACGAGAATCTGGTGCGCTTCCTCGCGTACTGCGCGGCGACGTCCTTCGGCTGGGACCTGGGACGGGCCGTGCTCACCGTCGTACTGACTCTGACGATCGGCGCCACGGTCCTCAAGGCGCTGCGCCGGGCGACGCGGCGGGCCGCGTTCGACGCGGAGATCACGTTCGAGGATCCGGGGAGGAGGATTCCAGATCGAGCTCCCCCACCGTCTCGTCCCCGCTGGTCTCCCCCGTCAGCCTGAACCCGAGCCCCGCGTAGAAGCCTTCGGGCCCGTCGTCGCCGGGTTGCCAGGTGACCGTCAGGCGGGTGCCACCGCGGCGACGGATCTCGGCCGCGACGGCATCGACCGCGAAGCGGCCGTAGCCACGCCCCTGTTCACCGGCCGCGATATTGAGGCGCCACAGTTCCGACCGGAGGTCCTTGCCCGCGCCGTCGCCCGTCCTCTCACCCCCGGCCTCGTCCGCGAAGTCCACGTCGAAGAAGGCCATCAGGAAGCCCACGACCCGGTCCCCGTCGAGGATGAGACGGGGCCAGGCCATGTCCGGATGGACGTACGCCTCGGCGAGGGACTTCACGACCGGGGCGACCAGACGGTCCTGGTCGGGGCGGACCCGCACGCCGATCGCGGCGTCGAAGTTGCCGGGGGTGATCTTCTCCAGCCGGAGCGTCGTCGTCATACGGAAACGATAGGACTCCGGATCAAGTGGATTACCGCGCGGCCGACTTCGTATCCCCGCCCCGCATCCCCGGCGCGGTCATCGCGCCGGAGCCTTTCCCGCCGGAGCCCTTCCCGCCGGAGCCCTTCCCACTCGATCCGTCGTCGCCCGGTTCCTTCTCGTCCGCCGGCTTTCCCGCCAGCTCGAACCCCGGCCTCAGCTCCAGCATCGACTCCGCCCTCCGCAGCCTGCGCGGCCCCGACAGGACGTACGTCAGCCCGAAGCCGACACCCACGACCAGCGCCCCGCCCGCCGCGTCCAGCACCCAGTGGTTGGCCGTGGCGACGATCGCGGAGACCGTGATCAGCGGGTGCACCAGTCCCAGGAGCTTCATCCACGGCTTGGGCGCGAGCATCACGATCACGACCCCGCACCACAGCGACCAGCCGAAGTGCAGCGACGGCATCGCGGCGTACTGGTTGGTGACGCTCGTCAGCGCGCCGTAGTCCGGGTTCGCGAAGTCCTGCGGGCCGTGCACCGTGTCGATGTAGTCGAGGCCCTGCATGAGCCGTGGCGGCGCCAGTGGGTAGAACCAGAAGCCCACCAGCGCGAGGAGCGTGGCGAAAGCGAGCGAGGCGCGCACCCAGCGGTAGTCGGCGGGCCGGCGCACGTACAGGACGGCGAGGATGGAGAGCGGTACGAGGAAGTGGAAGGACGTGTAGTAGAAGTTGAGGAAGTCCTCCGCCCAACTCACCTTCACCACCGCGTGGTTGGCCCACCGCTCGATGTCGATGCCGAGCGCCTTCTCGATGGAGAGAATCTGTTCCGCGTGCGACTCGGCCGCCTTGCGCCCGCCGTCGGCGGCCGCGCGGATCTGCTGGTAGCCGGAGTAGCCGACGCGGATGGCGAGCAGTTCGAGCAGCAGGTTGGGCCGGCTGACGAGCCGCCGCCAGAACGGCGCGAGCGGGACACGTCTCCACCGCGCCGCGACGGGTCTCGCGTACACGGTCTGGATCGGCCGGTCGAAGTACGGCGACGTACGGGTCAGGAAGGGGAGGAAGCAGGCCGCGGCCAGGGCCGCGATCAGCAGCACGTTGTCCCGTACGGGGTACAGGGCCGCCATGTTCGGCAGCATCATCTTGCCCGGCAGCGTCATGACTATCACCACGACCGCCGGCCACACGGGCCGGTCGCTCGCCCGTCTGCCGACCCGGCCGACGAGGGCGAGCAGCAGCCACAGCAGTTGGTGCTGCCAGGCGGTGGGCGAGACGGCGATGACCACGCAGCCCGTGATCGCGACGGCCAGCAGCAGTTGCCCGTCCAGGGCGTAGCGTGCCGCGCGGCGCAGCCCGAAGAAACAGACGGCCGCGGCCAGCACCACGAACAGCGCGATCTCCAGGGGCCCTTCGAGACCGAAGCGCAGCAGCGCGCCGTGCAGGGACTGGTTGGCGATGCTGTCCGCGTTCTCCCCGAGGCCCGCGCCCGCGAGATGACGCGTGGCATACGTCCACGTATCACTCGGCAGCGCCACCCACGCCAGCACCGTACAGACCGCGAACGTGCCGACGGTGGTGAGCGCCTGGCGTCTGCGGCCGGTCAGCCAGAGCAGCGGGGCGAACAGCAGCACGGCGGGCTGGAGCGCGGCGCCGAGACCGATGAGGATGCCGGGGCCGGGTTCGCCCCGTTCACCGCGTACGACGAAGAAGGCCACCAGCACCAGAAGTACCGGAATTATGCTTGTCTGGCCGAGATGAAAGCTGTTGCGGACGGGCAGGGACAGCATGAGCAGGCTGATCGCGACGGGCGCGGCGAGCAGTCGCGTACGACGCGACACCGTGCCGGGCAGGGCGCGCGCCGCGACCAGGCCGAGGGCGACGACGAGCAGCAGAGTGCCGAGCGTCCAGGCGACACCGAGGGCCTGTTCGGCGGCCCGGCCCAGCGGCTTCAGCACCAGGCCGGCGAAGGGTGTGCCGGTGAACTTCCCGCTCTCGTACAGCGAGCCCGACACGTGCAGTACGCCGTTCTCCCCGGTCCAGGTCCCGAGATCGAGCAGCCGCTCGCCGGGTGGCAGCCGTAGGACGGCCACCGCCTGCCGCACCGCGAGACCGGCCGCGAGGGCCCACAGCACCGCTCGCGCGGTTCCGAATCCGTTGCCTGCCGTCGTACTGCCTCGCACACCCTGCTCCGCATTCGCCACGCCGCGCCGACCCTCCGTTTCCAACCCTCGACCCTGGGTCATGAGCCTCGCATTCCCCCACTGTGGAGACTCAGGCAACCCCCTCTTCGCCTGAGTGTCATCCCTGTTTTGTCCAAATGCCGATGAAAGCACCGATGACGCCGCCGTCGGCCGACCGCAATGCCGGATCCCCCGGGGAGGGGTCCGGAGCTGGGCCATCGGGACGGCGCGCCAGGAACCGGACCCGGGGTGGGGCCGTCTGAGGCGTTGGGGCGCCGCGACGGGCGGACGGCGCGAGGAAGCGGGGGTGCGGGGGATGCGACGGGTAGTGAGGATACGGGGCCGGGGGGTACGGGGCCGGGGGGTACGGGGCCGGGCACCCGGGACTGGCGGGACTGGCGGGATACCGACCGCCCGGCGGGCGTTGCTCGTGGTGTGCGCGCTGCTGCTGACGCAGCTCGGGTCGCTGATCGCACCGGCGTACGCGTGCGGCTGCGGCGCGATGGTGCCGGCCCGGCAGGCCACGATGGGCGTCGACCGGGAGGCGTCGGTGGTCCGTTGGGACGGCGCCACGGAACAGATCGTGATGCGTTTCACGGTGAACGGCGACGCGCCGGAGGCCGCGTGGATCATGCCGGTGCCGAGCCGCGCCGATGTGGAACTGGGCGATCCGGACCTCTTCGGCGAACTCGACGATCTCACGGCGCCGGTGGAGCGTACGCGGTACTACTTCTGGCCCCGCGACGGCGACTGGCCGTTCGCGTCGGACGACGACGGGACGTCGGCCGGCGCGCCGCGCCCGGTCGACAGTGCGCCTGAGGTGGGTGTCGTCGGCCGCGAGCGGCTCGGCGACTTCGACGTGGCACGCCTGACGGCGACGGACCCCGACGCGCTGCGGGACTGGCTCGACACGAACGGCTTCGACCTGCCGGCCGACCTCGCGTCAGGGCTCCAGCCGTACGTGGACCGGGAGTGGGAGTACGTCGCGGTGCGGCTGGCCCCGGAGGAGAGGGGCGCGACCCTGGGCGGGACGCTCGACCCGCTGCGGCTGAGCTTCGAGAGCGACCGGCTGATCTACCCGATGCGCCTCTCCAGCCTGGCGGACCAGCCGCAGTCGCTGGGTCTGTACGTGCTGGCGGACCACCGGATGGAACCGCGCGACGCGATCGGCGGGAACGCGCCGGAGGTGCGTTTCGCGGGCCGGGTCTCGTCGGCGGACGCGCCGGCGCTGGGCGAATTGACGGGCGGCGGGCGGACGTTCCTCACGGCGATCGACCAGTATTTTCCGGTGCCAGAACGCATCGACGCGGACCACGAGTTGCGGGCGACGGCGTCGGACACGACGTACCAGCAGGTGTTCTACGACGACGAACTGCGCATGTTCGCGGGTGTCCCGGCGTGGCTGGCGACGGTTGGCGGTGTGTTCGTGGTGCTGATGCTGCTGGTGGTGGGCGCGGCGGTACTGCGGGTCCGCCGCCGGGCGGTGTGAACCGGGGCGGTCCTGGTCCTTCCTGGCTCGGTTGCGGTTGCGGTTGCGGTTTCGTTGCCGGGGGCGGGATTCGGGGCCTTCGGAGGGGTATGTCCGGACGGCGTGATTTACGGCGCGTGCACCGCTCGTTGGACCCGACGAGACGTTCTTGTTTCACGCACCACAAATCAGCCTGAGCGTCCGAACACACCCCTCCTGCGACCCCGCCCCCCTCACGCCGGTGGGGGATCCGCACAACCCGTACCGGTCCGCGCGGAGGAAGGGAACCCCCTGAACGCCACGACCACGACGAGCGCGGAGACCCCGAGTGTGTTCCCCACAACGGTGGTCAACGCGGCACGCCGGCCCAGCGGCGGCCTCAGACGTGCGCGACGAAGTCGCGCCACCCCTGCACGGAGACGACGAGAACGGGCCCGTGGCTCACCTTGCTGTCGCGGACGGGAACGAAGTGGTGGGTGTGGGTGTAGGAGGGGGCCCACTCAAGGCAGTTGCCGCCTTCGGGGCTGCTGTAGGAGGACTTGACCCAATTCTCGGGTGCGGGGTTGAGGTTCACAACGCCGCGACGAAGGCACGCCAGCCTTCACAAGAGACGGTGAGGACGGGGCCCTCCACGTCCTTGCTGTCGCGGACCGGAACGACCTGGTGAGCCTGCGCGAAGGCAGGCGCCCACTCAACGCAGTTGCCGCCGTCCTGGCTGCTGTAGCTCGACTTGACCCAGTCGCACTGAGGAATGACAGGCGCGGTCACGATGCCTCGGTAAGCTCAAGAATCAGGTCTGCGGACGCGTCCGGTGACAGAGCTGACGCGGTAAGCACATCGTAGGCCCTTGCCAAGTCCCGTACAGAGGACGGCTCGTCAATCACGAGGCCCGACCGGATTCCCTCGGTGTAGACGATCGACGCCCCATCCTGAGTGGTCAGGATCGACATCGCGCCATCCATGAGGCCATGCGTGGCAGCGTCGAGTGGCAGCACTTGGAGGACGTTGGTGCGTCGGGCCCTCTGGGCCAGCAGCGATGTGAGTTGTTCGCGCATCACCTCCTTGTCGCCCACATTTCGCCGGAGCACCGACTCGCACACGACGACGGAAAAGTAGGGTGGGCTGCCCTTCCGGAGGACCTGTTGCCGAGCCATCCGAGATCCGACCATCGCGGCGATCTCCCGTTCGCTGGCCCGAAGATCCCCCTTTCTGAAGAGTGCTCGCGCGTATGCCGCCGTCTGAAGCAGCCCCGGAACGACAGTTGGTGACCACTCGGCGATCGTCACGGCGCGCAGCTCCACCTCCATCCGGCGTCGCGAATGCGCGGGAAAGTCGTCCGCCCGCGACTTCTCGTACAAGGACTTGAACAGCCCGTCCGTCTCGAATACCTGGTCGAACAACGCCGGAAGGTTGCTGGGAATCGGCCCCTCCCCGCGCTCCATACCCCACCCGCAGGCTCAGTCGGCACGACGGTCAGTGAAGCCCCCGTCGTGGGGGCACGTGCCCCCACGACACGGAGACCCCTATTGCCCGGTCCCGGCCTCCGGCCCCCGAGGGGCACTCGCCTGCCAGCCCGTGAACAGCGGTACCTCGCCCGTGGCGTCCAGGACCACCACGCCGAACGGCCGGTCGAAGGCGATCGGCACCACGCGCGGCGGCCGGGCCATCCCCGCCGCCCGCATCATGATCGCCGTCACCGCCGCCGCCTCGACACCCAGTTCGGCGACTTTCACCACCGCCTCCTGCACGACCTTCTCGATCTTGAGGCGTTCAGGCGAGAGCCCGGAGAAGTCGGCGAGGTCGCTCGTCGCGTACGCCACCCCGAGCGCCGGCAGTTGGGGCGTGATCTCCATCGTCGTACGGAGTTCGAGCCGCGGCAGGAAGACGTTGATCCGCTCGGTGTCGATCCGGGCGCGGCGCGACTCGGGCGCCCACGCGGCGGGCAGGACGTCCGCCGCCCTCTCCCCCTCCGCGCCGAGTACGAACCGCACGCGCAACGCGGACTCGCCGCCCTGGCAGCGCAGTTCGACCACATGCGTACCGTCAACCGTCCACCCGGAGCCCGCTCCGAGCTGCTGCCGCATGGTCCGTACGGCGTGGACCGTACCGCCGGCGTCCGTGAAGGGCAGATTCGCGGTGTCCCTCGCCTCGAACGGCGTCTGCCAACGCGCCTTCAGGGCGAGGACGTTGACGAGCGCGAGCAGTGTGTTGTCGTCGACCTCCGCCGGCAGCTTCTCGATCAGCCCGCCGGTCGCCTCCCGTACCCAGGCGTCGATCTCGGCGGGATCCATGTGCCCGAAGCCGATGTCGGGAAGCTCTTCGCGGTACGCGCGGTAGACCGGGACGCGGCTCCAGACCCGGGTGGCGACCCCGAGTTGGTCGGTCCGGGCGAGTGCGCGGGCGCTGTCGGTCACGGCCCCGGCGGCGCCGGACCCCGTACCGACGAGCCCCAGCACCGTCTCCAGCTCACGGGCCGTCTGCCCGCGCGCGCCGGCGGTCACCGCGCCGAGGGCCAGCCACAGCCCGGCGGGCGAACAGACGAAGTCGCCGTCCACGCCCCCGTGTTCACCCTCGCCCCGTACCCGCAACCACCGCTCGGCCAGTGCCCGCATCGGCCCGGCATATGTCGTCAGTCCTGTCGCCTGTCCCATGCGGTGAGCCTACGACGCGGACCCTCTGGCGACTGGAGCCGGACGGGCGGATAGCCCGTCCGGCCCTTGACCTCGTCCTCGGTCCTCAGATCCGGAGCAGCCGCTCCGTGACCTCGCGGTAGCTGCGTAGCGCGAGGCGCAGATCCTCCGTGTCGGCGGCCTTCCTACCGCTTCCGTCGCCGTGCCCGTCCCAGCTGTCGCGCAGGGTGCGGGGCCGTTCGGCGAGGGCCGCGGTGAGGCGCTCGGCCGCCTCCTCCAGTACGCCCGCCGCTTCCTCGACCGAGTGCCTGGGCCCGTCGATGAAGGTGGCCAGCGCGTCCTGGAGGCGCAGGTTCAGCTTGTCGCACTGGTCCTGGGGAATCAGCCGGGGCGTCTGCTCGGGGGTGACCTCCGGCGTCCGGCCGGGCGCGGTCTCCCGGGCCGGTGCGGGCGTCGCGGGCGTCGCCGCCTTGGCCGACGTCGGCACGCTCTTGGGCGTCGTGCCGGGCGCGGGCACCGGATGCACCGGATCCTGGACCGGGCCCGCCAGCGGGTCCTTCTCCGCCTCGGTCGCGGCCCGGGGCGGCGTCGCGGGCGGGGACGGGGGCGTCACGGGCGCCGCCGGGGGCGGCACGGGCGGGGACGTCGGCCGCGCGGGCCGGTGGGTGGTGGCTCCACCGGCCCCGGCGGCGACGCTCTCCGACTCGGACAGCGGCACGACGGGTGTCGCGGGCCTGCTCCCGCGCTCACTCCTGAGCGCCCGCTCCCCCTTGTCGTTCCGCCCCTGCTGCTCGCGCTTCTGCTCGGCGTCATACGGGTCGTACGTCATCACACGCCACTTCCTTTCGGCCTCAGTGTGGGATTCCGGCCGGGGATGCCACGCCGCTCGCGCGGGGTGTCCTCCTTGGAGTCCAGGACCAGCCGCTCGAAGAGCTGACGCGCCTCGACCATCGCCGCGCGCAGTTCCTCTGTACTCGCGTCCTGGCCCTCCTCCGAGGCCGCGTGGTGCACCCTGCGGTAGCCGTCCACCTGGTGCGCGTGGTGCACGGAGAGTGCGTCGAGGTGGTCCGAGCGCTGTCCGACGTCCGGGAAGCCCCGGTCGGAAGCCAGCCGGGAGATCAGCTTCTCGGCCTCGATGACGGCCTGCCGCGGCGAGTCGACGAACCGCTCCTGGAGGCCGGCCCAGTGGGCGACGTACTGGTCGCGGGCTTCGGTGGGAAGGGGGCTCGGACGAAAGTCGCCGTGGCGCTTGACCCGCTCGGTCAGCTCGTTCTCGGCGGCCTTGACGTCACCGTGGTGCCGATTGAGGGTGCGTTCGTATTCGGGGCCGAACCGCCGCTTCAGTCCGACGCGTCCACCACCCCTCCCGGTCGCGTACAGGACGGCGCCGACAGCGACGGCGATCACCACGATCAGAGCGACGACGATCAGGACAGTGGACATGGTTGCCTTCCTGGATTCGACTCGTGTCCGGCGAACGGGAGCTTCAGGAAGTCGGGTTGCCCGGAATCGGCCCGCCAAACAGCACGGCGCGGAGCACCACCCCCCAGTCGGGCGGGGCGTCCCCGAGACAACGACACGGACGACGACAAGGACGGGCGGCTCAGACCGAGTGATCGCCGCGCGGCTCCGGGCTCTTGGGCCGTTCGGACTTCGATCCGCACAACTCGTCGCTCAACTCCCGTACCAGTTGCACCAGATCGGTCGGCCGGTCCGGCCCCCACCAGTCGCCCAGCATCCTGGCCAGCGACTCCTCCCGGGACTTCGCCAGCACCTCCGCCACCTGGGCGCCGTGCTCGGTGAGGACCAGCCCCAGGCCGTCGCGGCGGGCCAGTCCGCGCTCCTCGATCTGCCGGGACGCGTCGTTGATGACCGTCAGCGGTACGGGCGTGGCGTCGGCGAGGCGCGCGGGCTCGACCACCCCGTGCCGCCGGATGCGCAGCACCATCCAACTGGCCGCCGGGAGCAGATCGTAACCCGCCCGTTCGGTGATCTCCTCGTAGATCCGCCGGCGCCCGTCGCGGCTGCCGAGCACCGACAGCGCGCGAGCGACCTCCTCGTGCGAGGAGCGTTCCACCGGGTTGCTGGCCAGGGTCTCGGTTGCCTCGGGGGCGGTCACCGAGCCGCGCAGCTTGTCCTCCTTGAGGAACCAGGACACGACGAAGGCCACGAGGACGACGGGCACAGCGAAGAGGAAGACGTCGGTGATGGACGTCGAGTACGAGTCGAGCACCCCGGAGCGGATCGTGGGCGGCAGAGTACCCACGGAGCGCGGGTCGGCGGCGAGTTCCCCCGGGCTGACGCCGGGCGGGAGCGGCTGTCCGGCGAGGGCGTCGGCGAGCTTGTTCCTCAGCAGGTTGGTGAAGATCGTGCCGAAGATGGCGACACCGAACGACGCGCCGATGGAGCGGAAGAAGGTCGCGCCGGAGGTGGCGACGCCCAGGTCCTCGTAACCGACGGAGTTCTGCACGACCAGCACCAGCACCTGCATCACGAGGCCGAGACCCGCGCCGAAGACGAAGAAGTACGCGCTCATCTCCCAGGTGCCGCTGTTCACTTCGAGCTGGTGGAGCAGGAGCAGTCCGACCGCGGTGACGCCCGTGCCGGCGATCGGGAAGACCCTCCAGCGGCCGGTACGGCTGACGATCTGCCCGGACACGGTGGAGGTGATCAGCAGCCCGAACACCATCGGCAGCATGTGCACACCGGAGAGGGTGGGGGACACGCCCTGCACGACCTGGAGGAACGTCGGCAGATAGGTCATGGCGCCGAACATGGCGAAGCCGACGACGAAGCTGATGACGGAGACGAGCGAGAAGGTCCTGATGCCGAAGAGCCGCAGGGGCAGTACGGGCTCCGCGGCCCGCCGCTCGACCCGGATGAAGAAGACGAGCAGGATCGCGGCGAGGACGGCGAGGCCGATGATCTGGCCCGAGCCCCAGGACCAGGTGGTGCCGCCGAGCGACGCGACGAGGACCAGGCAGGTGGCGACGGAGGCGATGAGGAAGGTGCCGAGGTAGTCGATGGTGTGCTTGGTGGAGCGCACCGGGATGTGCAGGACGGTGGCGATGACGGCCAGCGCGACGACGCCGATCGGCAGGTTGATGTAGAAGACCCATCGCCAGCTCAGATGCTGGGTGAACACCCCGCCGAGCAGCGGCCCGAGGACACTCGTCGCGCCGAAGACGCCGCCGAACAGGCCCTGGTACTTGCCTCGCTCACGCGGCGAGACGATGTCGCCGACGATCGCCATGGACAGCACGATGAGCCCGCCGCCGCCGAGGCCCTGGAGGGCGCGGAAGATGATGAGCTGGAGCAGGTTCTGGGAGACGCCGCAGAGCGCGGAGCCGATGAGGAAGATGACGATCGCCGTCTGGAAGAGCTTCTTGCGGCCGTACTGGTCACCGAGCTTCCCCCACAGGGGGGTGGCGGCGGTCGACGCGAGCAGGTATGCGGTGACGACCCAGGAGAGATGGTCGAGGCCGCCGAGGTCGCTGGCGATGGTGGGCAGCGCGGTGGAGACGATGGTCTGGTCGAGCGCGGCGAGCAGCAGGCCGAGCAGCAGGGCGCCGATGGAGACGAAAATGGTCCGCCTGCTCTGGCCCTCTCCGGGTTGGGGAGTCGTCGGCTGCGTGCTCGCTTCCTGAGCCATCGGCATCTCCTCGGGTCCGGGCCTGCCACCATCCTGATTGTTCCGCTCACTTATGGCCTGTTATGTCCTACCAAAGGCGGTGCGCGGGCGGCTCGGTCGCCGGTCCTTCGCCGATCGCCCGGCCGTCGCCCGGCGGTCGCCGCGCGGTCGTTCACCGACCGTTCGGCGGCCTGGAGGTGGACTTGCCACCCGACGGCACGGGGGCGGGCTGCATAATCGCTGACAGCCCAAGGGAGGGGACCCACATTGACCGGAAAGCACTGTCCCGAATGCGGTACGCCGCGGGACGCGTACGGCCGACCGGGCGCAGGCTGCGACTGCTCCGAGCGGGCGGCGATAGCCGCGGCCGAGGACTTCGACCCGCTGCGGATAAGGCCGTACGTACCGCTGCGGGACCCGGACGCGGCCGTACCGTCCATCCCGCCGCCACCGCCGCCGCACGCCGGCGACCTCTCGGAGGGCACCGACCCGGCCGAGACGATGCGACTGGTGCTGCCGGGCCTGCGCACGACCGGGCCGCCGCGTCCGGCGGATGCTCCGGAGCGGAAAGGCGGGCGCAGGACGTTCGCGATGGTGGCACTGACGGCGGCGGCCGTGGCGGTGATCGGTACGGCGTCCTTCGCCGGGGGGCTCTTCACGGGGGACGACGGGGGTGACGAGGCGACATCCGACCTGAATTCGGGGCTGACGACGGCGAGTGCGCGGCCGGATCCGTCGGAGTCGGCGTCCGCGTCCGCGTCGGCCTCCGCCTCCGCTTCGAAGTCGGCGTCCGGGTCCGCTTCGGCTTCGGCTTCGGCGAGCGCGTCGGAGTCCGCCGCGGGAGGGCCGCCCTCACCGAGCGAGAAGCCCGCCGCGCCGAGCCGGGCCCCGGCGAATCCGCCGCGGCCGGACGGCACGACGACGCGGGGTTCGGACGCCGGGGCGGGTCTGCGGCGCGGGGACAGCGGGGCGGAGGTCGAGGAGCTTCAGCGCAGGCTGTCGGAGGTCTGGCTCTACAACGACGGGTACGACGGCCAGTTCGGCGAACGGGTGGAGTCGGCGGTCCGCATCTACCAGTCGTACAAGAGCATCGAGGGCGATCCGAGCGGGGTGTACGGCGAGAACACGCGGCGCGCGCTGGAGGCGGAGACGAGTGGGCGGGGCCGGGAACAGGGTGACGGTGGCGGTGGTCGGCCGGGCCGGGGGGACGGCTGGGGCCGGGACTGACGGACCGGCCGAGTGGGGCCGGGGTGGCGTGATCCCTCCCCCACTTTGTATAGTCGTTGAACAAAGCGGTTCCCGTCCGTATCCCTGACCGGCGGGCGGGAACCGCTCTTGCCTGTGCTCACCCTCTGCTCCCCCTGCCTGGAGTCCGCCGATGCCGGCCAACGTCCCGACCACGACGACATCCGTCCTGACCGCCCGCGCACTGCTGCTCGACATGGACGGGACCCTCGTCAACTCCGACGCCGTCGTGGAACGCTGCTGGCGCGGCTGGGCGATCGAGCACGGCCTGGACCCGGAGGAGGCCCTGAAGGTCGTCCACGGCCGCCAGGGCTATCTGACGATGGCGGTACTGCTGCCGGACCGGCCGATGGAGCAGAACTACGCGGACAACCGTGTGCTGCTGGCGCAGGAGACGGCGGACCTGGACGGGGTGGTCCCGGTCGCGGGCGCGCCCGCGTTCATGGCGGCGATCGCCTCGCTGCCGCACGCGTTGGTGACGTCGGCGGACGAAGCGCTCGCCACGGCACGCATGACAGCGTCGGGCCTCCCGATGCCCGCGCTCCGGATCACGGCGGAACACGTGTCCGCGAGCAAGCCCGACCCGGAGGGCTTCCTGAAGGCCGCGGCGGAACTGGGCGTGTCCCCGGCGGACTGTCTGGCACTGGAGGACTCCGAGGCGGGCATCACGGCGGCGCGGGCGGCGGGGATGCGGGTGCTGGGGGTGGGCCCGAGGGCGGCGTCGCTGTCACCGACGGCGCATACGCGGGACTTGACGGACGTGAGGGTGACGGGGCTGCGGGACGGCACGATCGAAGTCCGGGTGGGCGTGTAGCTTTCCCCCACCCCACCCCACCCGCCCCTTCCCGAAACCGGGGGATCTCCCCCGGCCCCCGGGCCGGGGGCGGGCACCCGACCCTCTGCCCACCGGACCGCGCCACGCCCGGCAGGGCGACGCGCCCACGCTCAGGCCGCCCGGGGCAGCCACGGCCCCGCACAGGCCCGGGGCGGGCCCGGGGCGGGTCCGGGGCGGGTCCGATCCCCCGCACACCCAACACCCCCCGGCGCCCGGACCGAACAGCGGCAGCCCCGGCGTCCGGACACGGGCCCGCGCCCGTCTCCCCCCTGTCGCGGCGAGCCGGGGGCCGCCCGGGGGTACCGGTACACCCAACGGCGCCCGGCCGAGCGTGCCCGGCGTCGGACACACGCGGCAGTGGGGGTCAGGGGTCACCCACGCTCGGGCACGCGCCTCCTGACGCCCCAGAACCTCCTGACGCCCCAGAAGCCGAGCACCGAGCACACCGGCGCACCGGTCGTGGGCTCACGCCCGTTCTCCCCCACCTGGCGGGCTGGAGCCCCCGCCCCCGGGCGCCCACGGGCGCAAGCCCGTCCCCCCGCTACCTACGGCAGTGCCATACCCGCCGTCGACGTAGAGGCCCCCTCGCGATGCCGCGCCCGGCGGCGCGGACCGCCGCCGCCGGGGGCCCCGGGCACCCCGGGCCCCGGGGCCCAGCACCCACACCCCCCGCCCGCGACATTTCCCCCCGTACGTCAGATACCGCCCGCCCACGCGGAGTTGGCGCCCCCGTGCGCCCGCCAACAGCCACCCCAAGACCCTTGATGTGACGTGCTCATGTCGTCACCCTGTTACCTGGTGCCCATCTCGCAGCAATCCGGCGCCGACACCATGGCGCTCGGGTCCGACCCCCCATTGATTCCGAGCGGTCAATTTCCCCCCCACGACAAGGGAGTTCGCATGTCAGGTATCTACGCGCGTCAAGGCGGCCGTCCCGTCGGCCGAATAGCCGTCATCGCCGCCTCCGCCGCACTGGTCTCGGCCACCGCGCTGCTCGTCGCGCCCACGCCCGCCCAGGCGTCCCCGCCCACCCCCATCGCCGCCTCCACCGCCCGCACTTACCTCGGTCAGCTGACCGTCCGTGCCGAGGGCTCCACCAGCGGCTACAGCCGTGACCTGTTCCCGCACTGGATCACCCAGTCCGGCGCCTGCGACACCCGCGAGACGGTCCTCAAGCGCGACGGTACGAACGTCGTGACGAACTCCAGCTGCTCGGCCACCAGCGGGCGTTGGTACTCCGAGTACGACGGCGCCACCTGGACCCTCGCCAGTGACGTGGACATCGACCACATGGTGCCGCTCGCCGAGGCGTGGACCTCAGGCGCCAGCGGCTGGTCGACCTCGCAGCGTCAGAGCTTCGCCAACGACCTCGGCAACCCGCAGCTGATCGCGGTCACGGACAACGTCAACCAGTCCAAGAGCGACCGCGACCCCGCCGAGTGGATGCCGCCGCGCACCGCGTACCACTGCATGTACGCCCGTATGTGGGTGGACGTGAAGCACGCCTACAACCTGTCCGTCGACTCGGCCGAGAAGAGCAAGCTGCAGAGCGTCCTCAACGGCTGCTGAAGAACGCCCTGAGGCCGCATGACGGCTGCCGGGGAACCACTCGCAGCCACCGGTGACCGGTCGCGCGACCGCTCCGCGCGACCGGTCGTGCTGCCTGTCACAGGCCGGAACCTGGTCCGCCCCCTCCGACGTTCCGTACCGTACGGGGCGACGGAGGAGGCACCATGACCGGGCTGCGCCTGGGACCACTGCTGCGCTATGTCGACGGAGAGTCGGCCGGCACAGCCACGATCTGGGTCGAGACGGACCGGCCGTGCACGGCGGAGGTCCGCTGCGACGGCGGCGCGTACGGCTCGTCGCGTACGTTCCTGATCGCCGGGCACCACTACGCCCTGATCGCCGTGACCGGACTGACCCCCGGCACCGAGGCCGCTTACGAGGTGCTGCTGGACGACGTAAGGGTCTGGCCGCCCGAGAACTCCGCGTTCCCCCCGAGCGTGATCCGTGTCCCGGCCGCCGATGGGCCCGCCGCGTCCGAACTCCGCGTCTCCTTCGGCTCCTGCCGCTGGGCCTCCGCCCCCGTCGGCGAACCCGACCCCGTCGGACCCGACGCCCTTCACACCCTCGCCGCGAGCCTGACGGCCGACCCCGGAGCCGTACGCCCGGACGTGCTGCTCCTGCTCGGCGATCAGGTGTACGCCGACGAGACGTCGAAGGCCACCCGTCGCTGGCTCGCGGAACGCCGCGATCTCGCCGAGCCGCCCGGCGCGGAGGTCGCCGACTACGAGGAGTACACCCACCTCTACGACGAGTCGTGGAGCGACCCCCAGGTCCGCTGGCTGCTCTCCACCGTCCCGAGCTGCATGATCTTCGACGACCACGACGTCATAGACGACTGGAACACCAGCGCGTCGTGGGTGACCGAGATGCGTACCGAGCCGTGGTGGCGGGAGCGCATCCTGAGCGGGCTGATGTCGTACTGGGTCTACCAGCACCTCGGCAATCTCTCCCCCGCCGAACTGGCCGACGACAAGCTGTACGCGGAGGTACGCGCCGAGCCGGACGGCACCGACCGGCTTCGGGAGTTCGCCTCCAGGGCCGACGCCGATCCGGCCTGTGTGCGGTGGAGTTACCGCCGCGACTTCGGCCGGACGAGGCTGCTGATGGTCGACTCCCGGGCGGCCCGTGTCCTGGAGGAGGGGCACCGGGAGATGCTCGACACGGACGAGGCGCGGTGGCTGCGCGACCAGGCACTGACCGATCCGGGCGCCCGCGACCATCTCCTCATCGGCACCTCCCTGCCCTGGCTCCTGCCGCCGCTGGTCCACGACGCGGAGAGCTGGAACGCCGCGCTGGCCGGGGGAGAACGCGGCAAGCGGTGGGCGCGCTTCGGCGAGAAGCTGCGCCGAATGGCGGACCTGGAGCACTGGGCGGCGTTCCCGACGTCGTTCGAGAAGCTGGCGCGGCTGATCGCCGAGGTGGGCAGCGGCGCCGACGCCCCGGCGACGGTCTGCATACTCTCCGGCGATGTGCACCACGCGTACGTCGCCGAACCGGCCTGGCGCGAGGGGCAGTCGCAGCCGCGGTCGCGGGTCGTCCAGCTCACCTGCTCCCCCGTGCACAACTCCATCCCGCTCTCGATCCGCCTCGGTTTCCGGTTCGGCTGGAGCGGGACGGGCCGGCGCCTGGGTCGTGCGTTCGCCCGGCACGGCCGGGTGGCCGCCCCGTCCGTCACATGGGGGAAGACCGGCGGTCCCTGGTTCGGTAATCAACTGATGACGCTGACGTTGCGGGGACGCGCGGCGCGTCTGAGCCTGGACCAGGCGCAGGCGCGGGAGAGCGAGCAGGACGGGCGGAACGCGACCGCGCGCCTGGTGACCGTCGACGAACGGGAGCTGACCTCCGGGTGACACCGGGGGCGACTTCGGAGGCGCATTTACGCCCCACTTCGAAGGCTTCTCACCGCATTCTTCCCGGTCCGCCCGGTTCCGCCGTACCGACCATTGGTCTGCTCATGCCATACCTAATGGGACCTCCGTCGCAGTCACGACAAGGACCCACAAAGAAGCAGGTCAGACGGTACGACTGGAATTCGCCACGGAGAACGGACGCCGGGCCGAGAAGTGCCCGTCGGCGGGATGTTGAACTTGCAAGCATTCCTTAGGGCTGCCTAACGTGAAGGTTCTCGTCGGTTACGTCCCGAACCGAAGGAGCTTCACCCCCCATGTCCACACGCCTCAATCACGCGCAGCCGTACGCCCTCGGACTCTTCCGAATGGTGATCGGACTGCTCTTCGCCTGCCACGGCGCCGCGACACTCTTCGGCGTCCTCGGCAAGGACACCGTCAACGCCGGCACCTGGCCCGGCTGGTACGCCGCCGTCATCCAGCTCGTCGGAGGCAGCCTGGTCCTCCTCGGCCTGGGAACCAGGGTCGCCGCGTTCGTGGCCTCCGGTTCCATGGCGTACGCGTACTTCAACGTCCACCAGCCCGACGGGCTGTTCCCCATGGAGAACGGCGGCGAGGCCTCGGCGATCTTCTGCTGGGCCTTCCTGCTGATCGTCTTCGTCGGCCCCGGCGCGCTCTCGCTGGACCGGCTCATCGGCACGCGCGGCACACGCGAGCCGGAGCGCCGGGACCAGCCTGCGGCGGTGCCGGCCTGACAGACGGCCGCTCGGCCCGACAGCCGGAGCGCACGACGGCCGGCAGCGACACAGGCGCCCGGATCCCGTTTCAACGGGGTCCGGGCGCCCTCGCGTCCGGCAGACTCAGCCGGACACACACATTCGGCCATTTCCCGATCTCGGCCAACCCACAAACAGGAGGTGGACAACCCCCGCCCCGTGGGAAGGTGGTCCACCACACAGGCGTACGCTGTATGGCTGACAGCCACTCCCTTCTCGCCCAGGCGCAAGGGAATCGGTGGTCAGGGGGTTCAGGGGGATTACGAGGCCGGGAGATTTCGGCCTCGTTACGGAAACGGGGAATGTAAAAGTGCTGGAGAGTCTGGGCGCGCTGACCGGCAGCCCATGGATCTACGCCGTTGTGGCGCTCTCCGTGCTTCTGGACGTGTTCCTGCCCGTCCTGCCCAGCGGCGTGCTGGTGATCACGACGGCCACGGCGGCGGCGGGCTCGTCGGCCGTCGCCGACGCGGCCGGCAAGGTGTCGCACGTGGCGCATGTGCCGCAGGAAGTGCCTTCGCTGCTCGTACTGATGGTGTGCGCGGCCGTCGCCTCCGTGATCGGTGACTTCGTCATGTACCGCCTCGCCTGGCGCGGCGGCGACCGGCTGGCCCGCGCGATCGCGCGCTCACGCCGGCTGACCACCGCACAGGAACGTCTCGGCGCGTCCCTCACCGGCGGTGGAATCCTCGTCGTGATCGCGCGCTTCGTGCCGGCGGGCCGCTCGGTCGTCTCGCTGAGCGCGGGCGCCGCGCACCGCAAGATGAAGGAGTTCCTGCCCTGGTCGGCGCTGGCGGCCGTGGCGTGGACGGGTTACAGCGTGGGCCTCGGCTACTTCGGCGGCCAGTGGCTGGGCTCCAGTTGGTTCGGCATCGCGGTGTCCGTGCTGGCACTGTTCGCGGCGGGGACGGTGGCCGCGTACATCGTGCGGCGCCCGGCAGACCGCCGGGACGGCGGGCGGGCGCAGGTCCCGGCGTCAGCCGTCTGAAGACGGCGGCGGGTCAGGCACCAGACCCCGCTCCCTGATCCAGCCTGATCCAAACGACAGGCCCTAGCTGCGGGCCGCCGCCCCGCGTACCTCGATGCCGTCGAGCAGCCGCATCGTCGAGGCGGTGATCTCGTCGACGGCCCGGTCGAACACCTCACGGTTGTGGGCCGCGGGCGCGCGGAAGCCGGAGACCTTGCGTACGTACTGGAGGGCGGCGGCCCTGATCTCCTCCTCGGTGGCCTCTTCGGGGATGACGGGCGGACGGAGAGTCTTGATACTGCGGCACATACCTCCAGTGTGACCGATCACCGCCCGTGGTGGGTTCAGAATCAGAACTGATAACTTCGGCCGCATGACGACTGTCGACTTCACCACGATGACCGGCCTCGAACTGCTGCGCTGGGCGGCGAAGCAGCCCACCGACCTCCCCTCCATCGGGCGGCTCCTCGGCATGACCTTCGACGAGCTCGACGAGGGCTGCGTCGTCCTGTCGCTCAGCACCAACCCCGACTTCGCCAACCCGCTGGGCACGGTCCACGGCGGCATCGCGGCGACGCTGCTCGACTCGGCCCTGGGCTGCGCCGTGCATACGACGCTTCCGGCGGGCGTCGGCTTCACGACGCTGGAGCTGAAGGTGAACTACATCCGTACGGTCGCCGTGGACGCGGGACGGCTCACGGCGGTCGGCTCGACGATCCATGTGGGCCGACGTACGGCGACGGCGGAGGGCAGGGTCACGGACGAGCGCGGCAAGCTGATCGCCCACGCGACGACGACTTGCATGATCCTTCGACCCGAAGTGAGCCCCGCGGCCTAGGAGTTGAGCTCGGCCCTGAGCGTCGGCCGTACGTCCCGGGGGTCGATCGTCTCGCCGCAGTCCGGGCAGGCGAGTTCGGGCGTCATCGTCCGCCCGCACGTCTCGTGGTGGAGCCGTACGGGCGGACCCTCGTCACCCGTCATCCACCGGTCGCCCCAGGCGAGCAGCGAGACGATCACGGGGTAGAGGCCGACGCCCTTCTCGGTGAGCCGGTACTCGTACCGCTCGGGCCGCTCCTGGTACCGCACCCGCCGCAGCACCCCGTGCTCGACGAGCGTGGCGAGCCGCTCGGTCAACAGGGGCCGCGAGACGCCCGTGTTGGCCCGGAAGTCCTCGAACCGCCGTACGCCGAGGAACGCGTCGCGCAGCACGAGCAGCGTCCAGCGGTCCCCCACCACCGACAGGGCGCGCGCGACCGAACAGTCGACCTCACCGATCTCGTTCCACCGCATGCGCCCGAGTGTAGGAGCCCGCGCCGGGTCGTACGGCGACGGACCAGCCCGGGTTGTACGTGTCGGGCACCCGCCGGCGCGGCCACTCCCGTGCCCAGTGCGGCGGGTCCGCGCGCCGCAGGATCACCGCCGTGGCGGGAGCCGGATCGCCCATGGCGGCCGACGCGCAGCCCGCGGTGTACGCGACGGGGATCGCCAGGCTGTTCCCCTTGATCAGGCACGGTGGCCGTACACCGCCCTCGCGCAGGACGGCACCGATCCGCTGCCAGTCGGCGCGCGCCCGTTCCTGGACGCTTACGTGCGTGCGCACGTGCGTGATCTGTACGACGGCGTGCCCCAGCACTACGAGGGCGAGCGCGACCGCGACCGGACGTGAGCGGCGCGCCCGGCCGGCGAGGGCCAGCAGACCGACGGCCGCGGGCAGCACCAGGAGGGCGTAGCCGGGCAGGAGGAAACGGGGCGCCGCGTACGGGACGAGGAAGAGGTACGGCAGCGAGGCGCACGCCCCGACGGCGACCGCGAGCCGGAGCGGCGCGGTCGCGCCGCCGGCGCGGCGTGTGGTCCACAGCCCGAGGACGACCAGCAGCGGAAGCAGCAGCCACCACGCGGCGGCGCCGGGGGCCATGGTGTCGCCGGTGCACGGCCGGCAGAGCAACGGGCCGTCCAGGGCGGTGAGATGGGCCTTCAGCGAGAGGACGGGGCGCATACCGCCCTGGGTGTCACTGGCCTCGGCGAGCCGCCGCGTCACCCCGCCGAACCGCAGCCACGCCTCCACGACCCACGGCAGCGCCCCCGCCGCGACACCGGCCGCCACGGCCACGAGCCGCCCCCTGCCCCGCCACGCGGGCACCAGCAGCGCGGCGGCGAACAGCGGAAGGGCCACGGCGGCACCGTCGTTGGGCCGCATCAGCGTGACGACGGCCAGCCCGCCGACGATCCCGGCGTACGCGCCACGGCCGGGGTCCCGCCGCAGAAAACATCCGGTGGCGGCGAGGGCGCCCATCGCGGTGTAGTGGTTGGGCATGGCGGAGTTGGCGTAGAAGAGCGCGAACCACAGACTCCCGTACATCCCCGCACCCACGGCCGCCCCCAGGGGCCGCCGCAGCACCTCCACCCACGGCCGAAACCCGAGATGGAGCGCGCCGCCCGCGAGCGCGGTCATCCAGAACCGCAGAAGGACAACCGAATCGGTCCACGAGGCGACGGGCGCGAGCAGCAGGGGCACTCCGCGCGTACGGGGCGCGCTGAACGGGACGCCGGGCCCGTACGGACCGAACCTGCTGGCGTAGACGATCTCGTCCCACCCCAGAGGCAACCCGAACGGCACGAGCAACCCGACAAGAACGACAAACCCCAAACACACAACTGCGACGCCCCCAGGCCCCCGGCCCCGGCCCACGCCCCCACCACCGGGGACGGCATAACCAACAACCGGCCTGACGTCTGTCCGCACGCGTGGCACTCCCAGCGGGATCAACTCCGCACAACACGGCACTTCGCCCCAACTCGACCTATTCCCGCATCATCCTCCCACCCGCCGGGTGGTGACGGCTCGTCGGCGCGGACAGGTCCACCACCTCGCACCTGGCCAGGCCCAGCACACCGGACATGCGATCGAAGGGTCCCCCGCACCCCCAGCCGGCTGCCGCCCACGGCGAGACGCGATCAACCCACGCAAGAAACGCCGAAGGCCCCCGACCATGACAGGTCGGGGGCCTTCGTGGTGGTGGGCGCGGACGGTTTCGAACCGCCGACATCTGCTTTGTAAGAGCAGCGCTCTACCCCTGAGCTACGCACCCTGGATGAGGCAATAGCGTACATGGCGCGGGGCCCCCGCTCCCAACGCCTTCGCAGGCCGGGCGGCGGGGGCGGGGGGATACCCCCACCAACGAGACGGTGGCCGACCGGATCGTTCGGAGGCGGTGGGATTCGTACCGTGGGGGCACATCCGTAGGAACGTCTTGGGGGACCGATCACCGTGGACACAGCTCGTACGCCCGATACCCGTACTGCCCGCCGTCGTCGCACGCTCGGTGTCGCCGGGGGCGCCGTGCTCGCCGTGGTTGTCGTCAGTGGGTGCGGGAGCGCCGATGCCGATGAGGCGCCTGTTGAGAAGCGGTCGTTCGCCTACAGCGGGAAGACACTGACCATCGCGGCGGACAACTCCTCCATCGATCTGGTGCCGGCCGATGTGAAGGACATCGAGGTGACCCGGCAGGCCGACGGCTGGGTGTTTCTCGGATCGGGGCCCGACTCCGTATGGAAGCTGGAGGACGGGACCCTCACGCTGAAGCTGAAGTGCCGGGCGGTGGTGAACAACTGCGAGTCCCGGCACGAGGTGAGCGTGCCGCGCGGCATGGCCGTGAAGGTGCGGAACGACAACGGCAGGGTCCGCGCCGACGGCTTCGAGACCGAGCTGAACCTCCGTTCCGACAACGGTTCGGTCGAGGTACGGAACTCCAGCGGCAAGCTGGATCTGTCCAGCGACAACGGCAAGGTGACGACCGAGGGCGTCTCGTCCAAGTCGGTGCACGCCCGGTCGGACAACGGGGCGGTGCGGCTGGAGCTCGCCTCCGTGCCGGACACGGTGGACACCGTCAGTGACAACGGGTCCGTCACCATCGACCTGCCGAAGTCCGACACCGCCTACGCCGTGACGGCCAAGAGCGACAACGGGCGTGTCGACGTGGACGTGCCCACGGACGACGACAGCGCCCACCGGGTGAAGGCCCACAGCGACAACGGCAAAGTCACAGTCCGAAGCGCGAACTGACCGACCCGTGTGTTCGTCCCTTCCTGGTGGGAGAATGAACCTGGGCAGGGCGTAATCGGCACGGGAGAGGGATGTGACGGCGACGACACAGGCGCAGCCGCACGCACGAGCGAGGGCGGGTGGCGTCCGTGATGTCCTCACCCTGATGCTGCTGCCGGTGCCGTTGCTCGTCGCGGCCCTGCCGGGAGCCTTCGCCGGCGGGGGGACGCGGCGCTGGTTCGGCGGGCGGGGCGAGAATCAGCGGGCCGGCGCGCAGGCCGCGAAGGACGCCGCCGCCGCCGCTTTCTACGAGCTGGACACCGCCCAGCGTGACCTGCGCATCTCCATAGAGACGATCACCGCCGTGGACACCTCGCCGGGCGCCCGGCGGGTCGCGGACGAGTTCGCGGCGCTGGGACGGCGGATCGACGAGGCCAGCAGCGGCTACATCAACGCCGTCGACGCCCACGACCTGGACCGGGACGATCTGGAGCCGTCCGTCGCCTCGACGGCCCGTACGGAACTGACCAAGGCGAAGGACGAGCTCGTACGGGTCAAGGGCGAGCTGGACCGCTTCGAGCGCGGGCTCGGCCCGCTGCTCGACAAGGCGGAGACGCAGCTCGCACAGCTGGCGCCCGCCGTGGAGCGGGCGCGGCAGACGCTGCTCGCCGCGAGCAACGCCCTCGACGCGGTGCGCGGTTCCGGGCTGCGGGCCGACGACCTGGCGGCGCGGCTCGCCACGCTCGGCCCGGAGCTGACCAAGCTCAACCAGGGCGCGGGTCAGCACGGCGTGGCCGAGACCATCCAGCGCGCCGACCGGGTGCTGCGGGACGCCGAGGCCGTACGGGCCGAGGCCGAGCGGCTGCCCGAGCGCGCGGCGGAGATCGACCGGCGGCTGGTGTCGCTGCGTACGCGCGCACAGGCCCTGACGACGCGCGCGGGCACGGTGGAGCCCGTCCTGAGCGAGCTGAGGCGCCGTTTCAGCGCGGCCTGCTGGCAGGACCTCCAGTCCGTGCCCGGTCAGGCGGGGACCTCCGTGCACCAGGCGGAGGAGAAGCTGAAGGAGGCCGCCAAGGCACGCGAGGAGCAGCGGTGGCCGGACGCGACGGCCCTGCTCAGCACGGTCCGGGCGCTGCTGAACTCCACGGACGAGGCCGTGTCGGCCGCCGGTGACCGTCTTCGGCGGCTCAATGCCGTGTCGAAGGACCCGCAGCAGGAGATCGACCGGACGCGGTTCGCCGTACGGGACGCGCAGCGGCTCGCGATGGCGGGCCGCAACACGCCCGATCCCCGGCACGCGCGCCCCTTGGACGACGCCGTGGCACGGCTGGACCGGGCCGTGGCCGGGCTGGAGGGCCGGCATCCCGACTGGTGGCACTTCCTGATGGAGACGGAAGCCGTACGCAACACGGCGGTCCGCGTCGTCGGGGAGATCCGGGACGAGCGGGGCGCGGGCGCCTGACCGGGTCCCGCCCGGCCGCCACCGCCCGGCCGCCACGGCCCCGCCACCACGACCTAGCCGCCACGGCCCAGCCGCCCGATTTGTCCCCTCGTCCCGCCGGGCCGATCCTTGAAATACGCAGGACACCGGCACGCATGGCTGAAGGGGGCCGCACATGTCCGGTCAAGGGACCCTTTCCCGCCGCCCGCCCACCAGGCAACAGAAGCGGCGGGTCAGGCTCGATGAACATCTGCCCGTCGACCACCGTCTGAGCACGGTGTACCGGATCGGCGCGGGACTGATCGGTCTGGTGCTGCTCGTGTTCGGCATCCTCGGGCTGGTCGACCAGATCGGTGTCTTCAGCACCGGCAGTCACACCACCGCCGGTCTGAACACCAACGGAGCGCTGAGCGTCCTGTCCATCGGCGTCGGCGTCCTGCTCTTCGTCGGCATGCTGATCGGCAAGAACTTCGCCTCGACGCTGAACATGATCCTCGGCGTGCTGTTCATCCTCAGCGGCTTCGTGAATCTCGCGCTGATCGACAGCGGATTCAACCCCCTCAACTTCCGCATTCAGAACGTGCTGTTCAGCTTTGTGGTGGGCGTGCTGCTCATGTTCTTCGGCATGTTCGGGAGAGTCAGCGGCAGCCTGCCGCACGACAATCCCTACTGGCGGGCCCGCCATCCGACCCAGGTGGAACACGAGCGGCGCACCCGCGACGCCGCCAAAAAGCGCGCGGCCCTCGCCCACCGTGCCGTGACCTCCCACCGGCACGGCGAGCACCGGACATCCGGATAACCTGGCCCCATGCCTCGCTACGAGTACCGCTGCCGCCCCTGCGACACCACGTTCGAACTCAGCCGTCCCATGGCGGAGTCCTCGGCGTCGGCCACCTGCCCCGCCGGCCACCAGGACACGGTGAAGCTGCTCTCCACCGTCGCCGTCGGCGGCTCGGCGAAGGGCTCACCGGCCGCCGCGCCGGGCCCCTCGACCGGAGGCGGAGGCGGCTGCTGCGGTGGCGGCTGCTGCTCGTAGGAGCACGACAGGCCCTAGTGACCCGAGTCGGAGATTCTTCGGTAGTTCTCGCCAGCGAGCTGGTGGGGCTCGGCTGCCACTGACCTGGGTCGCAGTCCACTGGACCCGACTCGACGAGACGCCTCGAACTACCAGGGAATCTTTGATTCAGGTCACTAGCTGTTGAGGTAGCGCAGCACGGCCAGTACGCGGCGGCTGTAGCCGCCCGTCCCCCTGATCTCCAGCTTGTCGAAGATCGCGTTGCAGTGCTTCTCGACCGCGCTCACCGAGATGTGCAGCCGCCGCGCGACCGCCGTGTTCGTATGCCCCTGCGCCATCTCACCGAGCACTTCCCGCTCGCGCTCGGTGAGACGGGAGAGCGGATCCGTACGGTTGGAGCGGGCCAGCAACTGCCGTACGACCTCCGGGTCGAAGGCCGCCCGCCCCGCTGCCACCCGCTCCAACGCGTCCAGGAACTCGTCCACTTGGACCACCCGGTCCTTCAGGAGATAGCCGACCCCCTCCGAGTCGGCCGTCACCAACTCCCGCGCGTACCGCTTCTCCACGTACTGCGAGAGGACCAGCACCCCCACCGCCGGCCAGCGTTTACGGATCTCCAGCGCGGCCCGCAGCCCCTCGTCGGTGTGTGAGGGCGGCATCCGCACGTCTGCGACCACCACATCGGGCTGGTTCCGGGAGACGGCGGCCGGCAGCGCCTCCCCGTCGGCGACCGCGGCCACCACCTCGTGCCCCTCCTCGGCGAGCAGCCGCACCAGGCCCTCCCTCAGCAGGGTCGAATCCTCGGCCAGGACTACTCGCATGGAAACTCCGCGGTGATGGTGGTGGGGCCGCCGGCCGGACTGTCTATCCGCAGGGTCCCGTCGAGGGCCTCGACACGGCGGGCCAGCCCGAACAGACCGCTGCCCGACATGTCGGCCCCGCCTTTGCCGTCGTCCGCGACCTCTATTCGCAGGGTGCGGGTGTCTTCGACGACTCGTACGCCGATGCCCGTCGCTCCGGAGTGCTTGACCGCGTTGGTGACGCTTTCGGAGACGACGAAGTACGCGACGGTGGCCGCCGCCTTCGGCGGTTCGGCGCTGAGCCGGCAACTCAGCCGTACCGGCAGCGGGGACCGTTCGGCGACCGTCTCCAGCGCTGCTCGCAGACCCGCCTCGTCCAGCACCGTCGGGTAGACGCGCCAGGCGCTGAGCGAGCTGCGCGAGGTCGCCTGGCCGCTCTGTTCGTGCGCCTGGCGCAGCAGTTCGTCCACGTGCTCCGGGATACTGCTGCGCCGGGCGCGGCCCAGCAGTATCCCGAGGGCCACGAGCCCCTGCTGCACTCCGTCGTGCAGGTCCCGCTCGATACGGCGGCGCTCCTCGTGCACCACGTCCACGACTCCCGCCCGGCTGACCGCGAGCTGTTCGATACGCCGCTCCAGCGCCTCCCGCGGGCTCGGCCCGAGGTAGTGCCGGGCCAACTGGCCTTCGAAGTGCGCGATTGCGACGGCCCCCTGGAGACAGAGGAAGATCAGGAACAGGCCGCCGAAGGAGGAGAGCACGAGCGAGCCCACGTGGTCGATGTCGATGATCGCCCAGCCGTAGAGGAAGAAGGTGCCGTAGCCGACGCCGAGTCCGACCGTGAGCCGTGCCCTACGACGCACCGCTGTGTTCACGTTTCGCAACGCTAACGGCCGTACATGTACGCGCGCACTGCGGGAAACCTCATAAGTCCATACGGTCCGCCGCCCGGCGAGGCCGCCTCGATCAGCGGTGCCTGAGCGGCCTGAACAGGCATCCAGTGTGGGAGTCATGATCTCAAGCAGCCCCGAGCAGTGGGTCAACACCTTGATGGACACGCTCGGAGCACCGGGCGCGGGTCTGGCGATCGCCCTGGAGAATGTGTTCCCTCCCCTGCCCAGCGAGGTGATCCTGCCGCTGGCGGGCTTCTCGGCCAGCACCGGCAAGCTGAATCTGACAGCGACGGTGCTGTGGACGACGGCGGGCTCGGTCGTGGGCGCGCTCGTCCTGTACTGGCTGGGGGCGTGGCTCGGCCGGGACAGAGCGATCGCCCTCGCGTCCAAAGTCCCGCTGGTGAAGGCGAAGGACATGGAGAAGGCCGAGGACTGGTTCGGCCGGCATGGCAGAAAAGCTGTCTTCTTCGGCCGGATGGTGCCCGTCTTCCGCAGCCTGATCTCCGTGCCCGCGGGCGTGGAGAGAATGCCGCTGCCCGCC
This sequence comes from Streptomyces sp. NPDC051217, assembly GCF_044455465.1. Lineage (NCBI taxonomy): Bacteria > Bacillati > Actinomycetota > Actinomycetes > Kitasatosporales > Streptomycetaceae > Streptomyces > Streptomyces sp. NPDC051217. Next base: position 169,547 of record NZ_JBITEV010000003.1, read on the forward strand.
TTCGTCGGTCTGACCGCACTCGGCAGCGCGATCTGGAACACCGCGTTCATCATGGCCGGCTACTCGCTCGGCGAGAACTGGAAAGTGGTGAGCGGCCATGTCGCGACGTATTCGAAGCTGGTGCTGGGCGTCGTCCTGCTCGCGCTCGTGGTGTTCGTGACCAGACGGGTGATCAGGTCCCGTAACGAGCGGCGGCGCGAGTGAGCCGCCGCAGGATCTCCTCCCCCGCGGCCACCCCGGTCTCCGTCAGCGTCTCCACGTGCGGGGCGCTCCAGCCGGTGTCGGCCAGCTCGCCGTGGCCGGGGCGCCAGCCTCGGTCGGCGGCCAGCAGCAGGTCGGCGTCGAGGAGGGAGTCACCGGCGGCCAGGGTCAGGTCGGCGCCGGTCCGCCGGGCGACCTCACGCATGGCGGCGGACTTGGTCAGCGGACGCGGTACGGCGTAGATCTTCCGGCCCTGGAGGGAGACGGTCCAGCCGCGGCCGTCGGCCCACTCGGAGAGCTCTTTCACCCAGCCGTCGGGCAGCAGCGCGCGGTCGACCACGAGATAGGCGAAAAGGCCCTCGGCGACGCGCTCCTTGAGCAGCCAGGCGGGGTCGGCGGCGGCGAGAAGGTGCTCCCTGACTTCCCTGAGCGGTGCGCAGCTCACGGCGAGGCGCTCCTTCACCCGGGTCTGCCAGGCGGGGTCGGACTCGCCGTCGACGAGGAGATGCCCCCCGTTGGCGCAGATCGCGAACCGGGGGGCGGGACCCGGCAGATGGATCCGGAAGTACTGCTCACGGGTGCGGGTCGTGGTGGGTACGAAGACCGAGGTGGCGGCCAGGTTCTCGAGCAGCCCGGCGGCCGTCTCCGTCAGGTACGACAGGGGCCGGCTCTGGTAGATCTCGACGCAGAGCAGGCGGGGGGCCCCGGCGTCCGGCATGGGGAGCTGGAGCGCGGCGGCCGAGTAGACGAGGGTGCGGTCGAGGTCGCTGGCGACCAGCGCGGGTGAGGGGGTGGGCGCGTTCACGAGGTGGCCACCGCCGTACCGTCCGCACCGGTGGCGCCGCGGGTGTAGCGGGGGTGGATCAACCCGACGCAGGTGTAGGGAAGTCCGTCGACCTCTTCGACCGGTACGCCGCGCTGCTCGGCGAGCAGCCGGACATGATCGAGGTCGGCTCCCGCACCGCGTTTGGCGAGGATCTTCCAGGGGACGCGGCGCAGCAGGACGCGGGTGGTCTCGCCGACGCCGGGTTTGACGAGGTTCACGTCGTGGATGCCGTACTCCTCGCTGATCCGCTCGACGGCGGCCCAGCCTTCCCAGGTGGGTGCGCGGTCGGTGGAGAGGAGCTCCTTGACCTCGGTGTCCACCGCGTCCGCGACGTCGTCGAAGCGGGCGGCGACGGTGTCCAGGAAGTAGCCGGACACATCGGCGCTCGCGAGTTCACGGTAGTGCTTCGCGCCGTGGAAGTCGTCCGGGCCGACGAGGTCGGCGCGCAGGACGGTGCGGGAAATGAGCCCGGAGACCGTGGAGTTGAGGCAGGCGGAGGGGATGAGGAAGTCCTCACGGGTGCCGTAGGTCCGTACGCAGCCGCCGGGGTCGGCGAGTACGGCGATCTCGGGGTGGAAGCCGCCGAACTCGGCCAGCGCGTCGGCCAGTTCGCGGGTGATGGCGCCCTTGCCGGTCCAGCCGTCGACGAAGACGATGTCGGCCGGGTTGTGGTGGGCCGCGAGCCAGCGGATGGCGTTGGTGTCGATGCCACGGCCGCGCACGATGGAGATGGCGTAGTGCGGCAGATCCAGGCCGTGCCGGTGCTGGGCCCAGCGGCGCATCAGGACACCCACGGGTGTGCCGGCGCGGGCGAGGGAGACCAGGACGGGCAGGGCCTGGGTGGCTTCCGGCGAGGCGGGGTCGGCGTAGCGCTGCGGGTGCTCGGCCAGCACGGTCTCGGTGACGGTGCCGACGGCGCGGGCTATGCGGGCGGCGGAGGCGCCGAGCGCGGAGCGGAAGAGTTCCTGGTACTCGGCGCTCGGCTGGTACTCCACGGGCAGTGACTCCGCGTAGTGGGCGCCACCGCTCTGGATCGCCTCTTCGCGCTCCTCCGTCGGCGCTTCCAGTTCCACGTCGGACAGGTCCTGGAGGAGCCAGCCGACGTCGTCGGCGGCGTACGAGGAGAAGGCGGGGCCACGCAGGGGGTCGGGCAGCACGGGGGATTCCTGCCGGTCGGGGAGGTGCGGGAGGGCGGGGAGGTACGAGGGGACGACGGCGAGCAGGACTCGCGGGACATGGGCGGCGAGCTGGGCGAGCAGGCCGCCGGGGGCACGCAGCTCCGGGGAGTCACCCAGGGAGTCGACGACCGCGACGACGGCGTCGAAACCGCCACCGGCCACGTTGTAGGCGTACCGGTCGCCGGCGCCGTCGCCGGCCGCCTCCCCGGCGGGGAAGGCCGCGGTGTCGTGGGCCGGGAAGACGAGGCGGCTGCGTATCGCGTAGCCCGGGTCGTCCACGGCGAGGACGGGCGAGCGGGTCGTGGTCGAGTAGCGGACCTCGATGCCGGGGACGGAGCGCTCCAGCTCCAGGGCGAGGCGCAGGGGCGCGTACATCAGCTCCTCGAAGCCGAGGACGAGGACGCGCCGGGCGTCGCCGAGGTTACGGGCGAGCGCGGCGGCCATGCCGGGCGCGGCGCCCTCCAGGCGGGCGCGGTGGGCGGGCGTGAAGCCGTGCCGCCCGCCGTCGGGCAGCCCTGCGGGCCAGCCGAGCGGTACGCGCACGAGGTCGCCGTCCGCCGTGGGGGCTGGAGCCTCCGCGGCCTCCCCCGAAGCGGAGTCGTACTCCGCGACCAGTGCCTGGCCCCGGGCCAGTACGCCCTCCGGCAGCGTGACCGTGCCCGAGGCCATCGCCACCAGGTCGACGCGGGCACCGATCTCCTGGGCGAATTCCGCGAGCCGTCCCTGGTCGGCGGCCGAGCGCATGTCGACGAGAGCCACGATCACGTACCACCGGCGCGGGTAGCGGGCGTGCAGAGCGCGAATCGTGTTGAGAACGGTGTTCCCCGTGGAGAACTCGTCGTCCACGAGAACCAGCGGCCCCTCGCCCGCCAGCAGATCAGGCCGCTCCGGCAGCAGGAGGTGCGAGGTGGCGTGCGAGTGGGACTCCTCGAAGCCGCCCGCGGAGGCGACACCCGGCACCGGGCGGCGGGTGGAGTGCAGATACGGGGCGTCCGCCACACCGTCGGCCACCGAGTGGCCGAGGCCGGTCGCGGTCTCCGCGTAGCCGAGGACCACGGTCTGCTCCACGGCGTCACCCAGCAGGTCCCGCACGCGTTCGCCGAGGGCGACCCCGGCACCGTGCACGACGGAGGGCCGCTGGGGGACATGTTTGCCGAGGACGTTCGAGACGAGGAGGTGGGCGCGCTTGGGGTTGCGCCGCAGGGCCACGCCCAGCAGTTCGCGCAGTTCGTCCCCGCCGGCGAGCTCTATGCCCAGCCGTTCGGTGACCCACGACCCGGACCACGTCACGTCGCCGTTCTCCTCTGCCGTCTCGTCCGCGTTCTCGATCTTGATCTCGCCCGTCCCGTCGTCGTCCGGCGGCGTGCCCGGCACGCTCACGCCACCAGCCCGGCGGCCAGCAGCTCCACGAAGCCGATGTCCTCCCTCGCGACGCCGAAGACCTCGGCGCGCCGCATGGTGCGTTCTGCCCACGCCCGGTGGGGCTTCACCTCGTTCATCTTGTTCGTGTACGAGGAGCGCAGCACGCCTCCGCCGCCCCGCTCCGGCCGCAGGATGTCCTGGGCGTCGCTGAACTCCTCGTGACTGACCACCGACAGCGCGTGCACCGGCATGACGTGCGAGGGATGGATGCAGGTCTTGCCCACCAGGCCGTTGGCCTGGTCGAGCTGGATCTCGCGCAGCAGTCCGTCGAGGTCGTGCTCGATGAGCGCCGTGCGCAGCTCCTCAGCCCGTCCCGCGAGGAAGGGGCTCTGGCGCAGCTGCGGCTTGAACATCCGCTCGTGGAGCCGGAAGTACTCCCAGACCGGGCCGGTGATCGTGAAGCCCGTGCCGTCGGAGCGGCCGAAGACGTTCACCACGTCGGCGATGACGGCGGAGATGATGCGTACGTCGTACGCCGTCATATCGGGCGAGCGGCGGAGTCCGTACGCGGAGCAGAAGTCCGTGACGCCGAGCCGCAGCGCCAGTACCCGGTCCCGGTATTTGTCGACCGTGTGGGCGATGCCGGTGAGGGTGTCGGTCCGCGTTTCCAGATGCAGCAGCTCGGGCGACTCGAGTACGGGCATGGCGAAGAGCCGGAGCCCGCTCTCATGTTCGGCTGAAATCAGCGCCTCAAGGAAAGGCACCCCCCGCTCATCCGTGAACTTCGGCAGTACGAATCCGGACAGGATCTGTGCGGCGGGGCCGAGTCGGCGTACGAGGTCGGATATCTGGTCCGGCTCACGGACCCGGACGAACAGAAGCGGCAGCTCCACACCGCGCCTGTCGAGGTCGGCGAGCTGCCTGACCAGGTTCTCCTCGGCCCACTCGACCTCGGAGTCGTCGATGGAATCCTCCAGGCACAGCACCATCGACACGACCCCTCGCCCCGCCAGCTTGACCACGTCGTCCGCCAGCTGTGGCCTGGTCGCGGGGCTGTAGAGGGTGGCTCCGAGGGCCGTCGACAGCATGTGTGCCGGGGAGGCCGCGGTGAACTCGCCGGGCTCCCGGTGGAACAACGCCTGCCGAGCAGGGGGCGGAATATGCCCGAAGTGACGCATTTACTTCCCCCGTACTGCCACGGTGGTCGTGTTGACATGTGGCCGGTAATAGTACGTATGGACGGTAGTCATGAGTTCCTCCCGTGCATGAATTTCAGGTAACTCGTCCAGTTCTCGCCCCTGTCCCGTGCCCGCCACGCTCCTCTCCACCATGCCCCCACGTTGTCCGGGCGGCCTGCGGGGAGGCAGGATGACGGGCATGACGCACGCGATGGTGAAGGGCTCGAACGTTCCCCTCGATGCCATGGCCGTAAGGGCCGTGCTGCGCTGGAGCCCGGGGGCGGGGATTCCCGACGTGGACGCGTCCGCGCTCCTGCTGGGCCCTGAGGGGCGTGTGCGCTCGGACGAGGACTTCGTCTTCTACAATCAGCCTCGTCACCCGTCGGGCCTGGTACGGCGGCTGCCCAAGAAGCAGGTGCCCGAGGGCCTCACCGACACCGTCGAGGCCGATCTGGCGGCCCTCGATCCGAGCGTAGACCAAGTGGTGCTCGCGGCGTCGTCGGACGGGGCGAGCTTCCAGCACGTGCGCGACCTACAGGTTCTGCTGTACGACGCGGGTCAGGCAGACGGCGACCCGCTGGCCGTCTTCGATGTGCGCCCGGAGACCGGCGAGGAGACCGCGATCATCTGCGGCGAGCTCTACCGGCGCGGGAACCGGTGGAAGTTCCGGGCCGTGGGCCAGGGGTATCCGACCGGTCTGATCGGACTGGCCACGGCCTTCGGCATCTCGGTCGACGAGACGGAAGGGGCCGACGGGGCCGGCCGGGCGGCGCCGGGCTCGGAGGGGGCGACCGCCCAGCTTCCCGGCCCGCCCAATCACCACGCCGCGGCGCACGCCGCCCCGCAGGCACCGGCCGTACCGCCGACGCGGCAGCCGCAGTTCCCGGGGCAGCCGCAGGGGCAGCCCGGCTACGGCTATCCGCAGCCCGCGTCGGGCCAGCCGGCCTACGGGTATCCACAGCCGGCGTCGGCACAGCCCGGTTACGGCTACCCGCACGCGTCGGCCCCGGGTCCTCAGCCACCGCAGTCGGCGCCGTTGCCGCAGGGGGCTCCCGCGTACGGCTATCCGCAGCCGGCCGCGGCGGCGGCCCCCGCGCCCGACCCCAATTTCCGGCTGCCGCCGATGGGGCCGCAGTTCGTACGCCCCTAGGGCGTGCCCGACACATGGCGCCGTCCGCCCGCAGGGCGGGGCGCGCGCCCGCCGCGGAGCGGCTGATGACTCGTCGGTGCGTGCGATCGCAAGCCGGAGGATCATTCTCGTACTGGACGTACGTGAATGAGTCCGACAACGCGGCGAGCGTGCGGGCAGGGCGTCGCGCGCCAGGCGGGATTTGTCAGAAACGGCCCAGGGCGTAACCGTCGCGGCCGGGGCGGCGGCTCAGGTCTTCGTCTTGTAGCCCCGTCCCCACTGCAGGCCCCACCCGTACAGCCGGTCCAGCTCCGCCTGGAAGCCGTACACGAACTTCACTTCGCGCCGTACCACCAGCTCACCCTTGACGGTCTCCATCGAGAAGACCGCGCAGGACCGGGCCTGCGGGGCCCGCTCGTCCAGTTCGATCTCGACACGCGGGCCGTTGCTCGGGTAGAGCGTGACGTTGGCGTGTGTCCGGTCGAAGGCCGGGGTGCGGTCGTAGATGTAGACGAAGACGAGCAGCCGCTTGAACTCCTCGCGGTGGTCGAGGTTGATGAATATCGTCTCGCCCGAAGGGGCGCCGAAGCGGTCGTCACCGCTGAGTTTGACGTAAGGCGGCTCGTTCAGGCTGCCGAAGAACCCGCCCAGCGGCTGCACAACGCCCTTGCTGCCGTCCGCCAGTTCGTACATGCAGCCGATGTCGAGGTCGACGTTCACCACGCCCAGGGTGTGCGCCTGCACCACATCGGGCTTGAAGAGCTTGAAGGGGTGCCGCAGCAGTCCGTTCCCCTGCCTCGACCGTCCCTCGATGTCCGAAGTACGCATCCGCCACGACAGGTTGACCCGTAGGTTCCCCGTGGCCGCGCCCTGCTTGGTGAGCGAGACCGACGGATTGCGCTTGGTCAGCTCGATCGAGTTCGTCGAGGCGCTGCCCGAATCGAATTGCGATGCCTTGCCTCGCCATAGATTGTCCCAGAAGGCCATCCCCACCCCACCCCCACCATCCGTTGCCGTACAAGACATGAACAGCGGGACGGCCGGAAGGCTTCCGCCTCAGGCCGCCCCGCTCAGAGCGTTCCCTCTATCCCCTCCTGGTCACACCCCGGAGGGGGACTCAGACAGCGACTGTTTTCTTGTCCTCCGAATCCTCGTCACCTTCGACCCCAACTCGCCTGTTGCGGACCACGGATGACCAGAACGAGGCGGCGATCAGGATCACACCGACGAGGCCGGTGATGATCTCGCTGATCTCGTGCTCGATGGTGATGAGCAGGATCGCGGCGAGCGCGCCGATCGCGTAGTGGGCGCCGTGCTCCAGGTAGACGTAGTCGTCGAGCGTGCCCTGGCGGACGAGGTAGACGGTGAGCGACCTGACGTACATCGCGCCGATACCGAGGCCGAGCGCCATCCAGAAGATGTGGTTCGTGATGGCGAAGGCGCCGATGACTCCGTCGAACGAGAAGGAGGCGTCAAGGACTTCGAGGTAGAGGAAGAGGAAGAACGCGGCCTTGCCGGCGAGGCCGACCGCCGAGACCTGCTTGCCCTCGGCCTTGGCCCTCTCCTCCTCCTCGTGTTCGCGCTCCTCCTCTTCTTCGAGTTTGTTCTCGAAGAAGCTGGAGAGCCCGTTGACGGCGAGGTAAGTGACCAGACCCGCGACACCGGAGAGCAGGACGGTCGCCGATTTGTCGGCGTACCCGCTGCTGGTGTGCGCGTGCGTCGCGAACGTCATCGCGGTGACGAGCAGAATGATCAACGCGACGCAGACCGACAGCATGTCGACCTTGCCGAGCTTGGCCAGCGGACGCTCCAGCCAGCTGAGCCACTTGATGTCACGCTCTTCGAGGATGAAGTCCAGGAAGATCATCAAAAGGAACATGCCACCGAAGGCGGCGATCGCCGGGTGCGCGTCGGTGACGAGCGACTCGTACTTCTCGGGGTTGTCCAGCGCCAACTGGACGGCCTCGATGGGGCCTACCTTGGCGCTGATCGCCACAATGGCGACGGGGAACACCAGCCGCATACCGAACACGGCGATCAAGATGCCGATCGTGAGGAAGATCTTCTGCCAGAAGGCATTCATCTTCTTCAAGATTCCCGCATTGACAACGGCGTTGTCGAACGACAGGGAGATCTCAAGGATCGACAGGATCAGTACGATCCCGAACGCCTCCCACCCCCACTGCCAGGCCGCGAAGGCAAGGCCGAGCGCCGTAATGGCGAACGACCAGCCGAAGGTTTTCAGGATCACTGGCTACCCCATCTGGTATCTAACGGGTTTTCCCCCGCGCAGAGCACTGCTTTACGAAACGTTGACCCCGAAGTCTAGAGCGATGCCTCGAAGACCCGACGCGTACCCCTGTCCCACTGCACGGAACTTCCACTCGCCCCCATAGCGGTAGAGCTCGCCGAAGATCATCGCGGTCTCCGTCGAGGCGTCCTCGGTCAGGTCGTACCGCGCCAGTTCCTGACCGTCCGCCTGGTTGACGACGCGGATGAACGCGTTGCTGACCTGGCCGAAGGTCTGCCCCCGGGCGTCGGCGTCATGGATCGACACCGGGAAGATGATCTTGTCGACATTGGCGGGCACGGCGGGGAGGTTGACCAGCAGGGACTCGTCGTCGCCGTCGCCCTCACCGGTCAGGTTGTCGCCCGTGTGCTCGACGGAACCGTCGGGGCTGGTGAGGTTGTTGTAGAAAATGAACCAGTCGTCGCCGAGTACGCGCCCTGACTGGCAGAGCAGTGCGCTGGCGTCGAGGTCGAAGTCCGCTCCGGTGGTGGAGCGTGCGTCCCAGCCGAGACCGATCAACACCTGGGTGAGGTTCGGTGCGGCTTTGGAGAGGGAGACATTGCCCCCCTTGGCGAGTGTGACGCCCATGATTGGTGAGTCCTCCCCGAGGTGACGTGGTGCCGGGCACGGCGCGCCTGACGCCGTGCTCGTGGTGCGTGTGCGGGTACGAACCCCGCACGGTGAGGCGCGTCCGGCGCCGCACTCGGATGTGCGACGCCGGACGACAGATCAGCGGCTCAGACGTTGACGCCGAAGTCCTGCGCGATGCCACGCAGGCCAGAGGCATACCCCTGTCCGATGGCGCGGAACTTCCACTCGGCGCCATTTCGGTAAAGCTCTCCGAAGACCATCGCCGTCTCCGTCGACGCGTCCTCGGACAGGTCGTACCGAGCCAACTCGTTGTTGTCCGCCTGGTTGACGACGCGGATGAACGCGTTGCGCACCTGGCCGAAGGACTGCTGGCGGTTCTCCGCCTCGTAGATCGAGACCGGGAACACGATCTTGTCGACATCCGCGGGGACCGCGGCGAGGTTGACCTTGATCGCCTCGTCGTCGCCCTCGCCCTCACCGGTGGTGTTGTCGCCGGTGTGCTCGACCGAGCCGTCCGGGCTCTTGAGGTTGTTGAAGAAGATGAAGTTTCCGTCACTCGTGACCTTGCCCTCGGCGTTCGTCAGCAGAGCGCTGGCGTCGAGGTCGAAGTCGTTACCGGTGGTCGTGCGGACGTCCCAGCCCAGACCCACGGTGACCGCGGTCAGGTTGGGCGCGGCCTTGGTCAGCGAGACGTTGCCGCCCTTGCTGAGGCTGACTCCCACGAGTCCTCCCTTGATGGGTTTCACAGGGGCGCCGCCCCGGCACCGGCCGTTTCGGCAGCCGTCACCGCGCGTAGCGCGCCCCCTGGTGCAATTGGCATCGGATCAACGACTGGATCCTAGTGACCGGTTCCCACCCCTTGTGCGGTTTACAGCGGACAAGCCCGCTCCCACAAGGCTTTTCCCGAGATACCGCGATCACAGGTGGCGAGTTGTCGTCACAGTGCGGCAAGAGCCTTGACGTAGTCGTCAAGGTCACGTGCGTCCGAGAGGGCGTTGACGACCGTCCAGCGCACCATGCCCGCCTTGTCGATGACGAAGGTGCCGCGCAGCGCGCAGCCCTTGTCCTCGTCGAAGATCCCGTACGCCCGCGAGGTCTCCCCGTGCGGCCAGAAGTCCGAGAGCAGCGGGTACTCCAGCCCCTCCTGATCGGCGAAGATCCGCAGGGTGTGGATGGAGTCGGTGGACACCGCGAGCAGCTGGGTGTCGTCGTTGACGAAGGTGGGCAGCTCGTCGCGGAGCGCGCGGAGCTCGCCGGTGCAGACGCCGGTGAAGGCGAACGGGTAGAAGATCAGCACCACGTTCTTGCCGTCGTCGTCGGGGCCGGCCCGGAAGTCGGAGAGCCGTACGGTCCGCCCGTGGTTGTCCTTCAGGGTGAAGTCCGGCGCCCGCGCGCCGACCTCGATCCCCGCCGGTCCCGTCCCCGCCGCTGTCCCAGTCCCCATCCCCGCCACTCTCTCCGTCATGGGCCGTGCTCCCCTCGCCCACGGTCCCCACGCCCCCCGGCCGTGCCGACCACTCCCGACACCCTACGCAAGGGCCCCCGGCGGCGGATGCCGGCGGGGGCCGTCAGTGCGTGCGAGGCTTGCGAGGCATGTCTGCCCGGCCGCCGCTTCGGCTTTCGCGCTCGGATGCGGCGCCGGTTCTCAGCGCTTGGACTTCGCCGCCTTGGGCGTGACCAGTCGGCTGCCGGTCCAGTCCTTGCCCGCGTTGATGCTCTTGGTCTGCGCCAGGCCGGCGGTCTGTGCGGCCTCGTTGATGTCGCTGGGCTCGACGTAGTTGTCACGGCCGGTCTTGGGCGTCAGCAGCCAGACCGCCCCGCCTTCGTCGATCAGACCGATGGCGTCCACCAGCGCGTCCGTCAGGTCGCCGTCGTCGTCGCGAAACCAGAGAACGACGGCGTCGGCCACGTCCTCGTAGTCCTCGTCGACGAGCTCCTGGCCGATGACGGCCTCGATGGACTCACGGAGCTCCTGCTCGACGTCCTCGTCGTAGCCGATCTCCTGGACCACCTGTCCGGGTTCGAACCCAAGCCTCGCGGCAACGTTGGTTCGTTCCTCCGCGTGGTCCGCGGTCGCGCTCACGGATTGCCTCCTGATCATGTTTTGGAAAATGCTTCAGCCACGCGCGTACGCGGGGCGCTGGCCGTAGTCCACACGGGCCGGGCGGATCGCGCAAGTACCCGACGGCCGAGACCGCCGAAACGGGTACGTTCCGGGCCGCTTCACCGCATCTCCTGACACCCCGCTAACACGGCCCGTGATGGCCCCGGAGAGCTTCTTCCCTTTTTGTCATCCTACGCGGCTTCGGTAGGCCAATCAGGTCCGAACGACCGAACGAAACGCATAGCCGCCTTGGGCGTAAGATTCCGGTTTGGCCGGACCCGGAACACGGCGGACGACCAAGCGGGCGACGTTGTCCCGCGGAATTCGTCGCAGTGTGTGGGTTACCCCTCGGTAGAGGTGACGTTTCCGTCGGCGCGGTACACGATGGAGAACGCCGTACGGCCCGCTTTCGTGCCTGTTCCCTGGCGGCAGAAGAGGCAAGCACCCCCAAGCACCAGCGCAGTACCCGCAGGACCCACAGGCGTGCCCCGCATGGATGGTGTGGCCGGTCGGACGACCGGCCCGGATGCGGGGCCCGACACGACCCGAACAGCGAAGGAAAAGTGTGGCTTCCGGATCCGATCGCAACCCGATCATCATTGGCGGCCTTCCCAGCCAGGTCCCGGACTTTGATCCCGAGGAGACCCAGGAGTGGCTCGACTCGCTCGACGCCGCCGTCGACGAGCGGGGGCGTGAGCGCGCCCGCTATCTGATGCTCCGCCTGATCGAGCGCGCGCGCGAGAAGCGCGTGGCCGTGCCCGAGATGCGCAGCACCGACTACGTCAACACGATCGCCACCAAGGACGAGCCGTTCTTCCCCGGCAACGAGGAGATCGAGCGGAAGATCCTCAACGCGACCCGCTGGAACGCCGCGGTGATGGTCTCCCGCGCGCAGCGTCCGGGGATCGGCGTCGGCGGTCATATCGCCACCTTCGCGTCCTCCGCCTCCCTGTACGACGTGGGCTTCAACCACTTCTTCCGGGGCAAGGACGGCGGTGACGGCGGCGACCAGATCTTCTTCCAGGGACACGCGTCCCCGGGCATCTACGCCCGCGCCTTCCTGCTCGACCGGCTCAGCGAGGCGCAGCTCGACGCCTTCCGTCAGGAGAAGTCGAAGGCCCCGGACGGGCTGTCCAGCTACCCGCATCCGCGGCTGATGCCGGACTTCTGGGAGTTCCCGACCGTCTCGATGGGTCTCGGCCCGCTCGGTGCGATCTACCAGGCCCGGATGAACCGCTACATGGAGGCCCGCGGCATCGCCGACACCTCCCGGTCGCATGTGTGGGCGTATCTGGGCGACGGCGAGATGGACGAGCCGGAGTCGCTGGGACAGCTGTCGATCGCGGCCCGTGAGGGTCTGGACAATCTGACCTTCGTCGTCAACTGCAACCTTCAGCGGCTCGACGGCCCGGTGCGCGGAAACGGCAAGATCATCCAGGAGCTGGAGTCGCAGTTCCGTGGCGCCGGCTGGAATGTGATCAAGCTGGTCTGGGACCGCTCCTGGGACCCGCTGCTCGCGCAGGACCGTGACGGTGTGCTGGTCAACCGGCTGAACACGACGCCGGACGGGCAGTTCCAGACATACGCCACGGAGACCGGCGCGTACATCCGCGAGCACTTCTTCGGTGACGACCAGCGGCTGCGCGCCATGGTCGAGAACATGTCGGACGAGCAGGTCCTGCATCTGGGGCGCGGCGGTCACGACCACAAGAAGGTGTACGCGGCGTACGCGGCGGCCAAGGCGCACAAGGGTCAGCCGACGGTGATCCTCGCGCAGACCGTGAAGGGCTGGACGCTGGGTCCGAACTTCGAGGGCCGCAACGCGACGCACCAGATGAAGAAGCTGACCGTCGCCGACCTGAAGGGCTTCCGCGACCGGCTGCACCTGCCGATCACGGACGACCAGCTGGAGGACGGACAGCCGCCGTACTACCACCCGGGCAGGGACTCGGAAGAGATCCAGTACATGCACGACCAGCGCAAGAGCCTGGACGGCTACGTACCGACCCGTGTGGTGCGCTCGAAGGCGCTCCAGCTGCCGGGCGACAAGGCGTACGCGGCTGCGAAGAAGGGCTCCGGTCAGCAGTCGATCGCGACGACCATGGCGTTCGTGCGGGTACTGAAGGACCTCATGCGGGACAAGGAGATCGGCAAGCGTTTCGTACTGATCGCGCCCGACGAGTACCGCACGTTCGGTATGGACGCGTTCTTCCCGAGCGCGAAGATCTACAACCCGCTGGGCCAGCAGTACGAGTCGGTCGACCGTGAACTGCTTCTCGCCTACAAGGAGTCGCCGACCGGGCAGATGCTGCACGACGGCATCTCGGAGGCGGGCTGTACGGCGTCGCTGATCGCGGCGGGTTCGGCGTACGCGACGCACGGCGAGCCGCTGATCCCGGTGTACGTCTTCTACTCGATGTTCGGTTTCCAGCGGACCGGCGACCAGTTCTGGCAGATGGCCGACCAACTGGCGCGCGGTTTCGTACTGGGCGCGACCGCCGGGCGCACGACCCTGACCGGTGAGGGTCTCCAGCACGCCGACGGCCACTCGCAGTTGCTCGCCTCGACCAACCCGGGCTGTGTCAGCTACGACCCGGCGTTCGGCTACGAGATCGCGCGCATCATGGAGGACGGGCTGCGCCGGATGTACGGGCAGCCGCACCCGGGCGAGGACCCGAACGTCTTCTACTACCTGACGGTCTACAACGAGCCGATCCAGCACCCGGCCGAGCCCGAGAACGTGGACGTCGAGGGCATCCTCAAGGGCGTCTACCGCTTCAAGCAGGGCGAGCGGGGCTCGATCCCGGCGCAGATCATGGCGTCCGGCGTGGCCGTGCCGTGGGCCGTCGAGGCACAGCGGCTCCTGGCCGAGCACTGGGACGTGCGCGCGGACGTGTGGTCGGCGACGTCGTGGAACGAGCTGCGCCGTGAGGCCGTCGAGGTGGAGCGGTACAACCTGCTCCACCCGGAGGAGGAGCAGCGGGTTCCGTACGTGACGAGCAAACTCTCCGGCGCCGAGGGCCCGTTCGTCGCGGTCTCGGACTGGATGCGGTCCGTGCCGGACCAGATCTCGCGCTGGGTGCCGGGGACGTACCAGTCGCTGGGCGCGGACGGTTTCGGCTTCGCGGACACGCGTGGCGCGGCCCGCCGGTTCTTCCACATCGACGCTGAGTCGATCGCTCTGACGGTGCTCACGGAGCTCGCCAGGGAGGGCAAGGTCGACCGCTCGGTGCTGAAGCAGGCGGTGGACCGCTACCAGCTGCTGGACGTGGCGGCGGCGGACCCGGGCGCCGCGGGCGGCGACGCGTAGGCGCCAAGTAGCGAGCAGTACGCGGCAGGTGGCCGGTCCCGTGGGTAAGGGACCGGCCACCGCTCGTCGAGGGGGCTTGTCGCGGTTCCGGCTGGGCGTCGCGTTGCCTACTCTTTTCGGCCATGAAGGAAATACCCTCGCGCGTCCGCTGGGAGCGCCGCACGCAGCGGCCGTTGCTGGCGCTCGCGCTGCTCTTCGGCGTCGCGTACGCCCTGCCCATCGTGATGCCCGACGCGGACAGCGCCCTCACCCGCGCCTGCACGCTCGTCGAGTGGGTGGTGTGGGGTCTGTTCGCCGCCGACTACGCGGTGCGGCTCGTACTGGCCCGCGCCCGTTGGCAGTTCGTACGCCGTCATCCGCTGGATCTGCTCGCCGTACTGCTCCCGATGGTGGCGCCGCTGCGGCTGCTGCGCGTCGTCGCGACACTGCTGCTGGTCGGGCAGCGGGCGAGGATCGCGAGCCAGATCAGGCTCACGACCTATGTGGTGGGCTCGGTCGCCGGGCTGATGATGTTCGGTTCGCTCGCCGTCCTGGAGGTCGAACGGGACTCCCCCGACGGGAACATCAAGACCCTGGGCGACGCGGTGTGGTGGTCGTTCACGACGATGACCACGGTGGGGTACGGCGATCTCTCGCCGACGACCGGGCTCGGGCGGCTGCTCGCCATCGGTCTGATGCTGAGCGGGATCGCGCTGCTCGGGCTGATCACGGCGAACATCGCCACCTGGTTCATCTCCCGCTTCGAGCAGGAGAGCGCGGGCGAGAAGCGCCAGACGGCAGCGATCGAGCTGCTGACCGAGGAAGTGCGGGCACTGCGCGCGGAAGTGGGCCGGCTGTCGGGTGCCGCCCTGCCCGCTCAAGAGCGGGAGGCCGACGGTACGACAGCCGGCCGCACACCGGTCTGATTCCGCTGGCCGGTCCTTCGGTGGGTACCGAAGTGGCCGGTCAGACCAGCCACATGAGCGCCAGTACGGTGTCGACGATACCGAGCGCGAAGGCGATCACCGCGGGTACGTACGCGGTGCTCCAGCGCCTGCCCATGCCCAGCCAGCCGAGCACGATGGCCAGCGGGCCGAGCACGATCGACAGGACGAACAGGCCCGCGACTGCGAAGACCAGGCCGACTATTCCGATGGTCACGCGATCCGTCCCGTTCCGCGACCCCATCCGGCCGCGTGAACGAGGGTGCTTGCGTGTCCGGGTGTTTCCGAAGCCCGTCATCATCACTCCCTGTGTCGGTGGATGTGGGCTGTCTGGAAAGTCGGGTACCCCCGCTCAGCGCTCCCAGACCTTGAAGGCCCGCACGCGGTAGGGCGACCGCGGAACCCAGGTGCCGTTTCCGGGGTACGTCTCGAACTCGCCGGTCTCCTCGCACTCGTGCGACTGGTAGGTGGTGACGGGCCGTCCGGTGCGGTTGACCAGGGACTGGGCGTCGGTGCCCGGCGGCAGCGGGACACAGCTCTGGATCTCGGTGCGGAAGAGCTCATGGGTCTGGCGGGCGCCGCGGAAATCCGGTTTTCCCCACAGACAGAGTTCGCCGGGTCCGCACGCGTCGCGTGGTGCGGCGGCGGCTTCGGCGGCCGGGGCTGCGGCCGGCAGCAGGACCGTGGCGGCGGCCAGGGTGGCGGCGGTGAGCAGGGTGGCAGGTGTGGTCGTGCGCATGGCTGTACGCGTCGCTGTACGCATGATGATGAACCCCCGTGTGGTGCTGATCAGTTGTCCGCACTCTGGCCCGGCGGCCCGCGCCACGGGAAGAGGATCGTGCCCGGCTCCACCCGAAAAGGCGACGGCCCCGCCGGGATGTCCGGGCGGGGCAGTCGCGCCGAATCGCACCATGTTGACGCGGACGCCGACGCCGACTTGGACGCCGACGCCGACTCGCGCATGGCGTCGCGTCAGATGTGCACGCCGCCTCCGGCCGCGTCCGCGTTGTCTCCGCGCTTGGTCCGGGTGGCGACGAACGCCGCGACCACCGCCACCACACCGGCGACCAGGAACGCCGGGCTCATCCCGGACACGAAGGTGTCCTGCATGACCCCGGTGATCTTGGCGAAGATGTCCGGCGTCACGCCGGGCGCCTCGGCCAGCGCGGGCGGGGCGACACCGATCTCGGCCGCCTGTTCCAGCGACGGGTCCAGCGGCAGCTGAATGCCGGCAACGTCCGCCCCGGGAAGCCCCGTTCGAGGCCATGCACAACGCGGTGCTGGGCGCCTGGAACTCCATCAACGAGGCGATCGAGGCCCTGGTCCCGGTCGAGCTGCGTCTGCGCACCTACCGGATGATCGAATCCACGCCCTCGCTGCTGGCCGCGCATCTGCGGCGCGTCACGGAGATGGAGGAGCGGGTCGCGCTGGTGATCGCCGAGCGCGAGGGGCTCGATGTGGAGACGGATCCCCGTCCGCGCGTGGCCGTCGCCGCGTTCTCCGGGGTGATGCGGGTGACGGGCAGGCTGTGGGGACAGCGCGAGACGGGCCTGGACGGGCTGCTTGAGCTGACGGAGTCGTATCTGGACCAGCTCGTGCCCACTCTCGCGGGCGACTGGCCGCGCGCGCACCGACCCTGAACGGCGCTCAGCGACTCTCCGGGCAAGGCCGATTCGCACCTTGCGCCCTGTTACGTACGCCACATCTGAGCACCACTGCGTGTCCGCTACCCCGACAGGGGGTTAACAAACGCCAGTTCGCCCGTCCAAAAGGGGTGATCTGTCTCACGCTCACCACGGGGAGCACCGGGCTTCTCCTAGTGTGTCGCGCAGTGACTTCTCCAGACTCCTCCCCGTCCCTCACCGCATGGCGCACCCTGCTGGCACTCGCCGTGGTCTTCGTGATGCTGGCGTCCACCGGATGGACCGCGCTCCAGCGGCACGGCGAAGACGGCACGGCACGGACAAGGGCGCTCTCCGCCTGGGACAAGGGTCGCGTCGGTCTCTTCGATCTGCCCGACCCCCACTCGCCGCCGAAGCGGCTGGCCGCGTTCTTCGCCTCGCTCAGCGCCGCCCAGCAGGTCGGGCTCGCCGACCGGTACCCCCTCGTGGTGGGCAATCTCAACGGCGCGCCCCTGACACTCCGCTACCGCGCCAACCGGCTGGCCGTGGTCCAGGCGCGCGACGACGAGCGGGAACGGACGCACGACAGCAGGCTCTCCGTCGAGGGCCGGCATCAGGCGGACAGGCGGATGCGCCGCTTCGAGTCGATGGCGGGCGAAGGGCGCCAGATCCTCGCGTTCGACCCGTCCGGCGACGGCCGCGCCGCCGAGGTCTTCGGCGATCTCGGCAGCGCCGCGCGCGTGTCGGTGGTCGTCCCGGGCGCCGACACGAACCTGCTGACGTTCGAGCGGACCAAGCGCCGCTACGCCGCGCCGGTCGGCATGGCCAGATCGCTGTACGACGCGGAGCGGGCGGCCGCCCCCCGTACCCGTACCGCCGTCATCGCGTGGGCCGACTACACCGCGCCCGCCGGTCTCGGCGTGGACGCGGTGACCGGGAGACTGGCATCGGCGGGTGCCGTACGGCTCAACGCGCTCACCTCGGCGCTGCCTGGCACCTCGCGGGTCTCGCTGATCTGCCACAGCTACGGCTCCGTGGTGTGCGGCATCGCCGCGCGCGCCCTGCCCGCCCGGGTCACGGACGTGGCGGTCGCGGGCAGTCCCGGGATGCGGGCCGAGTCGGCGGGGCAACTGGACTCCCACGCCCGGGTCTGGGCGATGCGGGACCACGACGACTGGATCCACATCGTGCCCCATCTGGAGGTCGGCGGGCTCGGCCACGGCGCCGACCCGGTGACGCCGGACTTCGGCGCACGGGTGCTGTCCGCACGGGGCGCGGCCGGCCACACCGGCTATTTCGAGCCGGGCACGGAGAGCCTGAGGAACTTCGCGGACATCGGGGTCGGTTCGTACCGGAACACCAGTTGTGCGGACGACGGTGACGGGTGCCGGAGCGGAATCTCCGGCGGCGAAGTGATCTGACGCGCGTAGAAGTGGGTCCTTCGGGGTCCTCGCCGAGGGGCGACGTGCGGCCGCACGCCGCATACGATGAGGCACATGGGTGATGTGCTGGCCGGAATTCATGCCACCTGGGAGTTCGAAAGCGACTCCGTGCTCATCCGCTTCGAACGGGGGATACGCACGCCAAAGCTCTTCCAGGCACTGCGCGAACGGCGCGTACCGCACGAGGCGCTGGCGTCGGTGACGCTCTCCCCGGGCAAGCGCGGGACGGTGGTGCTGCACGCGGTGCCCAGACCCGGCGCCGACCCGCTGATGGAGGCGGCGGCCGGTCAGCTCAAGGACTCCGGCGATCCCTACCGGCTGGTGCTGCCCGCGGAGCGCGAGACGCTCGCCGAGTACTACGCGGACGAACTGAGCGCCGCCCTCACCACGACCGGGCCGCCCGTCGACGAGCCGCCCGACCGCTATCTGGTGGCCCCTCCCCCGGCGCCCCTGAACTTCAAGGCGTACGACGGCAAGGCGTCCTTCGACGGGGCCAAGGTGTCCTTCCGCTGGTTCTGGACGGGCGCGTCGTCGGCGAAGTGGAAGGCGGGCGACCAGCGCTTCACCGTCTCGGAGCTGAGCGGGGTCGAGTGGCGCTCCCCCGAGGTCTTCGACGGCTACCTGCGGCTGCTGCGTCACGGCGACCAGCAGCCCGCCCGGGCCGACCACGACCCGGCGGCCGTGGTCTTCGGCCTCGGCTACGGACCGGTCCACGAGTCCCTGCCGTTCGCGGCGGCGGTGCTGGCGGCCGTACGGACGTCGGGCCCCGGCGCCGCCGTGCACCCCGGATCCGTCCCGGTGCCGGTGGCGGCGGGCCGGCGCGACCCGGCGGACATCGCCGAGCGGATCCGGCATCTCGGCGAGCTGCACGAGGCGGGGCTGGTGACGGACGAGGAGTTCAGCGCGAAGAAGGCGGAGCTGCTGGCCGAGCTGTGACGCGCGTAGGCGAGAACCCCCTACGGGGGTATGAGTCCGGGTGTGGCTCCTGGGTATGACGCCGAGCGGCACAGGCGCTGCATACGCTGAATCGGCCATGAGCCCCGAAGAACCGCCACCCCCGCCCCGCGCCGCCCTCCGGTCGCTGCGCTCGCTCGGCGGCGCCCTGACCACCCCGGCCGCGTCCACCGAACCGCTTCTGGCCGGCGCCTCCAAGCGGTGGCAGCGCCACGCCCCGTACGTCGTCGCCTTCGGCTTCGCCGTCGCGCTGCTGTCCAGCACCGTCACCGTGCTTGTCCAGGACTACCGGCTGGAGGGCGGCTGGGCGGGGGCGCTCGCCACCGCGCAGGCCGCACCGCTGCTGCTCGCCGTCACCCGGCCGCTCCAGGCGTGGCAGATCATCTTCGTCGCCGACATCGCCGGCGGGGTACTGCTCCTGACCTCGGCGGGGAATCTCGACGGCCGGTCCTGGCCGTGGCCGCCGACGGTCGTCGTCGGCTACCTCCTGCTGATGGCGTGCCTGGGACTGCGCGAGCCTCGCCGTACGCTGCTCGCCGTCTGGCTCGCGACAGGAGCGGCGGGGCTGGTCTTCGAGCTGATCTCGCAGGAACACAGCGACGGCGTCCATCTCCTGCTGTTCGTGCTCAGCGGGGTGGTCCTGCTCGTCACGGCCGCCCTGCGCGAGCGCGGTGACGCCCAGCGCAGACTGGTGGAGCAGGAGACCATCAGCGAGGTCGAACGCGCCCAGCGGACGCTGCTGGAGGAACGGGCCCGGATCGCACGCGAGTTGCACGACGTGGTCGCCCACCACATGTCGGTGATCACGGTGCAGGCCGACTCGGCGCCGTACCGGATCGAGGGGCTGCCCGACGCGGCGCGCGAGGAGTTCTCCACGATCGCCGCCGGCGCGCGGGAGTCGCTGACCGAGATGCGACGGCTGCTGGCGGTGCTGCGCAGCGACGGGTCGGCGGGCGAGCGGGCGCCGCAGCCGGGGCTCGGCCGGGTGCAGCAGCTCGTCGAGGCGACGGTACGGGCCGGAGTGCCGGCCGAGCTGTCCCTCGCGGCGGATCTCGGTGCCGTCCCGCCGTCGGTGGACCTCTCCGCGTACCGCATCGTCCAGGAGGCCCTGTCCAACGTCGTACGGCACGCGCCCGACGCACCGACCCGCGTCTCGGTGACCTCGGACGCCGACTGGCTGACCGTCCTGATCGTCAACGGGCCCGCGACGGCCCGCACTTCACCGCTGGAGAGCTCCGGGACCGGCCACGGGCTTGTCGGTATGCGCGAACGCGTACGGTTGACCGGCGGCACGCTCGACACCGGGCCGCTGCCGGACGGCGGGTTCCGGGTGGCCGCGCGGCTTCCGCTGGCACCGGCCGCCCCCGACCCGACCACGGAGGATCCGTCGTGACCATCCGCGTGATCATCGTCGACGACCAGGCCATGGTGCGCGCCGGGTTCGCCGCGCTGCTGTCGGCGCAGGCCGACATCGACGTGGTCGGCGAGGCGCCGGACGGGCGCCGGGGCATCGAGGTCAGCCGCAGTACCCATCCCGACGTGGTCCTGATGGACGTCCGGATGCCGGAGATGGACGGCCTGGCGGCGGCGCGCGCGCTGCTGGACCCGCCGGTGGGAGTGGTGCACCGGCCGAAGGTGCTGATGCTGACCACGTTCGACGTGGACGACTACGTGTACGAGGCGCTGCGCGCCGGGGCCTCCGGGTTCCTGCTGAAGGACGCGCCGCCGGCGGACCTGATCTCGGCGGTCCGCGTGGTCGCGGCGGGCGAGGCGCTGCTGGCCCCCTCTGTGACGCGCCGGCTGATCGCGGACTTCGCGCAGCAGCGGCCGGCACCGCGCAAGAACCGTTCGCTGCGGCTGAAGGGGCTGACGCCGCGCGAGACGGAGGTTCTGGAGCTGATCGCGCGGGGGCTGTCGAACCAGGAGATCGCGGAGCACCTGGTGCTGGCGGAGCAGACGGTGAAGACGCATATCGGACGGGTGCTGGCGAAGCTGGAGCTGCGGGACAGGGCGCAGGCGGTGATCTTCGCGTACGAATCGGGGCTTGTCGCCCCTGGCGGTTGACCGGCGGCCCGCGCCCGCGGGCCGGTGGTCGGGGTGTCCTCAAGCGCCGGACGGGCTGGGGGTGGTCTCCGTCGTGTCCGGGTGCCGCTCCGGGGTCATGCCCGGACGGAGGCCCCGAACCCCGCCCGTCAGCCGACAACCTCAACCCAGCACCCCGCCCCGCGACCGCCGGACGGCAACCCGCCCCCTACCCCAGTAGCACCCGCGACTTGGCTCCCCGGTGTGACGCCCCCGAACCCGTCGTCTTCCTACCTTCCTCCCGCCACACACCGTGGCCACTACGAGGGAGACGCGAATGCGCCGCTACAGAAGGACCGTGGTCGCCGCCGCGCTGATGGCCACCCTGGTGTCCGGCACCGCCGGCTGGGCCTCCGGGAGCGGGCAGAACGCCGTCACCGGCCCCCCGCCCGGCACCACCGCCTGGCGGGACGACACGTCGCTGGGACGCGCCCTGCCCGACCCGGAGAAGGCGGGCCCCGCCCAAGTCGCGGCGTTCTTCCGTACGTTGACCCCCGCCCAGCAGCGTGAGCTCATGACGCGGCACCCCTCCGTCGTGGGGAACCTCGACGGCGCCCCTGTCCAACTCCGGTACCGGGCCAACAAGCTGGCCGTCGCCGAGGACCCGCGCTACGCCCGCCTCGCCGAGAACGATCGGCAGATCATCGCCTTCGATCCGCGTGGTCGCGGCACCGTCGCCGAGGTGTACGGCAATCTGCTGACGTCCCGTCATGTCGCCGTCGTGGTCCCGGGTTCGGACATCGACGCCAGGACGTACGACCGGGCGAGGGACCCGTACGGCACCCCCGCCGGGATGGCCACCTCGCTGCGGACCGCGACGAACGGCCGTACCGCCGTGGTGGCGTGGGCCGGTTACACGACGCCCCTCGGCGTCGGGCTGGACGCCGCGACGGGCGGGCTCGCCGAGGCGGGCGCGGAGCGGCTCGCCCGGTTCACCGGGGGCCTGACCGCCGCCGGGGTCAGGACACCGAAGCTGTTCTGCCACAGCTACGGCTCCGTCGTGTGCGGCATCGCCGCGAGCGAGTCGGCGGCGAGCGACATCGTGGTCCTCGGCTCCCCCGGCATGCGCGCCGCGAACGTGGCCGCGCTGCGGACGGACGCCCGGGTGTGGGCGGCGAAGGACCCGTCGGACTGGATCTCCAAGGTGCCGAACGTCGAGTTCCTGGGCCTGGGCCACGGCACGGACCCGGCGGCGGAGGACTTCGGGGCGCGCCGCGTCCCCGCCAGGACCGCGCACGGTCACACCGGCTACTTCGCCCCCGGCACGGACTCGCTCCGCGCCTTCGCCGCGATCGCCACGGGTGGTGACGTGCGATGAGGCTCGTCGAGAAGATCGAGGCGCGGACGCCCGCGTCCCGTGACCGCGCGATCGACGGTCTGCGCGCGCTCGCCCTGCTCGCGGTGCCGACCGGGCACTGGCTGCTGGGCGGATTCACCCTGGACGAGGGGGCGTTGCGCAACGCGAGCCCGCTGAGCACGTTCGGGTTCTTCGCGCCCGTGAGCTGGGTGCTCCAGATGCTGGGCATCTTCTTCCTGGTCGGCGGTTACGCGTCGGTGCTCTCCTACCGCCGGCGGAAGGGCTCCACCGCGGACTGGCTCCGGCAGCGCGTGACCCGGCTGGGGCGCCCGGTACTGGGCGTGACGGCGGTGTGGGCGGTGCTCATCCCGGTGCTGTACGCGGCCGGTGTGCCGGGGACGACGCTGCGTACGGGCTCGACGCTGGTGGTGCAGCCGCTGTGGTTCGTGGGGGTGTACGTCGGGGTGACGGCGCTGACCCCGTACTGCGTGCGGGCCGCGCGGCACCTGGGAGCGTATGCGGCGGCGCCGCTGCTGGGGGTGGTGGCCGTCGTGGATGTGCTGCGCTACGGCCCGTACGGCGACGCGATGCCCGGGTGGCTGAGCGTGGTGAACATCCTGCCGGGCTGGCTGTTCGCGTATCAGCTCGGCGTGTCGTGGGGCGAGGGCCGGATCGGCCGGCGCGGCGCGCGGGTGCTGCTCGTGGGCGGCGGGGTGTTCTTCGCCGTCCTGCTGGTGGTCTTCCACTACCCGGCGTCGATGGTCGGGGTGCCCGGTGAGGCGCGGACCAATTCGCATCCGCCGTCGCTGCTGGTGCCGGCGCTGGCCGCGGTGCAGAGCGGCGCGGCGATCCTGCTGCGGGAGCGAATCGCGCGTGCGCTGCGCAGGCCCGCGCTGTGGGCACCGGTCGTGGTGATCAACCTGTCCGCGATGACGATCCTGTGCTGGCACCAGACGGCGATGCTCGCGGCCGCGGTGCCGGGTTCGTTCGCGGGGGCGGTGCCGGGGCTGACGACGGCTCCGGATTCGTACGGCTGGATTCTCGGCCGGGTGCTGTGGATGCCGCTGTTCGCGGTGCTGCTGGTGGTGATCGCCCGGTACGCGCGGGTCTTCGAGACGCCGTGGCCCTCGGGTACGGGGGCGGCGAATGCCCGCCGGGCAGCGGCGGGGCTGCTCGCGGCGGGCTTCGCGGTGTACGCGCTGGCGTGGTGAGGTGGTGCGACGGGGCTACTCGCGGGCGGCGGACGTCGCGGACATGTCGGCGTAGCGGTCGCCGGTGACCTGCCCGGCGATCGGCTCCAGGAGCGCCAGGTCCTCGGGGGTGAGGGTGATGCGGGTGGCGGCGGCGTTCTCCAGCAGGCGCGAGCGCTTGCGGGTGCCGGGGATCGGTACGACGGTCAGACCGTGCACCTGGGCCCGCTGCTGCACCCAGGCGAGCGCGATCTGCCCGGCGGTCGCCGCGTGGGCCGCCGCGACGGTGCGGACGGGTTCGAGGAGCGCGGCGTTGCGGCCCGCGTTCTCGCCGGTGAAGCGGGGCATGCCGCGCCGGAAGTCCTCGCTCTGGAGTTCCGTGTCGGCCCGGGTGAACGAGCCGGTCAGGAAGCCGCGTCCGAGCGGTGAGTACGGCACGAGAGCGACGCCCAGTTCGGCGGCGGCGGCCGCGGCGCTCGTCTCGACGTCGCGGGAGAACAGCGACCACTCGGACTGGAGCGCGGTGATGGGGTGCACGGAGTGCGCCTCGCGCAGTTCGGCGCCGGTGACCTCGCTCAGGCCGAGGTATTTGATCTTGCCCTCGGCGACGAGTTCGGCCATCGCGCCGACGGACTCGGCGAACGGCACGGCGGGGTCGTGGCGGTGCATGTAGTAGAGGTCGATGACGTCGACGCCGAGGCGCCGCAGGGAGTCTTCGACGGCCTGTTTGATGTACCCGGGTTCGTTGCGTACACCCCGGTACTTCGGGTCGTCGGTGCGCTCGATGCCGAATTTGGTGGCGAGGGTGATCTCGTCGCGGTGGGCGGCGACGAACGGCGCGAGGAATGTCTCGTTGGCGCCGAGTCCGTACACGTTGGCGGTGTCGATGAGGGTGACGCCCGCCTCGACGGTGGCTTCGAGGGTGTCCCGGGCGGCCGTCTCGTCCGTGTCGCCGTAGAACTCGCTGATGCCCATGGCACCGAAGCCCTGGACACCGACCGTGGGTCCGGCGGTGCCGAGCGTTACGGTGGTGATCTTCTCAATGGTCATGATGCCCTTTCCGACGCGCGGTGCGCACCGGCGTAGAAGTCGATCTTGTAGTCGAGTACGGCGAGGGTGTCCTGGAGTTCGGCTATCCGTGAGCGCACGT
This sequence comes from Streptomyces sp. NPDC051217, assembly GCF_044455465.1. NCBI lineage: Bacteria > Bacillati > Actinomycetota > Actinomycetes > Kitasatosporales > Streptomycetaceae > Streptomyces > Streptomyces sp. NPDC051217. The sequence goes on from NZ_JBITEV010000003.1 coordinate 194,376, forward strand.
CGCGCCTGGTCTGCTGGAGCAGCTCCTGCCGCTGTTCGAAGGTGTGCTCGCCCTCCCGGACCAGCTCGGCGTAGCGGACCATGTCGGCGACCGGCATGCCGGTGAGGCGTAGTTTGCCGACGAGGGCGAGCCAGTCGAGGTCCCGGTTGCTGAAGCGCCGCTGCCCGGTGTGCGACCGGTCGACGTGCGGCATGAGTCCGATGCGCTCGTACCAGCGCAGGGTGTGCGCGGTGAGGCCGGTGAAGGCGGATACTTCGCTGATCGTGTACCGGTCGTCGCCGGCGGGGCGGGGATGGGTCGACGGGGCTGTCACACAGATGTCCTCGGTCTCCGCCGTGACGGGGGTGCTTTCGATCAGCGTCATACCTCCAACGTAGGACCTTGGAGCGCACTCGAAGCAAGGGGACCGGGGGGCGATTTTCGCGAGCTCCCCTACCGGGGTCCGGCGGTGGAAGCCGCCCGTCTACGCTCGTGGCCATGCAGAGCCTGGCGATGATCGAGAACTGGCCGGTGCCGACGGCCGCCACAGCCGTCGTACGCGCGGACGGCACGGTGAGCGGGTCGTACGGCCCGACATCGCACCGTTTCCCGCTGGCGTCGGTGACCAAGCCGCTCGCCGCGTACGCGGTGCTCGTGGCGTACGAGGAGGGGGCGGTCGAGCTGGACGAGCCGGCCGGTCCTGAGGGCTCCACCGTCCGCCATCTTCTCTCGCACACCAGCGGGCTGGCCTACGACGAGCACCGGGTGACGGCCCCGCCCGGCACCCGGCGGCTGTACTCGAACGCGGGCTTCGAGGCGCTCGGCGAGCACCTCGCGAAGGCGACGGACATCCCGTTCCCCGAGTATCTGCGCCAGGCGGTCCTCGAACCTCTGGGCATGGCGTCGACCGCCCTGGAGGGCTCGCCCGCGAAGGACGGTGTATCGACGGTCGACGACCTGATCCGGTTCGCCGCCGAACTCCAGGCGCCACGGCTGCTCGACCCCCGTACGGTTCTTGAGGCGATGACGGTGGCCCACCCGGGACTGTCGGGGATCCTGCCGGGTTACGGGCATCAGAAGCCCAACGACTGGGGTCTGGGCTTCGAGATCAGGGACTCCAAGTCGCCGCACTGGACGGGGAGTTCGTCGTCACCGCGTACTTTCGGCCATTTCGGGCAGTCGGGCACGTTCCTGTGGGTCGACCCGGACGCGGGGGCGGCGTGTGTGGCGCTGACCGACCGGGACTTCGGCCCGTGGGCGATCGACGCGTGGCCACCGTTCACGGACGCGGCGCTGGCGGAGCTGCGGTCGGACAGCTAGGGCGTGTCCGGGCTCAGCTCCCAGATCAGCACCTCGGCCGGCTCCTCCGCGGTGACCTCCAGGCTCGCGGAGTCCGTGACACGCGCCGAGTCGCCGGGGCCCAACTCCACGCCCGCCAGGACCACCAGGCCCCGCACCACATGCAGATACGCGTACGCCGCGTCGGGGATCGCGGTCCGCTCGCCGTCCTGGAGCCGGCGCACATGAAGCATCGCGCCCGCCTCGGGGAGCGCGTACGGCGTGGAGTCGGCGATGCCGTGCACGATCTCGTAGCGAGGGGCGCCGCCGGGCGCGAGCGGGGCGAGCCACATCTGGACGAAGACCAGCGGCTGCCCGCTGTCGTTGCGCTCCACATGCCGTACGCCGCCGCCCGCGCTGAGCCGCTGCACATCGCCGGGCCGTACCAGCGTGGCGTTCCCGGCGGAGTCGCGGTGGGTGAGTTCCCCCTCGACGACCCAGGTGACGATCTCCGTGTGGCTGTGCGGGTGTTCACCGAACCCGGCGCCGGGTGCGAGCCGTTCCTCGTTGCAGGCGAGCACCGCGCCGAACCGGAGGTTGTCGGGATCGTAGAACTCCCCGAAGGAGAAGGCGTGGAAGGACTCGATCCCGGCGGACAGGTCACCGCCGGGATAGCGGTCGTCGGCGTACCGGACGGAAATCACGGTGCCTACGTTAGGGCCTGTCGTCTGGATCTCGCCGGGCTCGCGGTCCCTGGTGCCGCTCCCTGATCCGGCCTGATCCAGACGACAGACCCTGACCCGGCCCGGCACGCGGCCGTCCTGATAAGGCAGTCTTGTCCCGTGCCTGAACCCTCGAACGAAGCCCATCCGCATCCCGCGACCCTGCGCCGACTGGAGAAGTCGGCAGGCAGGCTGGCCGCGAACGCGATCGCCCGCATGGACGAGAAGCTGCCGTGGTACCGGGCGATGCCGCCGGAGAACCGTTCATGGATCGGTCTGGTGGCCCAGGCCGGTATCGCGGCCTTCACCGAGTGGTTCCGGCACCCCGAGACCCCGCAGGCCATCTCCACCGACGTGTTCGGTACCGCCCCGCGCGAGCTGACCCGGGCGATCACGCTGCGCCAGACCGTCGAGATGGTGCGCACCACCATCGAGGTCATGGAGTCGGCGATCGAGGAGGTCGCGGCGCCCGGCGATGTGTCGGTGCTGCGCGAGGCGCTGCTCGTGTACGCGCGGGAGATCGCCTTCGCCACGGCCCAGGTGTACGCGCAGGCCGCCGAGGCGCGCGGCGCCTGGGACGCGCGGCTGGAGTCGCTGGTGGTGAACGCGGTGCTCTCCGGCGAGGCCGACGAGGGCGCCGTGTCGCGGGCCTCCGCGCTGGGCTGGAACTCGCCCGAGCATGTGTGCGTACTGCTGGGCACCGCGCCCGACGGGGACAGCGAGCTGACCGTCGAGGCGATCCGCCGGGCCGCGCGGCACGCCAAGCTCCAGGTCCTCACCGGGGTGCTCGGCGACCGGCTGGTCGTCATCGCGGGCGGCAGCGACAATCCGCTCCAGGTCGCGAAAGCCCTGATCGGACCGTACGCGGCCGGGCCGGTGGTGGCGGGCCCCGTGGTGCCCGACCTGCTGGCGGCCACGCGGTCCGCGCAGGCGGCGGCAGCCGGTCTCAAGGCGTGTTCGGCCTGGCAGGACGCGCCGCGTCCCGTACTCTCCGACGATCTCCTGCCGGAGCGCGCGATCGCCTCGGATCCTGCCGCTCGTGAGCAGTTGGTGGAGGAGATCTACAGACCGCTTGAAGAAGCGGGCTCGGCGCTGCTGGAAACTCTGAGTGTTTATCTGGAGCAGGCGAGCAGTCTCGAAGGCGCCGCCCGGATGCTGTTCGTGCACCCCAACACCGTGCGCTACCGGCTTCGACGTGTGACCGACGTCACCGGATGGTCACCGTCCGACGTCCGTTCCGCTTTCACTCTGCGAATCGCGTTGATCTTGGGGAGGCTGGCCGACGGGGAATCGCCTTCGTAACCTTTTGTTGGACACCAACAATTACCCCGACGGTTCTTCGTCCTTGTCCCCACGGGCGGCGGAGGCCGTCCGCACGAGAGAGTGTGAGGGTGCTCGTACTCGTCGCTCCCGGCCAAGGCGCTCAGACGCCCGGCTTCCTGACTCCCTGGCTCGATCTGCCCGGCGCCGAAGACCGGCTGCGGGCGTGGTCGGCCGCCATCGACCTCGATCTGGTCCACTACGGCACGAAGGCCGACGCGGACGAGATCCGTGACACCGCCGTGGCCCAGCCGCTGCTGGTCGCCGCGGGTCTGCTCTCCGGCGACGCCGTGCGCGGCCTGCTGGCGGGCACCGCCGGCGCGGGCGCGGTCGCGGGGCACAGTGTCGGCGAGATCACCACCGCCGTGTACGCGGGTGTGCTGAGCGAGGAGGCCGCGCTGGGCTTCGTCCGTACGCGCGGTCTGGCCATGGCCGAGGCGGCGGCCATCACGCCGACCGGCATGGCGGCGCTGCTCGGCGGCGACCCGGAGGTGACCCTGCCCCATCTGGAGAGGCTCGGTCTGACCCCGGCGAACGTGAACGGTGCGGGCCAGATCGTGGCCGCGGGCACCCTGGAGCAGATCGAGGCTCTGGCGGCGGACAAGCCCGAGGGCGTACGCCGCGTGGTGCCTCTCAAGGTCGCGGGCGCCTTCCACACCGAGCACATGGCCCCCGCGGTGGCGAAACTGACGGAAGCGGCCGGAAAGCTCGCCGTGTCAGACCCCGCCTTGCCGTATGTGTCCAACAAGGACGGGCAGACTGTGGGCATGGGGGCCGAGGTCGTCGCACGACTCGTGGGCCAGGTCGCCAACCCGGTCCGCTGGGACCTGTGCATGGAGACGTTCACGGAGCAGGGTGTGACGGCGCTGATCGAGCTGTGCCCGGGCGGCACATTGACCGGCATCGCCAAGCGCGCCATGCCCGGTGTGAAGACCCTCGCGCTCAAGACCCCCGCCGACCTCGACGCGGCTCGCGAGATCGTCGCCGAGCACGCTGCCTAAGGAGCCCGAGAGAGCATGGCGAAGATCAGGCCCAGCCAGGGCGCCCCGTACGCCCGCATCATGGGTGTCGGCGGTTACCGTCCGACGCGCGTGGTGCCCAACGAGGTGATCCTGGAGACGATCGACTCGTCCGACGAGTGGATCCGCTCCCGCTCCGGCATCGCGACGCGGCACTGGGCCTCCGACGAGGAGACCGTCGCCATGATGTCGATCGAGGCGTCCGGCAAGGCCATCGCCGACGCCGGGATCACGCCGGAGCAGATCGGCGGCGTGATCGTGTCGACCGTCTCGCACTTCAAGCAGACGCCGGCCGTCGCGACGGAGATCGCTTACCGGATCGGCGCGGGCAAACCGGCCGCGTTCGACATCTCGGCGGGCTGCGCGGGCTTCGGTTACGGGCTGACGCTCGCCAAGGGCATGGTCGTCGAGGGCTCGGCGGAATACGTCCTGGTCATCGGCGTGGAGCGGCTGTCGGACCTGACCGACCTCGAAGACCGCGCCACGGCCTTCCTGTTCGGCGACGGCGCGGGCGCGGTCGTCGTCGGCCCGGCGCAGGAGCCGCAGATCGGTCCGACGGTCTGGGGTTCCGAAGGTGACAAGTCGAACACGATCATGCAGACCGTACCGTGGGACGACTACCGCAAGGGAACGGTCGAGCGGTTCCCCGCCCTCACCCAGGAGGGCCAGGCGGTCTTCCGCTGGGCCGTCTTCGAGATGGCGAAGATCGCCCAACAGGCCCTCGACGCGGCCGGGATCACCTCCGCCGACCTGGACGTCTTCATTCCGCACCAGGCCAACATGCGGATCATCGACTCGATGGTGAAGACTCTGAAGCTGCCTGAACACGTCACGGTCGCCCGCGACGTGGAGACCACCGGCAACACGTCGGCCGCCTCGATCCCGCTCGCGATGGAGCGGCTTCTGGCGACCGGTCAGGCGAAGAGCGGCGACACGGCGCTCGTCATCGGCTTCGGGGCGGGTCTCGTGTACGCCGCGACGGTCGTTACCCTCCCCTAGGCACACCGGATCTTTCCGGACCGTGCTTGTGCAAATCCCTCTGCCCACGCTGAATATCGAAGGAGCGCCCACATGGCCGCCACTCAGGAAGAGATCGTCAACGGTCTCGCGGAGATCGTGAACGAGATCGCCGGCATCCCGGTCGAGGACGTCCAGCTGGACAAGTCCTTCACCGACGACCTGGACGTCGACTCGCTGTCCATGGTCGAGGTCGTCGTCGCCGCCGAGGAGCGCTTCGACGTGAAGATCCCGGACGACGACGTCAAGAACCTGAAGACCGTCGGCGACGCCGCCGACTACATCGCGAAGCACCAGGTCTGACCCAGGTCGCGCGGCTGACGCCACCCGGTGGTGGCGCCGTACAAATTCCGCACCCTCTACACGTGGAGAAAGAATTCCAGTGAGCCCGACCAATCGCACCGTGGTCGTCACCGGTATCGGCGCGACCACACCGCTGGGTGGCGACAGCGCATCGACCTGGGAGGGCCTGCTCGCCGGCCGCTCGGGCGTCAAGCCCCTCGAAAGCGAGCGCTTCGCCGAACTGCCCGTCCGGATCGCCGCGCTCGCCGCGGTCGATCCGGCCGACGTGCTGCCCCGCCCGCTCGCCCGCAAGCTCGACCGCTCCGCGCAGTTCGCACTGATCGCGGCCCGTGAGGCGTGGGCCGACGCGGGCTACAAGGCCAAGGCGGGCGAGGACGAGAACATCGCCCCCGAACGTCTCGGCACGGTCATCGCCTCCGGCATCGGCGGCGTGACCACCCTTCTCGACCAGTACGACGTGCTGAAGGAGAAGGGCGTACGCCGCGTCTCCCCGCACACCGTGCCGATGCTGATGCCGAACGGGCCGTCCGCCAACGTCGGTCTGGAGGTGAACGCCCAGGCGGGCGTGCACACTCCGGTCTCCGCGTGCGCGTCGGGCGCCGAGGCCATCGGCTACGCCGTGGAGATGATCCGCACCGGCCGCGCCGATGTCGTGGTGGCGGGCGGCACGGAGGCGGCGATCCACCCGCTGCCGGTCGCCGCGTTCGCCAACATGATGGCCATGTCGAAGAACAACGACCAGCCCGAGAAGGCGTCCCGCCCGTACGACAAGGCCCGTGACGGCTTCGTCCTCGGCGAGGGCGCGGGAGTCGTGGTCCTGGAGTCCGCCGAGCACGCGGAGGCGCGCGGCGCGCGCGTCTACTGCGAGGTGCTGGGTCAGGGGCTGTCCGCCGACAGCCACCACATCGCGCAGCCGGAGCCGACCGGTCGCGGGGTCGCGGCGGCGATGCGGAACCTGCTCGACAACACCGGCGTGAAGCCGTCGGAGATCGTGCACCTGAACGCGCACGCCACCTCGACGCCGCAGGGTGACGTGGCGGAGATCAAGGCACTGCGCAGGGTCCTGGGCGAGGACCTCGACCATGTCGCCGTCTCCGGTACGAAGTCGATGACCGGCCATCTGCTGGGCGGCGCCGGCGGTATCGAGACCGTGGCGACGGTGCTCGCGCTGCACCACCGGCTGGCCCCGCCGACGATCAACATCGACGAACTGGACGAGGAGGTCGACGCGGACGTCGTGCGCGGCGAGGCACGGGCGCTGCCCGAGGGCACGATCTCGGCGATCAACAACTCGTTCGGCTTCGGTGGCCACAACGTGGTGCTGGCGTTCCGCTCGGTCTGATCCACCCCGACCCCGACATGCCGGAGGCCCGGCTCCCCGTCCTCCACGGGAGCCGGGCCTCCGGCGTGTCGGCCGTGGGGCGTGTCGGCCGTCAGTCCCCGAAGCTCGCGAAGTACGTCGCCGCCATGTCCTTGTCGCCGTGCCCCTGGGCCTGGGCGCGGGCGAAGCGGTTCGCGCCCGCCTCGGCGACGTCCACCCGGACGCCTTCCGCCTCCGCCGCCTGCACGATGAGGCGGGCGTCCTTGGCGGCCGTGGCGAGACCGAAGTTCGGGGTGTAGTCCTCGTCGAGGATCGCCGACGCCTTGATGTGGAGGTAGCCGCAGTCGAGGGTGCCGCCGCTCATGACGTCGAGGAACGCCCGCGGGTCGACGCCGAGCCCCTTCGACAGGGCCATGGCCTCGGCCGCCCCGTTGGTGACGGCCAGGACCCAGCTGTTGCAGACGAGCTTGAGCCGGGTCGCCGCCCCGGACACGCCGTCGTCGCCCACCCAGAGGGTGCGGCTCCCGACGGCCTCCAGAACGGGCGTGACGGTGTCACGCGCGTCCTGCGGGCCCGCGGCGAGGACGGTGAGCCTCCCCTGCTCGGCGGGCGCCCTGGTGCCCAGCACGGGCGAGTCGAAGAAGACCAGTTCGTGCGCGGCGGCCAGTTCGGCGAGCGGGACGAGTCCGTCCAGGCCCGCCGTCGACGACTGGAGCCAGATCATGCCGGGCCGAAGCCCCGGGGTCGCCTCCGTCATCGTCTCCAGGGCGGCGGCGCCGTCGTACAGGATCGTGAGGACGATGTCCGCGCCGCGTACGGCGTCCGCCGGGGTGTCCGCGATCCGCGCCCCGTCGGCCGCGAGCGGCTCCGCCTTCGCGCGGGTACGGTTCCAGACCCTCACCGCGTGTCCGGTCCGGCAGAGATTTCGGGCCATCGCCGCGCCCATGATGCCCGTGCCGAGAACTGCTACTTCGAGTTGATCAGCCATGTGTCCACCGTAGAAGGCGGCGGCGCGGTCCGTCCCGGGGCCCCGCCGTCCGGTGTGCGCCCGTGTACGGTCCGGCTCAGACGACCTGGTGCAGCCAGCGCACGGGGGCGCCCTCGCCGGCGTACCGGAAGGGCTCCAGTTCGTCGTCCCACGGCTTGCCGAGCAGCTTCGCGACCTCGGCCTCCAGCTGGGTCTCACCGCTCAGTGACCGGGCGAGAGCGGCGCGCAGCCGGTCCTCGGGGACCAGGATGTCGCCGTGCATACCGGTGACGGCGTGAAAGATGCCCAGCTCGGGCGTGGCGCTGTAGCGCTCGCCCTCGGCCGTGGGGCTGGGCTCGGCGGTCACCTCGAAGCGCAGCATCTGCCAGCCGCGCAGCGCGGAAGCGAGCTTGGACGCGGTGCCGGCCTCGCCCCGCCAGGAGAACTCGGACCGCCAGGTGCCGGGCGATGCGGGCTGCCTGATCCAGTCGAGCTGGACGCGCACGCCGAGGACGCCCGCCACCGCCCATTCGACGTGGGGGCACATCGCGCGTGGCGCGGAGTGCACGTACAGAACACCACGTGTGGTCACCGGGACCTCCAGTGTGGGACGAGGTTCGCCTTTCCCAGCGGCCTCAGTAAACAGCATCGAGAGTGAAACCCCGCAAAACGGGCAGCATGTGACGGGATGCAACTTACCGGAGCCGTGGGGGGCGCGGTTGACTCTGGTTCGACGCCTGAAAGCTACCTTGCGCGGGGGGCACGGGGGTGCCGTACTGTCGGTCACAGGCGCGATATACGCGAAGCTTTCACTCGCCAGGACGCCGCCGTACGCATGACGACGCCCACGCGGAGGGTTCACAGCATGCAGGAGAGCCCTCAAGGACGTGCCGGGCGACGCCGGGGTGGTCACGGCCCCCGCCGCCGGAAACCGTACGCGAGTGTCGCGGCCTCCTGTGCCGGGCTGCTGGTCGGCGTCGTCGCGCTGGCGGGGTGCACGTCCTCGGACGGCACCGACCCGGACTGGACGAAGGCGAAGACGAGCCAGCCCCCGCCGAAGCCGGTCTGGGACCGCAGTCCCACCTCGATCGCGGCCGTCGGCGACTCCATCACACGCGGCTTCGACGCCTGCGGGGTGCTGAGCGACTGCCCCGAGGTGTCCTGGTCGACCGGCTCGGACGACACGGTGCGCAGCCTCGCGCTGCGGCTGCTCGGCAAACCGGCCGTCGCGGAGAACAGCTGGAACTACGCGCGCACGGGTGCCACCCTCGGCGATCTGGCCCAGCAGATGACAAAGGCCGCGGCGCACAAGCCGGATCTGGTCACGGTCATGATGGGCGCCAACGACGCCTGCAAGGACGAGGTGGCGCTGATGACGCCGGTGGAGGAGTTCCGCGCGTCGTTCGAGGAGTCGATGCGCCTGCTGCGCGCGCGGGCGCCCAAGACGCAGGTGTACGTGGCGAGCGTGCCCGATCTCAAGCGGCTCTGGTCCGAGGGCCGGGAGAACCCGCTGGGCCGGCAGATATGGAAGCTGGGGATCTGCTCGTCGATGCTGGGCGACTCGCAGGACATGGACGCCGCGGCGCAGAAGCGGCGCTCCACGGTGCAGGCGCGGGTGGTGGCGTACAACACGGTGCTCAAGGACGTGTGCGCGAAGGATCCGCGCTGCCGCTACGACGGCGGGGCGGTCTTCGACTACCGCTTCACCGGCGATCAGTTGAGCGCGTGGGACTGGTTCCATCCCAGCAAGAACGGCCAGGGGAAGCTGGCGGACATCGCCTACCGCAACGTCGTCGCGGCCGATCCCCCGGCGTAGGGTCGGCGACCGTGGACGAGCCGACCGGGACCGATGTGACCGCGAACGACATTCCCGGGACCGAGCCGTCGGGCCCCGGCCGGACGCCCGAGCGCGTCGGGGCTGCGCCCGACGGGACCCCGGTCCACCGCTGGGTCCTGGAGCGGGCCGGTGTGCGGGTGAAGGTGCTCACCTACGGCGGGATCCTCCAGTCCGTCGAGGTGCCGGACAGCGAGGGCGCCCTCGCGAACGTGGTGCTCGGTTTCGATGACGTCGCGGGCTACGTCGACTGCCCGTCGCCCTACTTCGGGGCGCTGATCGGCCGGTACGCGAACCGCGTCGCGGGCGGGACGTTCACGCTCGACGGGCGGACCTACCGGCTGCCGCGCAACAACGGGCCCAACTGTCTGCACGGCGGTGAGCGCGGCTTCGACAAGCGCGTGTGGGACGCGGAGCCGGCGGCGGAGGGGCACGGCGTACGGCTGTCGCTGGTGAGCCCGGACGGCGAGGAGGGCTTCCCGGGCCGGCTGGAGGTCTCCGCGACGTACGCGCTGGAGGCCGACGGGGCGCTGCGGATCGGCTACCGGGCTGTGACGGACGCGCCGACGGTGGTGAATCTGACGAATCACTCCTACTGGAATCTGAGCGGCGCGGGCAGCGGCGGCGCCGGTGGGCATGTGCTGCGGATCGCCGCCGGTCATATCACGCCGCTGGACGGAGACTCGGTGCCGACGGGGCCGCCCGAGCCGGTCGCGGGGACCCGTTTCGACTTCCGTGAGCCGCGCAAGGTGGGGTCGGGGTACGACGACAACTTCGTTCTGGATCAGGGGAGTTCCGGGAGTTCGGTCGCGGCGGAGCTGTACGACCCCGCGTCGGGGCGGATGTTGACGGTGACCACGACCGAACCGGGCATGCAGCTGTACACCGGTGACCACTTCGACGCGGGTCCTTTCCGGCCCGGCGAGGGCATCGCTCTGGAGACCCAGCACTTCCCGGATTCGCCGAACCGGCCCGACTTCCCGAGCACGGCGCTGCGGCCGGGTGAGGTGTTCACCTCGGCCACGACGTACGGGTTCTCGGCCGGACGGGCCATGGGCCCGTCCGGCACTGGAGAACCGACGCCCTGAAGCGTCCGGCGTTCAGCGCTGGACGGTGGCGCTCAGCCTGCGGTCGGAGAGCGAGCGGCCCGCCTGGATCTCGTACGCGCCGGGGACGGCCGTCCAGCCGTTCTCGTTCTCGTCCCAGATCTCGAAGGCGCGGGCCCTGAGCGGGACCGTCACCTCGACGCTCCCGCCGGGACCCGCCTCGGCCGAGGCGAATCCGGCCAGCCAGCGGACCGGGCGCTCGGGCGCGTCGGGCGCACCGCCGGGGACGGGCGCGAGATAGATCTGGACGGTCTCGCGGCCGGGGCGCGCGCCGGTGTTGCGCAGCCGTACGGTGGCCCGCTCGGTGGTGGCGTGCAGGGTCTCGTACTCCCAGTCGGTGTAGCCGAGTCCGTGGCCGAAGGGGTACGCGGGGGTGGCGCCGGCCCGCTCCCAGGCGCGGTAGCCGATGAACACGCCTTCGGTGTAGCGCAGTTGACCCGCGTCGGGGGTGGTGTCCGTGACGGGGACGTCGGCCAGGGCGACCGGCCAGGTGGTGGTGAGCCGGCCGCCGGGCTCCTCGGCGCCGGTGAGGACGTCGGCGAGCGCGGCGCCGCCCTCCTGGCCGGGGAACCAGCTGAGCAGTACGGCGGCCACCGCGTCGCGCCACGGCATCTCGACCGGTGAGCCGGTGTTGACGACCACGACGGTGTTCGGGTTGACGGCGGCGACGGCCGCGACGAGCGCGTTCTGGTGGCCGGGCAGCTCCAGGCTCGTACGGTCGAAGCCCTCGGACTCGACGGCCGTGGTGGTGGCGACCACGACGACGGCGGTGTCCGCGGCCCTGGCGGCCTCGACGGCCTCGGCGATCAGGTCGTCGGGGTCGCGGCGCGGGCCGAGGTGGAGCAGCGAGAAGGCGACCGCGTCCATCGGGGCTCCGGGCAGCCGGGGCACGGTCAGGTGCAGCGACACCTCGACGGTCTGGCCTTCGATGAGGGTGACGCGGGCACGCTCCAGGCGTTCGCCGAAGAACGCGTTGAACGGGTCGGTGCTTGTCCCGAGCCCTTCCTCGCCCTCCCAGACCTTCTCCCCGTCGACGGTCAGGACGAGGGGGCCGATGCCGCGGGTGCCGAAGGTGTGGTCGCCGCTCTCGCGCGGGGTGAAGGTGCCGGTGAACTCGACGGTGTGCAGTTCGTCGTACGTGACGCCGTCGGGCAGGTCGACGCCGACCCACTGGACCATGCCGGAAGGGAGGTCGGTGGTGCCCAGCTCGCGTCCGTCGGCGGCGCGGCAGACCGCTCGCAGGGTGAATCCCTTGCCGGCGACGGCGAGTTGGTCGCTGGGGTCGGCGCCGACGCTGTAGCTGAGAGCGCCGTCGGGCAGGGCGGCGGTGAGGCCGTCGAGCGGCGAGACGGTGTGCGGCGGGAAGACATGGGCCGAGCCGCCGCCGAGGATCCGGGCGTCGCGGGCGGCGGCGCCGCTGAGGGCCACCGTGCGGGTCCTGGCCGGGTCGAGCGGCAGGGCGGGCTGCCCGTCGCGTACCTCGTTGCGTACGAGGACGAAGGAGCGGCGGGCGACCTCGCGGGCCAGCGCGTCCCCGTCGAGGGGCGCGGGCAGTGCGGACGCGAGGACGACGGCGGGCGCGTCGTCGAGGGCGCCGGTGCGGGCGGCGAGCCTCAGCACGTTGCGTACGGCGTCGTCGACGAGGGACTCCTCCACCTCGCCGGCCCGGACGGCGGCGGCGAGCGCGGGGCCGTAGACGGTCTTGGGGCCCGGCATCGCGACGTCGAGGCCGCCGAGGATCGCGCCGGTGGTGGAGCGGGCGGCCAGCCAGTCGGAGACGATGTAGCCGTCGAATCCCCACTCGCCGCGCAGGACTTCCTTCTGGAGATGGCGGTGCTCGGTCATCGACTGGCCGTTGACCTGGTTGTAGGCGGCCATGATGCCCCAGGGGTGGGCGTTCTTGACGATGGCCTCGAACGGAGCGAGGTAGAGCTCGCGCAGCGGGCGCGGGGCGACGACGTTGTCGACGGTGAAGCGGTCGGTCTCGGCGTCGTTGGCGACGAAGTGCTTGACGGTCGTGCCGACGCCGCCGTCCTGGACGCCGAGGACATAGCCGGTGCCGATCTCGCCGGTGAGGTACGGGTCTTCGCTGTACGCCTCGAAGTGGCGTCCGCCGAGCGGGGACCGGTGGAGGTTGACGGTCGGCGCGAGCAGGACGTGCACACCCTTGCGGCGGGCCTCCTGGGCGAGCAACCGGCCTGCCCTGCGGGCCAGCTCGGGGTCCCAGGTGGCGGCGAGCGCGGTGGGCGACGGGAGCGCGACCGACGGGTCGTCGGCGGTCCAGCGCACACCCCGGACACCGATCGGGCCGTCGGACATGACGAGGGAGGCCAGCCCGATCTGCGGGAGCGCGGGCAGCGACCAGTTGTCCTGCCCTGCCAGCAGCCGCGCCTTGTCGTCCAGATCCAGCTTGCCGAGCGCCGCGTCGACGGCCGCTTCGCGTGTCTGGTCGGCCGGAGTGATGGGTGCGCCGGTCACGGCGGTACCTCCTCGTCAGTGCCCCGCGTTCGTGCGGACGGTTACATGGTGACCCGAAATTCTGTAGCCGAGTAGGCTTCGTTATCTTTTTGTTACTCATGTACGGTCCGGAGACGACGGCCGGTGAGCGGACAGGTGCGAGAGATGAGGACCGGTGGGATGGCGAGGGCCAGAAGCATGGAGCGGCGGGCGGAGATTCTCCGCGCCACCATCGAGGTGATCGCCGAACGCGGCTACCGCGGCACGACGCTGGGCGCGGTGGCCGAGCGGGTGGGCCTCACCCAGCAGGGGCTCCTCCACTACTTCCCCACGAAGGAGGCGCTGCTCCTCGCCGTCATGGACGAGCGCGACCAGTGGGACACCGGGGGCGGCAGCCGGGGCGCGGACGGCTGGCGTCTTGAGCTGCTGACTTCGATGGTCGACTACAACGCGATGCGGCCCGGCATCGTGCAGACCTTCTCGGCGCTGCTCGGCGAGAGTGTGACGGAGGATCACCCGGCCGGGGAGTTCTTCACCCGCCGCTATGTCCAGGTGCGGCGCAACATGGCGGGCGTGCTGCGCGACGAGTTCGGCGACCGGCTGCCGAGCGGCCTCACGCCCGAACAGACGGCCCCGCTGCTGGTGGCCGTGATGGACGGGCTCCAGTACCAGTGGCTGCTCGCGCCGGAGGAGGTGGACATGCCGGCGGCGTTCCGGGCATTCGTGACGCTGCTGCGGGGTGGGGCGGAGGGGCCGGAACGGTAGTTCCGGGGCGGGTGTTCAGGCGCCGTAGCCATCCGTGGGGTGCGGAGGTGATACTTCCGCCACCCGAAGGAAGGACTCCCGTGAGACTCGTGCGCACCAACAGCAACACCGCGGGCCGGCCGCGCGTCCGGCCGGCCAGGCTTGGTCTCGTCCTGCTCGCATCGGCCGCTCTGGTCGCCGTGGCGCCTCCGCCAGGTGCCACCGCCGCCGGGCCGGCTGCCGCCGCCCCGGCGGTCACCGTCGAGGAACGGCGTCTCGACGGGGCCGTACCGCGCCAAATACTCGACGACAGCGGCTTCGACCAGGTCGCGCCGGAGTTCGCGAAGTCACTGCGCGGCGCCGGCTCCTACGCGCAGGCCGAGCGCGCCGCCGTACGGCATGGCGAACGGCTCTGGCAGCGGGCGGTGGACCGGGCGCAGGGCCGGGGCCCGGCGGGCGGTGAGCTGAGCCGGGACGACGACCGGCCGCTGTACTGGGCGCGGCTGGCCATGACCCGCGAACTGCGCGCGTGGCACGCGGACTCGGGCCTCTCGGAGGCGGCGGGCGTACGTCTCCTGGAGCGGCTGGAGAGCGCGTCGCGCGGCCAGGACTCGATGGCCTTCGGCGGCGGCGACCGGGCGCGGGAGAGCGACCGGGCGAAGGGCGTCAAGCGGATCGTGGTGACCGGCTTCGACCCGTTCACGCTCGACAGGGACATCCGCATCAGCAATCCGTCCGGAGCCGTCGCGCTCGCGCTGGACGGCACCGTGATCCGTACGGCCGACGGGCCGGCGCGCGTCGAGACCGCCGTGTTCCCGGTCCGCTGGGGGGACTTCGCCGACGGTACGGTCGAACGCGCCCTGCGCCGTACGCTGCCGCGCGCCGACCTTTTCGTGACGGTCAGTCAGGGGCGGGTGGGGCGTATCGACGTCGAGAGGTACAACGGTGCCTGGCGCGGCGGCTTCGGGGACAACGAGAACCTGTCCGAGACCGGGCTCGTACCGGTGAAGGACCCGGCGACGCAGCCGCAGTGGACGCGGACCACGCTCCCCTACGCGGACATCGTGGCGGCCGGCACCGGGCGCTTCCCGGTGTACGACAACACGTCGGTCACCGAGATCCCGGCGGGCGGCACCGCGCCCGTCGTACGGCCGGACGGACCGACGTCCGGCTCGGCGGCCCGCGCCGGTGGCGGCGGGGACTATCTGTCGAACGAGATCGCCTACCGGGCGACACTGCTGCGCGACCGGCTCGGGCTGGAGATCCCGGGCGGCCATGTCCATACGCCGGTGCTCGAATTCGGTCCGGGCAACACCGACCCGGCGACCGGGACGGTGTCGGACCCGGTCTTCGTACAGAACAGGCTGGACATCACGGCGCAGCTGCGGACGATCGTGCGGGTGGCGGTGGAGGAGTCGTAGGGCGGGGGCGGGCTCGGTTCACCGGATCCGCCCGGTGGGCCGGTTCGTCCTCAATCGCCGGACGGGTTTGGAATGCCCGCCGGACGGGCCGCGCATGCGGCCCGTCCGGCGATTGACGACAAGCGCGGCCCCCCGAGCCGCGCAACCCGGCCAACCGACCGCGTTCACCAGTCGCGCGGGACGTCCGACGCGGGGCCCGAGCGGTCGGGCGCCGGAGCCGTACCCCCGGTCGGGGGTGAACCAGGGTCCCCGGGACCGGACCCGGAACCCGCACCCGCACCCGTCAGTTCGCGGGCCATCAGCGTCGCTCCCGCCACCGCGCCCGGCATCAGGAACACCGCGACGAACGGGACCAGGAAGGCGAGCGTCAACGGGACGCCGAAGCCCAGCGTGAGCAGTCGGCGGCTTCGCAACAGCGGGAGCCGTTGCTTCAGTTCGATGCCGCGCCGCTGCATCGCGACGGCGGTGAGCTCCTCGCAGAGGAAGAAGCCGGAGACGCAGAAGCCCAGCACGGGGACGACGGTCTGGCCGATGACGGGGATGAACCCGAGGGCGAAGAGCAGGACGGCGTACAGCACCACCCGTCCCAGGATCCGCAGGCTGTCCCGCGCGGAGACCCACAGCTCGCGCCAGAGCGGCAGTCCCGACTCGGGTACGTCACCGCCTTCCGAGCGGTCCACGGCCTCGGAGAGCGATTCGTAGAAGGGCTGCCCGACCAGCAGTGTCACGGCCGTGAAGGTGATCACGGCCAGGAACAGGGCGAGCGCGAAGAACAGCACGGTGAGGAAACCGCGGAACAGCCCCTGCCACGGCGAGGACCAGTCGTCCGCGAAGGGCGTCGCCCAGGCCGTCAGATCGTCGGCGCCGTAGAGCAGGCCGACGAGCGCCGCCGCGTACAGCACAAGGGTCACCAGGCCGGGCAGCAGCCCGAAGCCCAGCCATCTGCCGTGCGCGCCGACCCAGCGCTGGCCCTTCACCAAGTAGCCGAAGCCCACACCGAGATCACGCATACAGCCACCCTATCGGCCTTGTTCCAGGGCTGTTTCGGAGCGGTTCCCGACGAGTTCCATGAGGCACGTGGGACGAACGAGGCCGCGAACACCCCTTGTTGTTGACACGTTCAACCGGTATGACCTGCCTATTGAACCGAACGATCGCCGCCGCACGACCCGGAGGTACATCCGCATGGGGATGCCCAGACCCGTCCTGCTCGCCACCGCCACCGCCACCGCGGCGCTGATGCTCTCGCCCCTTCCCGCGACCGCCGCTCCCGGCGCCGACGGCGCCCGGCCGTCGCACCCGGTGCGGGACGGCGGCACCACGGACAGCCGCGTGGCGTCGCCCGCACTGCCGTCGGCCGGCGCCGCCGCTCTCTCCTCGGTGGGCACGACGTCCCTCGGGCTGCGCGAGGACGGCGGCTACCCGCGCCGCACCGTCCTCGACACGCTGCCCGAGAACCCGGCCGACAAGGCCATCAAACTGGGCCTGGCGCCGTACCACTCGCTCGCCCCGCGCCTCAACGCCCTTCAGGAGCTGGGCAATCGGGTGAGCGTCGAGGTCGCCGGCCGGTCGGCCGCCGGGCACGACCTGTACCTCGTCACAGTCACGGCGCCGGAGAGCGCGAAGGAGGCCGCCGAGCAGGAAGGGATGCGCGAGCGCATCGAGAACTCCCCCGCGTCGGCCGCCAAGGACCGGCGCATCAAGGAGAGTTACAAGACTCCCGTCTTCATCAACAACAACATCCACGGCAATGAGTGGGAGGGCACCGACGCGGCCCTGAAGCTCATCGAGGAGCTGGCGAAGGCCAAGGACAGCCGTACGAATAAGCTGCTCGCCACGAGCCGGATCCATCTCAACGTCACGGCCAACCCGGACGGCCGAATAGCGGGAACCCGCGCAAACGGCAACGGCATCGACCTCAACCGTGACTTCATCACCGCCTCGCAGCCGGAGGCGCGCGCGATCCGGCAGATAGCCGTCGACAAGCAGCCCGCGGTCATGCTCGACCTCCACGGGTACGTCAACGGCACGCTCATCGAGCCGACGACGCCGCCGCACGGCGAGAACTACGAGTACGACCTGTTCCTCAAGAACTCCTACGCCAACGCCCTCGGTATGGAGGAGGCGGTCAACGACCTCGGCTACACGGCCGAGAAGGACGGCGTCCAGCCGCCCGTCATCCCCTTCCGGGACCAGGAGGAGGGCTGGGACGACTGGCCGCCCATCTTCACGCCGCAGTACATGGCCTTCCAGGGCGCGGTCGCCTCGCACACCATCGAGATACCGATGCGGGTCAACAACAACGACTACAACAACCTCCCCGTCGAGGAGCTGCGCCGCAGGTCGAAGATCAACACGGACGTCGCGGGCGCCGCGATGCGCTCCACGCTCGACTTCGCGCGGGAGAACCGCGAGACGCTGATCGCCGACCAGATCGAGACGTTCCGGCGCGGCGTCGCGGGCGAGAAGCAGCGGATCATCTCCGAGGAGACGGTGCCCGGTGTGCCCGGCATCGGTCCGGAGGACATCTACACGACCGACTTCCCGCGCGCGTACGTGATCCCGGCGGGCCCCGGCCAGCGGTCGGCGTCGGCCGCCGCCCGGCTCGTCGACCACCTCATCGCCAACGACGTGAAGGTCGAGCAGGCCCGTAAGAGCTTCAAGGTGGCGGGCCGCGACTACCCGGCCGGTTCGTACGTGGTCGACATGGAGCAGGCCAAGCGCGGTATCGCCAACGTCATCCTCGACGAGGGCCGCGACATCAGCGCCGACGTGTCGTCGATGTACGACATCTCGGGCTGGAGCCTCGGGCTGCTGTGGGGCGCGAACGTCACCAAGGTCCAGCGGGGCGGCCTGGACTTCTCCGGGCGGACCGTGAACGCGGCCTCCCCGGTGGGCTCGGTGGCCCGGAGCGGCGACCTGAAGCTGCGGCTGGACGACCCGAAGGAGTTCGCCGCTGTCAACTCCCTGCTCGCGCAGGGCGTGAAGGTACGCAGGACGGCGGACGGCGCGGCGATCGTGCCGTCGTCGGCCCGCAAGAAGGCCGAGATCCTGGCCGACCGGTACGGCGTCGTCTTCACGGCCACGAAGGACAAGGGCGTCGCGGCGCTGCGCCGTACGACGGTCGCCGCGGCCGTGAACGCGGGCGAGCTGTTCGCGCTGCGCGAGATGGGCTTCGAGGTGCTGCCCGTCTCGACGGCGACGGCGAACGCGGGCTTCGACTGGTCGAAGGCCGACGCGCTGTACGTGTCGACGGGGCTGAGCCACGGGGCGCTCAACGAGACCGCTCGCGCCGCGCTGGTTACGTTTCTCGCCGGCGGGGCGCCCGTGGTGGCGCTCGGCTCCGGCGGCGCGGCGTTCAACGCCGAGGCCGCGCTGCTGACGGCGACAGCGGTACGGGGCGAGGGGAACGCCAACGGCGTGGTGCGGGTGGTCAACACGCCGGGCCCGGTCACCGGCGGCACACAGCCCCACTCGTTCGTCTACTCGCCGATCTGGTTCACCGGGCTCGGCAAGGGCGTCCGTACGGAGCAGTCGTACGGCGGCGGCAACCCGCTCGTCTCGGGCCACTGGCGCGCGGACGACGAGGGCGCCGGCGATCCCCAGGCCGCGGCGGGACAGGCGGCGATCGTGAGCGGTACGTCGGCGGCGGGCGCGCCGGTCACGCTGTTCGGCACCGAGCCGCTCTTCCGCGACCACCCGAAGGGCTCGTTCGCCCAGGTGGGCAGGGCGCTGCTGAACCGCCTTCCCTAGGAGGCGCGTTCGGGCCGCGTACACACGGCGTCGCCCGCGTACGGCGAACCGTCGGAACGCGAAGGGCCGCACCCCTCTCTCGGGGTGCGGCCCTGCCGTACGTACGGGGCGGTCGTGCCGTCGGTCAGACGACGGACAGCTCGACCTTGATGTTGCCGCGGGTGGCGTTGGAGTACGGGCACACCTGGTGCGCCTTCTCCAGGAGGTCCTGCGCGGTGGCCGCGTCCACGTTCGGGATGGAGGCCGTCAGTTCGACCGCGAGGCCGAAGCCACCGCCGTCGGTCTTGCCGATGCTGACCTTGGCGGTCACGGTCGAGCCGGAGATGTCGGCCTTCTCCCGGCGCGCGACGACGCCGAGCGCACCCTGGAAGCAGGCGCTGTAGCCGGCGGCGAAGAGCTGCTCCGGGTTCGTGCCGGCGCCGCTGCCGCCCATCTCCTTGGGCGGGTTGACGACGACGTCGAGCTGCCCGTCGTCGGTGGAGACGCGGCCGTCACGGCCGTTCTCCGCGGTGGCGACGGCGGTGTAGAGGGGGGCTATCTGCTGGATGGTCATTCGGGTTTCCTTCTTCTCTGTACGCCGCGGCTCGCGCCCACGGACCGCGACGGTCTGCCAAGAGCCTAGCGGGTACGGGTCAGTTGAGTGTGACGATCATTTTTCCGGTGTTCTCACCGCGGAGGAGTCCGAGGAAGGCGTCGAAGCCTTTCTCGATGCCCTCGACGGTCGTCTCCCGGTACTTGAGCTCGCCCGATGCGAGCCAGCCGGACACGTCCTTGACGAACTGCGGCATGAGAGCACGGTGATCGTTGACGAGCATGCCCTGGAGGCGCAGCCGCTTGCCGATGACCAGGGCGAGGTTGTGCGGCGCGGGGCTCGCCCCGGTGCTGTTGTAGAGCGAGATCATTCCGCAGATGGTGGCGCGGCCGTGCACGTTGAACGAGGACAGCGCGGCTTCGAGGTGCTCTCCCCCGACGTTCTCGAAGTAGACGTCGATGCCGTCGGGCGCGGCATCCTTGAGCTGCTGCTTGACGGAGCCGTTCTTGTAGTTGAAGGCGGCGTCGAAGCCGTACTCCTCCACAAGAAGCTTGACCTTGTCGTCGGATCCCGCCGAGCCTATGACGCGCGACGCACCCTTGATCCGGGCCAGCTGGCCCACCTGGCTGCCGACGGCTCCCGCGGCGCCGGAGACGAACACGGCGTCGCCCTCCTTGAAGGAGGCGGTCTCGAAGAGCCCCGCGTAGGCGGTGAGGCCCGTCATACCGAGGACACCGAGGAAGGCGCTCAGCGGCGCGAGCGAGGCATCGACCTTGGTGGTGTACCGGGCCGGCACCCGCGCGTACTCCCGCCAGCCGAGACCGTGCACCACATGGTCGCCGACCGCGAAGCCCTCGGCGTTCGAGGCGATGACCTCGCCGACGGCGGCGCCGTCCATGGGGTGGTCGAGCTGGTACGGCGGGGTGTACGACTTCACGTCGTTCATCCGCCCGCGCATGTACGGGTCGACCGAGAAGTGCTTGTTGCGGACGAGGACGCTGCCCTCGTCCGGCTCGGTCACCGGGGCCTCGCGCAGGGCGAAGTCCGTGGACTTCGGCCAGCCGTGCGGGCGGGCGACGAGATGCCATTCGCGGCCGGACGCGGGAAGAGCGGTCATAGGTGCGGTGCCTCCTCTATTAAAGCTTCACTGCCTGAAACAACCATGCTCTTCAATATTTCATGTTGTCAAGCAAACGGGTACCCTGGTGACCATGCCCACTGAGCACACGGATCCCCTGACCCTCGAAGTCGTCGAACTTATCGGCACGGTCGTGGCCCGGTACTACGAGGAGTACGACCACGCCGCCGCGGAGCACTCGCTCACGGGCGCGCAGGCGCGCGTACTGGGGCTGCTCTCCATCCAGCCCATGCCGATGCGCCGGATCGCCCAGAAGCTGAAATGCGAGCCGTCGAACGTCACCGGGATCGTGGACCGGCTGGAGACGCGCGGCCTGGTGGAGCGGCGCCCGGACCCCTCGGACCGGCGGGTGAAGCTCGCCGCGCCCACCGAGAAGGGGCGGCAGACGGCGCGGCAGCTGCGGGACGGCCTGAACTTCGCGCGCGAACCGCTGGCGGACCTTTCGGTGGAGGAGCGGACGGTGCTGCGCGATCTGCTGCGGCGGATGCTGGGCGGCGACGCCGGGGAGTGACCGAGGGAGCCTCGGTCACTCCGGGCGGTGCGGTGGATCAGGAACGGCGGGCGGGTGTGCGCCGGGGCGCCGCACGCCGCACGCCGCACGCCGCACCAGATGCTTCGGACACGTGAGAGGGGTCAGACGCGTCAGACGCAGATGATCCACAGGACGCAGTCGTCGTCGTCTTCCTCCGGCGGCGTCGTGCTGGTGGAAGGCTGTGGCGCGGAGGGCTGATCCGAGTCCCCCGGCGTGCTCGGACCGTCCGTGGGGTCGGTGGAGCCCGTGGGATCGCCGGGGTCGCCGGGGCCGTCCGGCGTGTCGCTCGGGTCGGGCGAATCCGTCGCCGACGGGGACTCCCCGTCCGACGTCCCGGCCCCGGTCCCGGTCCCGGTGCCCGACGGGTCGGGCGAGCCGTCCCCGCCGCCGGGGCGCGCGGAGCCGGAGGATGTGGAGGGCGTGCCCTCCACGGGGCCCGGGTCCTTGGGTTTCGGCGGGCCGGACGGCGGCCGGCCGCCATCGAGGTCGATGGCCCTGTCCTCCTGTACGGAGGTGGCGTCACCGTCGTCGCCGGACGATTCCAGCGCCAGCTCGGCCAGGCTCAGCGCGCCGACGGCGAGGACCAGGCCCATGACGACGAGCAGCACGGTGCGGCCTTTGCGCCGGTGGGCGCCACGCTCCGCGCGTAGCTCCCGGCGCTCACGCCGGGAAAGTTTGCGCTTGCGGGAGCCGCGCTGACGGCGTGCGCCGACGACGGGTTCCTCGCTGTGTCCGTGCGTGGCAAGGACCACCTCGGCCTCGTGCGGGGCGGGATCGTGGAGCCGTAGCTCCTCGGCGGGCGTACCGCACCCGGCGCACGCCAGGGCGCCGTTGAGGTGCCGCCGGCAGTGATGGCAGTAGTCCATGGCGCCCTGAAGATAATCCTACGGAACCTAACTCGGGCACCTCTCATGTGAAGATCTTGTGCGGAGTTGGCCGTTCCGTGATTTTGCTGCCCGACCTGCCCCGAAGGGGCACGATGTCGCTATGAATGCCACGACATCAGCCGGAGCAGACGGGCGCTCCCGGCCGTTCGGGCCGCGCGACTTCCAGCTCGTACTGCTGCGCCGGATGGCCGACCACCAGCCCGAACTGGTCGAGGACGCCCGGCGTGAACTGGGCGCCCCGCTCTCCGAGATGCGGGAGGCCAACCGGCGCTGGCAGGCGATGGTCCGCTCCCCGCGCGCCCGCGGCACGCTGTCGCGCTACCGCTCGGTGCTAGGCGCGCCGGAGGCGACGTTTCCCCGGCAGATCGGCGATCTGGCGTGCGAGGTGCTGCTGTGGCCCGTGCCGCTCTGGCCCACCCTCCGCTTCGAGGTGACGGCGGCGCCGGGGGGCGGCGTGTGGAACGAGTGGCTGGTCCGGGCGCCGGGCCAGCCGGGGCCCGAGCTGCGTACGCCGGAGGATCTGCGTCCCTGGTCCTGCACGGTCGACGAGGTCGCCCGCGCGTTCGCCCCGGCCCGGCCGATGGAGGGGACGGCACCGACCCGCTGGGGGCTCGCGTTCGACGTGCCGGGGACCGGGCCGTGCGTGGCGGAGTTCACGTGGGGCCTGCTCCAGCGCTGGTCGCCGGTGTCGCGGGACGCGTAAGCCCCTGGCGGGGCGTCAGGACCGGCGTCCCGGTGTGACGTCGGCTCCGGTACGCCCGACCGGCGCATCCCAGCGCGCGCACCGCCTCTCCCGCGGCCACGATCGAAGAGGACCGGCCGCCTGCCGGTGATCCACCTCAGCGCTCCCGGGAGAAGAACCCGCCGTGACCGTCAGCCTTGAGCAGTTGCGCCGTTGCCATGTCGCCGTCGATCTCGGGGCCGCCAGGACCCGGGTCTTTGTGAAGGGATCGGGGCTCGTCGTGGACGAGCCCAGCGTCGCCGCAGTGAACACCCGGACCGGCGCGCTCATCGCCGTCGGCGCGCTGGCCGAACAGATGACGGGCCGTACGCCGGACTACATCCGTGTCGCCCGCCCCGTGACCGGCGGCACCGTCGTGGACATCGAGATGGCCCAGCGGATGCTCCGCCATCTCCTCGGCGAGAAGCTGCGTCGCCAGCTGCGCCGCAAGCCCCGGCTGCGGGCGGCGGCGTGCACTCCCCACGACAGCGACCCGCTCGCCCAGCGCGCGGCGGTCGAGACGCTGGTCGGTCTCGGCGCCCGCCGGGTCGAGCTGGTCGACACGCTCATCGCCGCGGCCGTCGGCTGCGGGCTGCCCGTGGAGAAGCCGACCGCCACCATGATCATGGTGTGCGGGGCGGCGACGACGCAGGTCGCGGTGTTGTCGCTCGGTTCGATCGTGACCGCCCAGCGGATCCCGGTCGGCGGCAACGCGATCGACCACGCGGTCATCCAGCACCTGCGCCACCAGCACGAGTTGATGCTGCCGAGCCAGTCCGTCCGGCCGCTCCAGCTGGCGCTGCGCGGCAACGGCATCACCTCGGACGGGCCCACGTCGACGGAGATCCACGGCCGGGACGTGGCGACGGGGCTCGCCCGGTCGGTCTTCGTGGACACCGCCGCCGTACGCCAGGCCATCCACACACCGCTGACCGCCGTGCTCGACGGCATCGGCAAGGTGCTGCGCGACTGCCCGCCGGACCTGGTCGCCGACCTCGCCGACACGGGGATCATGATGGTCGGCGGCAGCGCACTGCTCCCGGGCCTCGACCAGATGCTGCGCGACGCGACGGGCATGCCGGTACACATCGCCGAGCGCCCGGACGTCTGCGCGATCCTCGGCCTCGGCGCGATGCTGGACGGCAAGATCCAGCCCCTGGTCCTCAACCCCCTGGCCCACGCCGAGTGACGTGACGACGGACGACGGCCCCCCGGAGGGGGAGGACCGGGGCGGCGGGGCCGGCCAGGACGGACCGGACGGACCGAGCACCACGAACGGCCGGGACGACTCGCAAGGACCGGACGGCCAGGACGGCCAGGACGGCGGCCCCGCCCACCAGGGCCACCGGGACGGCGACGCCGGCTCCCGTGAGCAGCAGCGAGGTGGCCGGGCGCCGCGGGCCGCTCCCCGGTTGCCCATGCTGCTGGACGCCGTTCTCGACGTCGGGAGCGAGGGGGAGCTCGCCTCCACCCTCCAGCATGTCGTCGACAGCGCCGCCGATCTCACCGGCGCGCGTTACGGCGCGCTCGCGCTCGCCGGGCCCGCCCACGGCCGGGTGCCCGAGCGCGGGCGGAGCCGGATCGCCGAGCTGTTCTCCTACGGACTCAGCGAGGACGAGCGCCGTCGCATCACCCGGCTCCCCACCGGACACACCGGCCTGCTCGGCCACCCCGGCAGCTCCCTCAGCCTCGGCGTCCCCGTCCGGGTGCACAACGACGTACTCGGGTATCTCTGTCTGGCCCGCAAGCACCACGGCCCCTTCACCGAGGAGGATCTCGCCCTGCTGCGGGTGCTCGCCTCGCAGGCCGGGATCGCGATCGGCAACGCGCGCCTGTACGGAACCGCCCGCCAGCGCGCCCGCTGGATCGAGGGCGCCGCCGCCGTCACGACCGCGCTGCTCAGCGGCGAGAGTGCGACGGAGGCGCTGACGACGCTCGCGAGGTCCGCGCGGATCCTGGCCGGAGCCGCCGCCGGCGTGGTGCTCCAGCCCACCGACGAGGGCGGCATGGAGATCGTCGCCGCCTCCGCGCTGGACGACCCCGGGGACATCGTCGGTACGAGCATCGCGCCCGGCGCCCCCGTACTGACCCAACTCCTCGGCGGCGAACCGGTCTACATCGACGACTCGGCGACCGACCCCAGGATGACCACCCATGTACGGAGCCGCTTCGGCCCCAGCATGATGCTGCCCCTCCAGAGCGGCGGCCGGCTGATCGGCACACTCGCCCTCCCGCGCAAACGCGGCGGACGCCCGTACACCCCCGTGGAACGGATGCTGGCCACACAGTTCGCCTCCCAGGCCGCGCTCGCCCTGGTGCTCGCCGACGCGCAGCACAACCGCGAGCAACTGGCGGTCTACGAGGACCGCGACCGGATCGCCCGCGACCTGCACGACCTGGTCGTACAGCGGCTGTTCGCCACCGAGATGATGCTGGAATCGACCCGCCGGCGCACGGACGACGCCGAGCTGTCCGACCTCCTCGGCCACGCCGTGGACGAGCTGGACTCCACGATCCAGGAGGTACGGACCACGATCTTCGCCCTCCAGCAGCCGCCCGCCGACGCCCCGACGGGCCTGCGCGGCAAGGTGCTGCGGGAGACGGCGGGCGCGGCCGTCCTGCTGGGTTTCCAGCCGTCGGTGCACTTCACCGGGGCGGTGGACACCCTTGTGGGGGATCCGCTGCACGCGGGGCTGCTGGCCGCGCTGCGCGGCGCGCTCGCCGCCGCGCACCGGCGGCCGGGGGTGACGTCGATCGAGGTGGCGGTCGACGCGGCGGCGCGGCTGCCGAACGGCCGGGAGGGGGTGCGCCTCGTCGTCTCGGACGACGGGGAGCGCGACGACGGGGGCGAGGGCGGTACGACGGTGACCTGGGAGGCGGAGCGGTAGCCCCGTACGCCCGCACGCCCGTCGGCGCACAACAGAAGGCCCGGTACGGCAGGTTCGCCGTACCGGGCATCTGCTTCATCGCCCGGACCGGGGTTGACCCTCACCCGGCACGGGCCGCTCTCACCGCAGCTTGGCCGCTCGCGCCGCCTCGAACTGGTTCACCCAGTACTGCGTCCGGTCCAGATACGCCGTCTCGGCATCCGCCCCGGTCTTCCCGTACGCGCCCGAGAAGGTCTGGTAGCCGTGCCCGGCCGGCGGGTTGCTCGACGCGGGTTCGATCGAGCTTCCCTCGTGCCACTCGTTGAAGGAGGTGACGGAGACCCAGGTGGGCGATCCGCCGATGGCCGGGTCCAGCGCGTTGTTCCACTGCTTGTCGTACGCGGCGCCGTTGTCCCTGCCCAGGGTGGGCGTGGTGTTGCCGGGTACGGCGCGGTCGTCGATGTAGCCGGGGGCCACCGACGGCGCCCAGACCAGGTCGTTGGCCGCCGCGTAGTCCCCGGCGTTCTTCCAGCCGGGAGCGGTGGCCCCGGCGATGCCGTCGTAGGTGTAGATGCCGTTGAAGTGCGCGATCTTCGACGTGTCGGTGGTCTGGGCCAGGACGATGTTGTTCTCCGTCACCTGGTCCAGGGCCGTCCAGTCGGGCACGTCCAGGCTCTGGAAGACGTAGAACGCGTTGCTGTTGTTGCGCTCCGCGTCCCGGAAGTACGCCGGGTGGTCGCCGTAGTTCTCGTTGATGTAGTTGATGTCGTCCACCGTGGACGCACCCGTCCGGCCGCTGTACGGCTCCAGATGCCAGGCGACCTTGATGCCGTGGCGCTGGGCCGCGTCCATCACACCGTCGACCAGACCGTCCTCGTAACTGCCCTGGCCCCACCAGCTGTAGACCAGGACGTTCGCGCCGGACTGCTTGATCCACTTCATGTGCTGTTCGACGGCGCCGGTGAAGTCACCGGAGTCGTACGCCCCGAGCTTGGGGTAGAGGTCGGCGCCGACGTCCTCGGGCGGGTTCTGACCGCCCTGCTGCCAGTGCCGCCAGCTTCCGTTGACCTCGGGGCTGCCGTACCAGGGGTAGTAGAAGAGGTGCACGTTCTCCGACGTCGCGGCCTGGGGGTCCTCGGCCGCGCCCGACAGGGTGAAACTGTCGATGTCGAAGAGCGCGCCCGCTCCCCCGGTGAAGCGCAGGAACAGCGCGCCCGTCCCGGTGGCGGTCAGCGTCGTGGAGACCTCGGTGAAGGTGTCCCAGCCGCCCGTCGGGGCGATGTCGACCGAGCCGAGCAGGGTGCCGGTGGCCGAGCCGGAGCGGATCTCGACGGTGCCGCCCGCGCCCGCCGACGAGACGTCGGCGGTGAAGGTGGTGGCACCGGCGGTGTCGACCTGCGAGTACCCGGCCCAGTCACCGTTCTCGATGTGGCCGAGGGTCTGGCCGCCGCCGGCCGAGCCGTGGTTCGCGCGCTCCACGCCCGAGCCCGAGGTGTACGCCTCCCCCTCCACCGTCCTGGGCCCCGGATCCGGGTCGCCCGGATCCGCGCCGCCGGACGAGCAGTCGGCGTCGACCGCGCCGGCCGCGTACTGGATGCCGCCGAGCAGTACCTGCCGGAAAGCGGGATCGGCGTACGACTCCTGGGTGTGGCCGAGCCCGGTGTAGAACGACCGGCCCGCGGCCTGCTCGTCGCACCAGGTGATCGGGTGGTCGTCGCCCATCTCCCCACCGCTGTAAGTGGATTCGTCCAGGCTCTGGAGCACATGGACGCTCTCACGCGGATTGGTGCGGTAGTTGTACCACTCGTCGGTCCTGGACCAGGTCGGGTCCAGGTGCGAGGTGGCCGGGTGGGTCCGGTCCTCGTTCTTGAGAGTCGCCTGCTGGATCGCCGGGTGGCTCTTGAACCAGGCGCCGACCAGGCCCTCGTACTCGGGCCAGCCGTACTCGGTGTCGGCCGCGGCGTGGACACCGACGTAACCGCCGCCCCCGTCGACGTACGACGTGAGCGCCGTCTGCTGCGCGTCGTTGAGCACGTCGCCGGTGGTGCTGAGGAAGACCACCGCCTCGTAGTTGGCGAGGTTGGCCGTGGTGAAGGCGCCGCTGTCCTCGGTCGCCGTGACGGTGAACTCGTTGTCGGCGCCGAGTTCTTGGATCGTCCTGATGCCGACCGGGATCGAATCGTGCCTGAAACCGGCCGTCTTGGAGAAGACGAGCACCTCGTACGGGTCGGCCGCCGCCTGCGCCGAGGCGCCGGTGGGCGCGAGGAACGCGGCCCCGAGCGCGACGGCCAGCACGCAGGACAAGTGCCGCATGCGCCGTGCGATCTGACGTCTCATCGCTCAGCCCCCTTTGCTGCCGAACCGGTGGCGAAGGTGAAGGCGTCCAGGTCGAACAGGTTGCCCTGACCCGTCGCGCCCTTGAAGACGAGGAACAACTCGGTCGTCCCACCGGGGGCGTTGGAGATGTTCCCGGTGACGTCGACGAAGTTCTCCCAGCCGCCGGTCGGCGCCACGGCCAGCGTGCCGAGCAGGGTGCCGGTCGCGGAGCCCGCGCGTACTTCGAGGCTGCCGCCGACGCCGCCGGACGCGACGCGCGCCGAGACGCTGGTCGCGTTGTCCAGCGCGTACGGCTTGAAGGAGACCCAGTCGCCGTTGTCGGTGAAGCCGACCGTCGCACCGCCCTCGGCATTGCCGTGGTTCGCCACCTCAATGCCGGACTGGGCGCCGAAGTGCTCCCCCTGCCGGTGCCGGGGCTGGAGGATGCTGTCGCTGTGCGTGGTCAGGCCGCCCTCGTCGGTGTACTCGGCGTCGAAGACCCCGTAGATGTTGGCGGCGGTGTCGTGCTCACCGTCGACGGGGACGTCGATGGTGCCGGAGCAGCCGTTCTTCGAGGTGATCTGGTGCCGGTGCTCGTCGTGGCCGAGCAGATACGTGACCTTGACCTTGGCGCAGTCGACCGCACCGTCCTCGGGGTCACTGGCCGTCACGGTGAACGGGACGCTGTCGCCCCAGGAGAACAGCTCGCCGTCGGCGGGCGTGTTCAGGGTCACGGTGGGCGCGCTGTTGCCCGCCGTCACGACGAGGCTGGCGGAGCCGGTCAGGCCCTCCGGGTCGGTGACCGTGAGGGTCGGCTGGAACGTCCCGGCCTCGGTGTAGGTGTGACTCGGGTTGGCGTCGGTGGACTTCGTACCGTCACCGAAGTCCCAGGCGTAGCTGAGCGCTCCGCCCTCGGGGTCGGCGCTTCCCGCGGAGGAGAAGGCGACTTCGAGCGGCGTCGGGCCGGACGTCTTGTCGGCGGCGGCCTTGGCGACCGGGCTGCGGTTGCTGCCGGCGAGGTACTCGATGCGGTACAGGGCCTGGTTGTTGGAGCCGGTGCCGTAGTCGAGGACGTACAGCGCGCCGTCCGGGCCGAAGGCCTGGTCCATCACCTGGGTGCCGGTCCACGGGAATGCCTCGATGACGCCGGGGGCGCCGTCCGGCTTGACCTCGATGGCCTTGATCCACTTGCGGCCGTACTCACCGGCGAAGAAGCGGCCGTCGAGCGACTCGGGGAACTTCACGGCGGAGTCGAGGCCCGCGTCGTAGTTGTAGACGGGGCCGCCCATGGGCGACTCGGAGCCGCCGCCGAACTCGGGCGGGGAGCCCGCGTCACCGGAGTAGCGGATCCACGCGGCCTTGGCCGGGGGGAGCTTGCTCTGGCCGGTGTTGTGGAGGGAGTTGTTGGTGGCGCCGCCCGCGCAGTCGTACTTACCGGCGGAGGGGCCGTCCGGGAACGCCCACTCGCCGTAGGTCTCGGTGGCGGTGTTGGTGCCGGTGCAGTACGGCCAGCCGAAGTTGCCGGCCTCGGTGACGCGGTTGAACTCGACCTGGCCGCTGGGGCCGCGGTCGGCGCTCGTGGAGCCGGAGTCGGGGCCGTAGTCACCGAGGTAGACGATGCCGGTGGCCTTGTCGACGGACATCCGGAACGGGTTGCGGAAGCCCATCGCGTAGATCTCGGGACGCGTCTGCGCCGTGCCCGGGGCGAAGAGGTTGCCTGACGGGACGGTGTAGCCGCCGTCGGCCGTGGGCTTGATGCGGAGCACCTTGCCGCGCAGGTCGTTGGTGTTGCCCGAGGAGCGCTGGGCGTCGAACTGCGGGTTGCGGTTGGCGCGTTCGTCGATGGGCGAGTAGCCGGCGGACTCGAACGGGTTCGTGTCGTCGCCCGTCGTCAGATAGAGATTGCCCTGCGCGTCGAAGTCGATGTCACCGCCGACGTGGCAGCACTGGCCACGGTCGTTGGGGACTTCGAGTACGACCTTCTCGCTCGCGGTGTCGAGGGTGCCGTCGGCCTTGAGCGTGAAGCGGGAGAGGTTCAGATGCCCCTTCCACGCCTCGAAGTCGGCCGCGCTGCCGGTGACCGGGGCGTCGCCGCCGGGGGTGTTGAGCTTGGG
The DNA here is from genome assembly GCF_044455465.1 of Streptomyces sp. NPDC051217. Taxonomy (NCBI): domain Bacteria; kingdom Bacillati; phylum Actinomycetota; class Actinomycetes; order Kitasatosporales; family Streptomycetaceae; genus Streptomyces; species Streptomyces sp. NPDC051217. The sequence goes on from NZ_JBITEV010000003.1 coordinate 224,724, forward strand.
CGAGTAGTACAGGTACAGATACCGGTTGGTCTCGAAGTCGGGGTCGGCCGCGACTCCCTGGAGACCTTCCTCGTCGTGCGTGTAGACGTCGAGCTTCCCCGACGTCTTGGTGTTGCCCGCGGCGTCCGTCAGGCGGACCGTGCCGTCCCGCGACGTGTGCACGACCGAGCGGTCGGGCAGGACGGCCAGCGACATGGCCTCACCCAGTTCGGAGCCACCGAGGGCGAGTTGCACCTGCTGGTAGTCCGATGCCGGAATCTCGGCGGCCTCGTGGCCCGGGTGACCGGGGTGGGCGACGGCCGCGGGGGCGGCGGTGAGACCGGCCGACAGAACGAGGGCGAGCGCCGTGAAAATTCTGGACCACGCTGGTGGGCGTCGTGACATGAAAATTCCTTCCTGACCAGAGGTGGGGTGTGTCAGGCAAGGCGCGCGCCGTCGCGCTTTGCTGCTGGGCGGATGGTGCGGTGCGGGGGGTTGGGGGGGGATGCCGTGTGTTGGCCCGCAGGCCACGTCCGTAGTCCGAGCGAGTTGCATGCTGGCAACGCCGAATTAATTTGTCAAGGTCGTGTCAAAATTGACTTCGGCCGTCCTGACGGGAGCCCGCGTACGCGCGCGATGCCGAACTCGCCCCGCGTAGACCGGCCTTGGCCTGCCCCGTTCCATGGACGATCTTGCGGCATACGGCACCGGCAACTGCCCACCTTTCGGACAGTGTTGTGTGACTGAACAAATGCGCGGGGATTACGGGAAACACCGGCGTAACGCGCCGCCCGACCCGGCTCAGCCCGACCCGACCCGGCTGAGCCCGGCTCAGCTCAGCAGCGCGCGCAGCGAGACCATCGTCCGTGCGATGAACGCGTCGCGGGTCGTCTCGTCCAGCAGTTCCAGCGACAGGAACGGATTGAGGTCCTCCAGCTCCACGAGCAGAAGCTCCCCGTCCGGCGCCCGGCACGCGTCGACCCGCTGGATGCCGTGGTCGAGGGTGTTCCAGTCGATGAACTTCCGCGCGAAGTCGAGATCGACGGCCCTGGCCTCGTACGGCACGAGTTCCCACCGCCGGTCCGGGTCGGGTGCGTGGAGCGCGTACTGGAAGTCGTGATCGACGAAGTAGAAGGAGACCTCGTACGAGAAGGGGATACGCGGCTGTACGAGAACGTCCCCGAGACCGCCACCGGGCCGGCCCAGGCCGCCGAGTTCGGCGAGCCTGTCGCGCGGCACGAACCGCATGCCTATCGAGTCCGCGCCGTCCTTCGGCTTGACGACGTACTCGTCCGCGTCCGGCAGCCGCCCCAGGTCCTCGGCCCGGTCGACGGTGGGGATGACCGGCAGCCCGGCGGCGCTCAGCTCCACCAGATACTGCTTGCCCGCCATGTCGCCGCGCCCGGTCAGCGGGTTGTAGACGCGCACGCCCTCGGCCAGCGCCCGGTCCCGGAAGTCGTCGTACTGCTTCCGGTAGTGGATCACGGGCCCGCTGTTGCGTACGACGACCCCGTCGAACTCGCCCATGAGGCGGGCGGCGTCGGCCGGATGGCACGTGGCGACGGTGAAGTCCCGCCGCAGCCGGGAGGAGAACAGGATGTCCTCGTCGCAGTAGCGGCGGCCTCCGGCCTCGTAGGCGAGGTCGGTGACGTAGAGGACACGGGGAGGTACGGCGGCGGACATCGTGCTCCTGAGAGTGAGGGTCTGTCGTTCGGATCAGGCTGGATCAGGGGGCGGGCGCGCGTGCCAGGGACCGCGAGCCCAGCCTGATCCGAACGGCAGACCCTAAGGCGGTGCCCGCAGGTTACGCCGCGCCTCCGGGCGGCCGACGGCCCGGTGCCGGGGGGCCGCGGCACGGCTCCGCGAGGTGCGGAAGCGCCCTCAGAGAGCCACGACCGTCGCCTCCGTCGCCTTCACGCTCGTCCAGACCGGCACCCCGTCGGCCAGCCCGAGTTCGACGGCGGCCCCCGGGGTGATCTCGGCCACCAGGTCCGGGGCCTCTTCCGAGGTGATCAGCACGCGCAGCCGGCTGCCGCTGGAGGTGATCTCGCGTACGGTGCCGGGCCAGACGTTACGCGGGCTGCCGCTCGGCCGGTCGCGGTGCACGGACACCGCCTCGGGCGCGATGATCGCCAGCGCGCGCGTCTTGGGGGGCGGCGGATCCGCCACGACCAGGAGGCCGCCGCCGGTGAGCGCGAGCCCGTCGGCGGTCGCGGTGCCGGACCAGGCGTTCCGGCCGAGCATCCGGGCCACCCACGGCGAGCGGGGGTGGCGGGCGACGTCGGCGGGCGGTGCGTCCTGGACGATACGGCCCTCGTCCAGGACGAGCACCCGGTCGGCCAACGACACCGCCTCCACCGGGTCGTGAGTGACCATCAGACAGACTCCGCCGAAGCCTTCGAGGTGACTGCGCAAAGTGTGCCGTACCCGCGCACGGGTCGTCTGGTCGAGCGCGGCCAGCGGCTCGTCGAGCAGCAGCAGGCGCGGGCTGGTCGCCAACGCCCTTGCCAGCGCCACCCGTTGGGCCTGTCCGCCGGAGACCTGGGCGGGCCTGCGGTGCGCGAGATGGCCCACGCCGAGCCGGTCGAGCCACAGTTGGGCGGTCCGGCGAGCCTCGGCCCGGGTGACGCCGTGGGCGCGGAGCCCGTACGCCGTGTTGCTCAGGGCGCTCAGGTGCGGGAAGAGCGCACCGTCCTGGGGCACCCAGGCGACGCCCCTGCGGTGCGGCGGGAGCGCGGTGACGTCGAGCGCGCCGAGGCGCAGCTCGGCGTGGGCGCGCGGAGTCAGGCCGAGGAGGGCGCGCAGGAGGGTGGTCTTGCCGGCGCCGTTGGGGCCGACGACGGCGATGGTGGTGCCGGGCTCCGCGTCGAGCGTGAGGCGGGTGAAGCCGGTGACGTCGGCGTGCAGCGCCCACCGTTCGTCGACGGTCGGCCGCTCGCCGTCACCCTTCGCGGGGCCGCCGGCCGGCACCTCCGCCCCCGCCCCCGCCTCCGATGCCGTGTCGTCGTCCGCCGAAGTGGCCTGCTTCCGGGGCCTGTTGGTGGCGTCTTTGGTGTCCTGCGGCGTGCCCGTCCACCGTCCGCGCAGCGCGATCAGCACGGCCATGGCGATGACGAGCAGCAGCAGGGAGACGGATGTCGCCGCTTCCGGCGAGCTCTGGAGCAGCAGATACACCTGGAGTGGCAGCGTCTGCGTGGTACCCGGCAGATTCCCCGCGAAGGTGATGGTCGCGCCGAACTCACCGAGCGCCCGCGCCCAGGTCAGCGCCGCCCCGGCGAGCAGCCCCGGGGCGACCATCGGCAGGGTGACGGTGGCGAACACCCGTACCGGCGAGGCTCCGAGGGACGCGGCGGTCTCCTCGTAACTGGGGCGCAGTCCGCCCAGCGCGCCTTCCAGGCTGATGACGAGGAACGGCATCGCGACGAACGTCGCCGCCAGGACGGCGCCCGAGGTGTGGAACGGCAGGGTGATGCCGAACGTGTCCTCCAGCCAGGGGCCGAGCAGCCCGCGCCGCCCGAACGCGAGGAGCAGCGCGACGCCGCCCACGGTGGGCGGCAGCACCATCGGCAGCAGGACCAGGGACCGCACCAGCGCCTTGCCGGGGAAGTCCACGCGCGCCAGCAGCCAGGCGAGCGGCACCCCGAGGACCAGGGAGAGCACGAGTGCCCAGCCGGAGACGAGGAGGGAGAGTTCCAGCGCCACGACGACTCCGGGGCTGGTCAGATGCGTACCGACCTCGCCCCAGGAGGTTCGGGCGAGGATCCCGATGAGCGGCAGGAGCAGGAAGGCGACGGCGAGCAGCGCGGGGACGGCGAGCGCGACGGGGGTACGGGTGCGGCCAGTGGCCCGGCGGGGAATGCTGAGGCGGCTCATCGGGCTCCTGCGGGTCCTTCGCGGTCTCCCGCGGTTCCGGACATCTGCCGCGCGACGGGGAAATGGCCTGAGGCAGGGGCGAGTTGGCGGTTACGGCTGCTGGAAGCCCGCGTCCTTCAGGAGCTTCTGCGCCCCGGGGGTGCTGAGCCACGCGACGAACGCCGCTGCGGCTTCGGCGTGTTCGGACGTCTTGAGTGTGGCGGCCGGGTATTCGGCGACGGCGTTCTGCGCCTCGGGGATCGCGATCGCATCCACCTTGTCCGTGGCGGTGGCGGCGTCCGTCTTGTAGACGATCCCGGCGTCGGCCTCGCCGAGTTCGACCTTGCTGAGGACGGCGCGGACGTTCGGCTCCTCCGAGACCGGCTCGACCTCGACCTTCTGTGCGTCCAAAACCTGTTCGCCGTACCGGCCGACCGGGACCTCGGGCGCCGCGAGGACGACCTTGAGCCTGGTGTCGGCGAGGTCCTTGAGGTTCTCGATCTTCTCCGGGTTGCCCTTCGCGGTGGCGATGACGAGACGGTTCTCGGCGATGACGGTCGGCGTCCCGGTGTCGGCCTTCAGACCGTCCATCGTCTTGGTGTCGGCGGTGACCAACGCGTCGGCGGGGGCGCCCTGTCGGACCTGTGCGGCGAGTTCCTGCGAGCCCGCGAAGGAGAACGTCACCTTGGTGCCGGGGTTCTCCTTCTCGTACGCGGCGCCCGCCGTCTCGAAGACGTCGGTGAGCGAGGACGCGGCGAGAACGGTCAGGTCGGCCTTGGGCGCGCCGGTGGCCGACCCGGTGGACTTGGCACCGGTGTCGCTGTCGTCACTGTCGCTGTCGCCGCACGCGGCCGGCGTGGCGAGCAGGGCCGCGGCGAGCGCGGCGACAGCGGTACGGCGTATGGCGGCAGTTCTGAGGGTGAACGACATGAGGGTTCGAAACTCCCTGGAAGGCTGACGCGGTGGCTGGACGCGGTGGCCGTGCTCGGAGGCTGGGCTCAGATGCTGGGCTGGAAGTGCTGAGCGGGTCAGACGCGGTCGATGTGCACGCTGGTCGACTTCACGCGGGCGGTGGCCTGCATCCCGACCTCCAGGTCCAACTCCTCGACGGCCTCCCTGGTCAGGAGCGAGACGAGCCGGTGCGGCCCGGCCTGGATCTCGACCTGGGCCGCGACGTCGCCGAGTTTGACGGCGGTGACGATGCCGGGGAAGGCGTTACGGGCCGAGCTGTACGGCACCTCCTCCTCGCCGTTGCCGCCACCCTGGCCGACCTCGATCGAGAACGCGGCCAGGTCGCGGCCGTCGATGAGCCGTCGGCCGCCGTCGTCGCGATGGGTGGCGACCCGGCCGGCGTCGGCCCATCGGCGAGCGGTGTCGGTGCTGACGCCGAGGAGACGCGCCGCCTGACCGATTGTGTAGGAGTGCATGCGCGGAAAGATAGGCGTCGGGCCTCGCATTTGCAATGCTTGAGGCGATTACTCATGGCAGATGCGGCGCACCTTGAGGAACGCCCAACGGCGGCGGTCACGCCTGGCCCGACCCGGCGGCGAGGCGCGCGCCGATCGTCGCCCAGCTGTGGCACGTCGGCATGGACCGTGCGCCGGGATCCGGACCGGTCCCCGGGGCCCCGGCCGTCGGGCCCTCCGGCATCGCGGCCGACGGCTCGGTGTCCGGCGTGGCCATGACCTCGGCGGACATCGACGCGGTGATCGCGGCGTACGCCGGGGGAGCCGCGAACGCGAAGGCGGCCGGTTTCGACAGGATCGAACTGCACGCCGCCCACGGCTACCTCATCGACCAGTTCCTCTGGTCGCACACGAACCGTCGTACCGACGGCTACGGCGGCGACCTCGCGTCCCGGACCCGCTTCGCCTCGGAGATCGTCGAAGCGTGCCGTGCCGCCGTGCCGGCGGACTTCCCGGTCCTCTTCCGGATCTCGCAGTGGAGGATGGGCGCCTTCGACGCACGGATCGCCCAGGACCCGCGGGAACTCGACGCCCTCCTCGCACCGCTCGCGGCGGCGGGCGTGGACGCCTTCCACCGCTCGACGCGACGGTTCCACCCGCCGGAGTTCGAGGGCTCGGACCTCAACCTCGCCGGGTGGGCGAAGAAGCTCACCGGCAGGCCCACGATCAGCGTCGGATCGGTGGGCCTCGACAACGAGTTCCCGCATGCCTTCCAGGGGCTACGGGGCGGAGTCACCGACAGGGGTCCTGTTGGACCGCATGGAGCGCGACGAGTTCGACCTGATCGCCGTCGGCCGGGCCCGTTCACCGGCAGGCTCGGCGACGGCCCGCGCACGGCCTGCCGTGGGCTGCCGGGGTGGGCGGCGCGGTCGGACTGGTCTGGCTCTACTGGGCGTTGGGCGGCACGGCGGGAATCGCGCACCCGGCCGAGCGGAACACCGACTGGTACGTGCTGGTCGCTCTTTCGGGTGGCTGGGCACTCGCCGCTGCCGCCGCCGTCACGACGCTCGCCCGCGCACGCCCCGCCCGGCTGCCCCGCCGGGCTGCCCCGCCCGGCTGCTCCGCCGGGCGGCTCTGGCCTTCGGCTGGATCGGCTCGGGCTCACTCTTCGCGTGGAGCGGCTGGAAGGCGCCCGTCTCGCTCTACTGGCATGGGCGGACCCGCCCGACGTCCACCCGCCCGAACACCCCGCCGCCGCGGTGGCGCCGCACCTCTGCGCCGTGCTGGCGGGAGCGGCGATGCTGCGGACAGTGCTCCGTACCCGTACCCATGTCCGCACGACCCCGTCGCGGTCGCACACGCGGCCGGACATGAGCGCCCCGTGATCGTCGGCCCGCTGGGCCGACAGGGGATGATCAAAGGATTTTCAGCGTGTCTTGACCGGATGTCCTCGACCCGAGGTGCATGGTGGCCTCGCAGGTCGAATCGTTCCTTCGCCACAGCACCGTGGTGGGGCGGGTGGGACTCGAACCCACGGCCGACGGATTATGAGTCCGCTGCTCTAACCGGCTGAGCTACCGCCCCTAACGGCGCGTCGCGCACATTTGTGCGCGCCGTCTGCCGCAGCATAGCCGCTCATACGATCTCCTGCTTCAGATGGTCGGCAACGCCTGACCATGAGGACTTCGCCGTGCCTCGACCGGTTCCAGGAAGCCCGAAGATCACCCGGAAGTTGACCGACGCGCCCTCGGCGGACCGCCCCTGGACCGTCGGCGAGCAGTCCGCGGGCACAAGAAAGAGGACCCCGAGGGGTCCTCTTTCCCGTTTGCTCTCCCGGCTGGACTCGAACCAGCAACCCTCCGGTTAACAGCCGAATGCTCTGCCAATTGAGCTACAGGAGATCGCGCTCCCCCGACTGGACTCGAACCAGTAACCTGCCGGTTAACAGCCGGCTGCTCTGCCAATTGAGCTACAGGGGATTGCTGCGTTTGCACCGAACGTACCCGCTCCGGCTCTGCCGGGCGGCGGACGTCCGCTGCGACACATACATTAGCGCAAGCAGGGGGGTGCTCCGCCAATCGGTATCCCGCCGGGTCACACTGGGTGATCTCGGGCCCCGGGGGTAGGCGGACGTCACGGCTCAAGGTCCGATGCCAACGAACTAACGAAGGGTGGCAGGCCATGCGGCGCCTCATGTTCATCGCGGGACTGGCTGTCGGTTACGTACTCGGAACGAAGGCCGGACGCGAGCGCTACGAGCAGCTCAAGAAGTCCGCCACCCGGATCTCGCAGAACCCGGCCGTGCGCAACGCCGCCGAGACCGCGGCCCTGTCCGGCCGTGAGTACGCGGGCAAGGCCTACCACTCGGTGAGCGACAAGGTCGGGGACAATATCCCCGCGTCCGTCGCCGAACGCGTCCGGTCGCTGCGCTCGCGCAACCACAACGGCGAGGACGACTGGGGAACCACCAACACCTGACCCGCTTCACCGGGCTCTCGCACCCGGTCGGTCCCGGAGCGCCTCCGCGGCCTCGCGCGTGCGGCAGAATCGTGCCATGGGAATAGTCGCCGGGTTGGACAGTTCGTCGGGTTCCACGCGCATCATCGTGTGTGACGCGGACACGGGTGCCGTGCTGCGGCAGGGATACGCGGTGCATCCTGTCGAGGCCAAGGCCACCGAGGTCGATCCGCAGGCCTGGCTGCTGTCGCTCGGCGAGGCCGCGGGCGGCGGGCTGCTGGAGGGTGTGGAGGCCATCGGCGTCTCCGCACAGCAGCACGGGCTCGTGCCGCTGGACCAGAGCGGCAATCTCGTACGTCCCGCGCTGCTCGGCAACGACAAGCGCGCGCAGGTCGCCGCCGCCGATCTGATCGACGCGCTCGGCGGGCGGCAGGCCTGGGCCGAGGCCGTCGGGTCGGTGCCGCAGTCCGGTCAGCCGCTGGCGAAGCTGCGCTGGCTGGCGCGGAACGAACCGGAAGCGGCGCGGCGTACGGTGATGATCCTCCAGCCGCACGACTGGCTGGTGTGGCAGTTGCTCGGTCGGCCCGCCCGGCGGACGACGGACCGGGGCGCGGCGTCCGGTTCCGGTTTCTGGTCCGCCCGCACCGGTGCCTACCGGCCGGATCTGATGGAGCTCGCGCTCGGTCACCAGGCGGCACTGCCGGAGGTGCTCGGTCCGGCCGAGGCGGCCGGGACCACGCCCGAGGGGCTGCTGATCTCCGCGGGTACGGGCGAGACCATGGCCGCCGCCTTCGGGCTCGGCGTCGGGATCGGCGACGCGGTCGTGTCGCTGGGCGCCTCCGGGTCGGTGATGACCGTGCACCACGAGGCGCTGGCGGATCCCTCCGGGATGATCACGTCGTTCGCCGACGCCACGGGGATGCATCTGCCGGTCGTCCACACGCTCAACGCCGTACGGGCCCTGCGCGGCACGGCGGAGCTGTTGGGGACCGAGGACCTGGACGAACTGTCCGCGCTGGCGCTCAAGTCCACGCCGGGCGCGTCCGGGCTGGTGTTCCTGCCCTATCTGGAGGGCGAGAAGACACCCCAACTGCCGCACACGGCGGGCACGTTGACCGGGCTGCGGCGGGAGTCGATGAAGCCGGAGCATCTGGCGCGGGCCGCGTTCGAGGGGATGCTCTGCTCGCTGGCCGACGCGATGGACGTGGTGCGCGGGCGCGGTGTCGAGGTGCGCCGGGTCTTCCTGCTGGGGGCGGCGGCCGGGCTGCCCGCCGTGCAGACGTGCGCGCCGGGGATCTTCGGGGCGCAGGTCGTCGTGCCGGAGCCGGCCGACTACGCGGCGCTGGGCGCGGCCCGGCAGGCCGCCTGGGCGCTCGGCGTATCGAAGAACACGCTGTCCCCGCACAGCCCGCCCGAGTGGCGTGGCGCGGCGGCCCAGATCTTCGAGCCGGGCGAGGAGGCGGCGGTCGGCGCCGCGGTGCGCCAGCAGTACACGGCGGCCCGCGAGCAGATCCACCCGGGCGCGTTCTCGCCGGCGCCGGGGGCGTAGGGCGGGGTGGGGATGCGGAGGCCGGGGGTGTGGGGCCGGCGCTCGTGAGGAGGTGGAGCCGGGGCTCCGGTACGACAGTCGTTCTTGACCGGTCCTTTGTGGAAAACCCTTGGGTTCCGGCGGTCGGTGTGTCGCAGGATGGGTCCGACCCCCGATCTTGCCGAGCCCGAGAGACAGTACGTGCTGCTACGACTACTCAGAACCCATCTGGCCCCCTACAGAACGGCCATCGGTCTGCTGGTGGCTTTCCAGTTCCTGCAGACCTGTGCCTCCCTCTATCTGCCCACCCTCAACGCCGACATCATCGACAACGGTGTCGTGAAGGGGGACACGGGTTACATCATGGAGTTCGGCGGTCTCATGATCGCCGTCAGCGTTCTCCAGGTCCTCGGCCAGATCGGGGCGGTCTACTACGGTGCGCGCACCGCGTCGGCCCTCGGCCGTGACGTGCGGGCCGCGATATTCGACCGGGTGCAGAGCTTCTCCGCCCGCGAGGTCGGCCAGTTCGGCGCGCCGTCGCTGATCACGCGTACGACGAACGACGTCCAGCAGGTACAGATGCTGGTCCTGATGTCGTTCACGCTGATGGTGTCGGCCCCGATCATGTGCGTCGGCGGCATCGTCATGGCGCTCGGTCAGGACGTGCCGCTGTCGGCGGTGCTGCTCGCCGTCGTGCCGGTGCTCGGTGTCTCGGTGAGTCTGATCGTGAAGCGGATGCGCCCGCTGTTCCGCACCATGCAGGAGCGGCTCGACACCGTGAACCGGGTGCTGCGTGAGCAGATAACCGGCAACCGCGTCATCCGGGCCTTTGTACGCGACGAGTACGAGAAGGAGCGGTTCAAGGGCGCCAACACCGATCTCACCGAGATGTCGCTGGCGACCGGCCGGCTGATGGCGCTGATGTTCCCGGTCGTGATGACCGTCGTGAACGTGTCGTCGGTCGCCGTCGTCTGGTTCGGCGCGCACCGCATCGACAGCGGCGGAATGCAGATCGGCGCGCTGACCGCGTTCCTCGCGTATCTCATGCAGATCGTGATGGCCGTGATGATGGCCACCTTCATGTTCATGATGGTGCCGCGCGCCGAGGTGTGTGCCGAGCGCATCGAGGAGGTGCTGGACACCAGGTCGAGCGTCGTCCCGCCGAAGGACCCGGTGCGAAGCTTGCGTCGGCACGGTCATCTGGAGGTGCGGGGCGCCGAGTTCCGCTACCCGGGGGCCGAGGAGCCGGTGCTGCGCGAGGTGTCGCTGACCGCGAGACCGGGCGAGACGACCGCCGTCATCGGCTCGACCGGCAGCGGCAAGTCCACCCTGCTCGGGCTGGTGCCCCGGCTGGTCGACGCGACCGCCGGCGAGGTGCTGGTGGACGGCGAGAACGTACGGGGTCTCGATCCGGCCCTGCTGGCCAAGACGGTCAGTCTGGTGCCGCAGAAGCCGTATCTCTTCTCGGGGACGGTGGCGACGAATCTGCGGTACGGCAATCCGGACGCGACCGACGAGGACCTGTGGCACGCGCTCGATGTCGCGCAGGCCAAGGAGTTCGTGACCGAACTGGAGGGCGGGCTGAACGCGCCTGTCGCCCAGGGCGGCACGAACGTCTCCGGCGGGCAGCGCCAGCGGCTCGCCATCGCGCGCACGCTGGTGCAGCGGCCGGAGATCTATCTGTTCGACGACTCGTTCTCCGCGCTGGACTACGCGACGGACGCGGCGCTGCGCGCCGCCCTGGCGCGTGAGACCGCCGAGGCGACGGTGGTGATCGTCGCCCAGCGGGTGTCCACCATCCGTGACGCCGACCGGATCATCGTCATGGACGAGGGCCGGGTGGTCGGTGAGGGGCGTCATCACGAGCTGATGGCGGAGAACGAGACGTACCGGGAGATCGTGCTCTCCCAGCTGACCGAGGCGGAGGCGGCCTGATGAGCGGTCCTGGTGGACGCATGATGGCGGCCGGCGCGGGGGCTCCTTCGCAGCGGTCGATGGATTTCAAGGGGTCGAGCAAGCGGCTGCTGCGGCAGTTGGCGCGCGAGAAGGTCACCCTGTGGTGGATGCTCGCCGCGGGCGTGCTGAGTGTGGCGGCGGCGGTGGTCGGCCCGAAGATTCTCGGCTCGGCGACCGACCTGATCTTCGCGGGGGTCGTCGGTCGTCAGACGCCGGGGGGTGTCAGCAAGGACGAGACGGTCTCGCGGCTGCGGGACGAGGGCGACAGCGGGCTCGCCGATCTGCTCTCCGGGGTGGACTTCACGCCGGGGCAGGGCATCGACTTCGACGCGGTCGGCCGGGTCCTGCTGCTGGCGCTGGCGGTGTATGTCGCGGCCGGGCTGCTGATGCTCGTCTCGACGCGGCTCTCCATCCGGGTCATCAACCTCACCATCTACCGGATGCGTGAGGACGTACAGGCCAAGCTGTCGCGGCTGCCGCTGTCGTACTTCGACCGTCAGCAGCGCGGTGAGGTGCTGAGCCGGGCGACGAACGACGTCGACAACATCTCGCAGACGCTCCAGCAGACAATGGGCCAGCTCGTCAACTCCCTGCTGACGATCGTCGGCGTGCTGGGCATGATGCTGTGGATCTCGCCGCTGCTGGCGCTGGTCGCGCTGGTGACGGTGCCGCTGTCGGTGTTCGTGGCGACGAAGGTCGGCAAGCGTTCGCAACCGCACTTCGTCTCGCAGTGGAAGTCCACGGGCACGCTGAACGCCCATGTCGAGGAGATGTACACGGGGCATGCCCTGGTGAAGGTCTTCGGGCGGCAGGACGAGTCGGCGCAGGCGTTCAAGGAGCAGAACGACGCGCTGTACGAGGCGGGGTTCAAGGCGCAGTACAACAGCGGGATCATGCAGCCGCTGATGTTCTTCATCTCCAACCTCAACTATGTGCTGGTGGCGGTCGTCGGCGGGCTGCGCGTCGCGTCGGGGACGCTGTCCATCGGCGACGTGCAGGCGTTCATCCAGTACTCGCGCCAGTTCTCGATGCCGCTGACGCAGGTGGCGTCGATGGCCAACCTCGTCCAGTCCGGGGTCGCGTCCGCGGAGCGGATATTCGAGCTGCTGGACGCGGACGAGCAGGAGAAGGACGCTCCCTCGGCGGAGCGCCCGCACGAACTGCGGGGAGGGGTGACGCTGGACAACGTGGCGTTCCGCTACGAGCCGGACAAGCCGCTCATCGACGATCTGTCGCTGTCGGTCGAGCCGGGCCAGACGGTGGCGATCGTCGGCCCGACGGGCGCGGGCAAGACGACGCTGGTCAACCTGCTGATGCGGTTCTACGAGGTGACGGCCGGCCGGATCAGTCTGGACGACATCGACATCGCCACCATGTCGCGTGAGGACCTGCGCTCCCGAATAGGCATGGTCCTCCAGGACACCTGGCTGTTCGGCGGCACGATCGCGGAGAACATCGCGTACGGCGCCGCGCGCGACGTCACCCGGGCGCAGATCGAGGAGGCGGCACGGGCGGCGCACGCGGACCGTTTCATCCGGACGCTGCCCGACGGGTACGAGACCGTGATCGACGACGAGGGATCGGGCGTCAGCGCGGGCGAGAAGCAGCTCATCACGATCGCGCGGGCGTTCCTGTCCGACCCGGTGATCCTGGTGCTGGACGAGGCGACCAGCTCGGTGGACACCCGTACGGAGGTGCTGATCCAGAGGGCGATGGCCCAACTGGCACACGGACGGACGAGCTTCGTGATCGCGCACCGGCTCTCCACGATCAGGGACGCGGACGTGATCCTGGTGATGGAGAACGGCGCGATCGTCGAACAGGGCACGCACGAGGGGCTGCTGGCGACGGAGGGCGCGTACGCGCGGTTGTACGCGGCGCAGTTCGCGCAGGCGGTCGCCGAGGTGGACTAAGGGCTGTCCCGTCATCCCCGGTCGACGGGGCCCCGATCGCCGGACGGGCTGCCTGGGGGTGGCCCGTCCGGCGTGTGAGCGGGGCGTTCAGTCCAGATAGCCGCGCAGCTGGTCCGCGAACGCGTGGTCGCGGAGTTTGCTCAGGGTCTTGGACTCGATCTGCCGGATCCGCTCGCGGGTCACCCCGAAGATCCGGCCTATCTCCTCCAGCGTGCGCGGGCGGCCGTCCGCGAGGCCGTAACGGAGCTGGACCACTTTGCGTTCGCGCTCGCCGAGCGTGGAGAGGACCGCCTCCAGATGCTCGCGGAGCAGCAGGAACGCCGCCGACTCCACGGGTGAGGCCGCGTCGCCGTCCTCGATCAGGTCACCGAAGGCGACATCGTCCTCCTCCCCCACCGGCGCGTGAAGCGACACGGGTTCCTGGGCGAGCCGCAGGACCTCGCCGACCCGCTCGGCGGTCAGCTCCAGCTGCGCCGCGACCTCTTCGTGGGTCGGTTCGTAACCGCGCTCCTGGAGCATCCGGCGCTGGACGCGGACGACACGGTTGATCAGCTCGACCACATGGACGGGGACCCGGATCGTACGGGCCTGGTCGGCCAGCGCGCGGGACATCGCCTGGCGGATCCACCACGTCGCGTAGGTCGAGAACTTGTAGCCGCGCGCGTAGTCGAACTTCTCCACGGCCCGGATCAGGCCGAGGTTCCCCTCCTGGACGAGGTCGAGCATGGTCAGTCCGCGGCCGACGTAGCGCTTGGCGACGGACACGACGAGCCGCAGATTCGCCTCGATGAGCCGGCGCTTGGCCATCCGGCCGAGCACGACGAGCCGGTCGAGGTCGACGGCGAGCTGGGAGTCCAGGTCGGGCGTGGAGCCGAGCTTCTCCTCGGCGAAGAGTCCGGCCTCGACGCGGCGCGCGAGGTCCACCTCCTCGACGGCGGTGAGCAGTTTGATCCGCCCGATCTCCCGCAGATACTGCCGGAAGAGGTCGGACGAGGGCCCGCCGTTGTCGGCCTTGCCACGCGGACCGAGGCGTTCCGGGATCTCGGAGATGTCCACCGGGTCCTCGGTGACGGTCTCCGGGACCGCCTCGGGGCTCGCCCCGGGGGTCGTCTCCGGGTGGTGCGCGGCGCGGCTCTGCGATGGAACCGCCGACGCCGGCTCGGTCTCGGTCAGGGTCTGGGTCTGCACGGGCGCGGCCTCCAGGGTGATCGCTGCCGGATCGGGGGCGTGCGGCAGCGGGACGTGAGCGGCCGGGCCGCCGTCAGTCCCGTACACGATGAGCGGATCCGCGGGGGTCAGAGGCCCACTGTGGGTGGACCGGCCGCGCTCCGGGAACACAGGCACCGCTGTCCAGTGTGGCTCAAGGCACACGGCCGCTACGAGAGGTGTGCGGGGACTTTCTGAGTCCAGTGCGTAACCGGGCAGTTACCGAAGGATGTTTAAAACACGGGAAGTTGGGGCGGGTGGGGGTGGAGTGACGGCCTGGGCGCACGCCTCCGCCCTCGATCGGCCGGACAGGGCTTAGAGCGCCGCCGCGCCGCTGTTGCGCAGGGACTGGCGGTACTGCTGGAGCACCCACAGCTCGTTCTGCACGGCCTGGTGCCGTTCGTCGTCCGCGCCGGTGCCCAGGCGGGCCAGCGTGCCCGTCACGTCGTGGATGCGGATGTCGACGGCGCGCAGCCGGACCCGTACGAGCTGGTCCCCCGCGTACGCCTCGTCGATCGTCTTGCCGTGGAAGACCTCCACCGCCAGCTCCGTGACCAGGGCGCGCACCGCGTCGTTCGGCGCGGCCTCACGGACCCGCGCCAGATACTCCGGTGCGGAGTCGGTGCCCTGCTCGGCGCCGCCCGCGTCCTCGATCGCCCGGCGGACCGCCGCGTAGGGCGGGGCGGTGAACTCGTCCGCGCCGTACGCGTCGAAGGCCGGGGAGACCAACTCCGGCCGCTGGAGGGCGAGTTTGAGCAGCTCGCGCTCCGTGCGGTGGGCGGGGCTGCGGAGATTGAGCGCGGGCCCGGAGAGAGCCGCGGGCCGTCCGGAGTCGTAGGAGGACGACGGGCCTCCGCGTCCGCCCTGGTCAGGCGTCCGGCCCGCCGGTCCCGCCGGACCGCGTCCGCCCCGGTCACGCGCCCAACGGGCCATCTGCGCCACGCGCTTGACCACGAACTGGGTGTCGAGGATGCCGAGGATGCCGGCGAGCTGGACGGCGACCTCGTGCTGCGACGCGCCATTCTTGATGCGGGCCACGATGGGGCCCGCCTCGTCCAGCGCGGACGCGCGGCCCGCCGGGGTCTCCAGGTCGTACCGGGAGACGATCTGGCGGATCGCGAACTCGAAGAGCGGCGTGCGCGGTTCCACCAGGTCCTGGACCGCCGCGTCGCCCTTGCTGAGCCGCAGTTCGCACGGGTCCATGCCGTCGGGCGCGATCGCGATGTACGTCTCGGCGGCGAACTTCTGGTCGTCCTCGAAGGCACGCAGCGCGGCCTTCTGACCGGCCGCGTCACCGTCGAAGGTGAAGATCACCCGCGCGCTGCCGTTGTCCATCAGCAGCCGGCGCAGGATCTTGATGTGGTCGGTGCCGAAGGCCGTACCGCAGGTCGCGATGGCGGTCGTGATCCCCGCAAGATGGCAGGCCATCACGTCCGTGTAGCCCTCGACCACCACCGCCCGGCTGGCCTTGGCGATGTCCTTCTTGGCCAGGTCCACCCCGTAGAGCACCTGCGACTTCTTGTAGATCGCGGTGTCGGGGGTGTTCAGATACTTCGGCCCGTTGTCGTCGTCGCGCAGCTTGCGCGCGCCGAAGCCGACGACCTCGCCCGAGATGTCGCGGATGGGCCACATCAGCCGGCCCCGGAACCGGTCGATCGGACCCCGGCGGCCGTCCTGGGAGAGCCCGGCGAGCAGCAGCTCCTTGTCGCTGAAGCCCTTGCCGCGCAGAAAACGGGTCAAATGGTCCCAGCCCACCGGGCTGTAACCGATCCCGAAATGCTCGGCCGCCGCCTGGTCGAAGCCCCGCTCGGCGAGGAACTTCCGGCCGATCCCGGCCTCTTCACCGGCGAGCTGCTCCACATAGAACTCGGCCGCCGCCTTGTGCGCTTCCACCAGCCGGATCCGCTCGCCCCGCTGGTGGGTGGGGTTGTACCCGCCCTCCTCGTACCGCAGCGTGATGCCCGCCTTGGCGGCGAGGCGCTCGACCGTCTCGGAGAAGGAGAGATGGTCGATCTTCATCACGAAGGCGATGGTGTCCCCGCCCTCCTGGCAGCCGAAGCAGTGGAAGAGACCCTTGCTCGGACTGACCTGGAAGGATGGGGACTTCTCGTCGTGGAAGGGGCAGAGACCCTTGAGATTGCCTCCGCCGGCCGGGCGCAGTTGCAGATACTCGGACACGACGGTGTCGATCGGGACCGCGTCCCGAACCACCTTCACGTCGTCGTCGTTGATCCTGCCTGCCACAGGAGAATTCTACGGGGACGCACCGACAGTCCCTTACGCCCGGTCCACGACCGCCCGTCCCACGGACCTCTCAGCTGCCGGGCGTGCCGAAGCTCTCCAGCGGCACCGTCGGGTCGGCGAGGGCGTCGAGATCCTGCCGGGCACCGGAGCGGATGATCCGCTGGATGTCACCGGTGACGTCCCACACGTTGACGTTCATCCCGGCGAGCACCCGGCGGTCCTTGAGCCAGAAGGCGATGAACTCGCGCTTTCCGGCGTCGCCGCGCACCACCACCTGGTCGTAACTGCCGGGCGGCGCCCAGCCCGAGTACTCCAGGCCCAGGTCGTACTGGTCGGAGAAGAAGTACGGCAGCCGGTCGTACGTCACGTCCTGGCCGAGCATCGAGCGGGCCGCGGCCGGGCCGCCGTTGAGCGCGTTGGCCCAGTGTTCGACACGGAGCCTGTCCGTGGGCAGTTCGGTGCCGGGCAGCGAGAACGGGAAGGAGGCGACGTCGCCCGCCGCGTAGATGTCCGGGTCGGAGGTGCGCAGGCCCAGGTCGACGGCGATGCCGCCGCCGTGCTCGCGGTCCACGAGGTCGAGACCGGCCGCCTCGGCGAGGCCCGTACGGGGCGCGGCGCCGATCGCGGCGAGCACGGCGTGCGCCATGTGCTCCTCGCCGTCCTGCGTACGGACGGAGAGGACCATGCCGTCCTGGCCGACGATCTCGGTGAGCCGGGTGCCGAAGTGGAACCGTACGCCGTGCTCGCTGTGCAGCTCGGTGAAGAGCTGGCCCAGCTCCGGGCCGATGACCTGGTGCAGCGGCGTCGGGTGCGGCTCGACGACGGTGACCTCGGCGCCGTACCCGCGGGCGGCGGAGGCGACCTCAAGCCCGATCCAGCCGCCACCTGCGATGACCAGATGGCCGTTGTCACGGCCGAGGGCGGTCAGGACCTGGCGCAGCCGGTCGGCGTGCGCGAGCCGGCGCAGATGGTGGACGCCCGCGAGGCCGGTGCCGGGGATGTCGAGGCGGCGGGGTTCGGAGCCGGTGGCGAGGAGCAGCTTGTCGTAGCGCACGGAGGTGCCGTCGCCGAGGTGGACGCATCGGGTGTCGCGGTCGATCTCGGTGACCGTCTGGCCGAGGTGGAGCTCCACCCGTTGCCGGGCGTACCAGGCGGGCTCGTGGACGAAGACGCTGTCGCGCTCCTCCTTGCCGGTCAGGAAGCCCTTCGACAGCGGGGGGCGTTCGTAGGGGTGGTCTCCCTCGTCCCCGATGATGATCACTCGGCCGGTGAATCCTTCGGAACGGAGGGTTTCCGCGGCCTTCGCCCCGGCCAGCCCACCGCCGACGATGACGAAAGTCCGATGTGCGTCGACCACTTGATGCCTCCTCGTTACGCTGCCGCCATCTGTGAGCGTCCCGCACGGAGCGTGATGGCGAAAGAGGGGAGGCTCCACGGGCATGGTTCCGGCTTGATGTGGCTACCTTGCTACACGCGTCATCCCAGCGCGTGGCGGCTCGGCCCGCTTCGGCCGTTGGCTGAATATGACGGGTGCCTGATGCACGGTGCGGGCGCCCGGGTGCGGCGCCCAGGTATGTCCCCCGGGTACGGCACCCAGTGCGTCCCTCAGGCGCGTCCGGTGAGCGCCGTGTGGAGGGAGCGCGCCGCCGCATCCGTAAGAGAGGCGATCTGGTCGACGATCACACGCTTGCGGGCGCGGTCGTCGGACGCCGTGTCGAAGAGCGCGCGGAACTGCGGGTCCAGCCCGTCGGGCGCACGGGCCGTCAGCGTCCAGGCGAGTTCGGCGAGAACGATGCGCTGGTCCGCGCGGAGCGATTCCTGGTCGGCGCGCTGCATCACATAGCGGTGGGCGACGGCTTTCAGTACGGCGCACTCGTCGCGCGCCTCGCGCGGGACGACCAGAGAGGCGCCGTAGCGGGTGAGCGGCCCGGTGCCGTACTCCGCCCGGGTGGCGCTCTCGGCCGCGAGACAGAACCGGCCGATGAGCTGGCTGGTGGCGTCCTTGAGCCCGGCCTGGGCGACGGCCGTGCCGTCGTAGCCGTGCGGCCACCACTCCTGGACCATGAGCCGGTCCAGTGCGTCGGCCAGTTGCCCCGGGTCCGTGCCGTGCGGTACGTACCGGCCGATCGCGACCGCCCAGATCTCCTCGCGCTCGGGCTCGGAGAGAAGCATCCTCGGGTCCACATGCCCGGCGTGCAGGCCGTCCTCGAAGTCGTGCACCGAGTACGCGACGTCGTCGGACCAGTCCATCACCTGTGCCTCGAAGCAGACGCGGTTCGGCGGGGCGCCGTGCCTGGCCCATTCGAAGACGGGCAGGTCGTCCTCGTACACGCCGAACTTCACCGAGCCCGGGTCGGTGGGGTGGGCGCCCTGCGGCCAGGGGTACTTCGTCGCGGCGTCGAGGACCGCGCGGGTGAGGTTGAGGCCGACGCTGATGAGGCGGGCGCCGCCGTCGGCCTCAGCCTCCGCCTCGACGGCCGCCTCGGCGCGCGGGGCGGTGACCGCCGTGCTGATCGCCGCGGACACCGAGTCGGCGCGGACGAAACGCTTCGGCTCGATGCGGGTGAGCAGGCGGAGCGACTGTGCGTTGCCCTCGAAGCCGCCGCAGTCCTTGGCGAAGTCGTTGAGCACCTGTTCGCCGTTGTGGCCGAACGGCGGATGGCCCATGTCGTGCGAGAGACACGCCGTCTCGACGAGGTCCGGGTCGCAGCCGAGCGCGGCGCCGAGTTCGCGGCCGACCTGGGCGCACTCCAGGGAGTGGGTCAGCCGGGTGCGCGGGCTGGCGTCCCACTCCTGGCTCTGTGAGCCGGGTGTCACGACCTGGGTCTTGCCGGCGAGCCGGCGAAGGGCCGAGGAGTGCAGGACGCGCGCGCGGTCACGCTGGAAGGCGGTGCGGCCGGGGCGCTTGTCGGGTTCGGCCGAGAAACGTTCGGTGTCCGCCGGGTCGTAGGCGCTGTCGTCGTGAGGTGCGGTGATGCCTTCCATGCACCGAAGGTAACCGGCTCGGCCGCCAGGTGTGCCCGCGCCTCCTCGTAGCGGTGGAGCAGGAGGCGTGCCATGTCCGGGTGGGCGCCGAGCGGGGCGGCGGCGATCCATGGCGCGTCGGCGGCCGCGCGGGTGGCGAAGTGTCCGGGCGCGGTGAAGTACGACGCGAGCGCGATACGGCTCCGGCCACGTGCCGTCAGGTCCCGTACGGCGTCGGGGACGGTGGGCGTGGCGGCGGACGCGTACGCGGGGACGACCGGCACCCCGCCGAGCCGCGCGCTCAGCAGCGCCGCCGTGCGGCGGGCGGCGGCGGCGGCCGAGCGCGGGTCGCGCGATCCGGCGGCGGCGAGGACGACGGCGGTGTCGTCCGCGCGGTGCGGTTCGTCGCGCCAGCCGGCCTCCACGAGGCGTGCGTGCAGGGTCTCGACCAGCAGCGGGTGCGGGCCGAGCGATGCGGCGATCGTGGTCCGGAGCCGGGGCGCGGCGGCGGCCGAGCGGGGCAGGTCGTACGTGACGTGGTGGCCGGGGCCGAGCAGCAGCGGTACGAGGACGGCCCGGCCGCCTCCCAAGGAGGCGAGGGTGTCGGCGAGGGACGGCCGCTCGATCTCGATGTGCCCGAGCCGGACGGCGAGACCGGGCCGGTACTCCTCGACCTGTCGCAGCAGGGCCCTGACGGTGCGCAGGGCGCGCGGGTCACGGCTGCCGTGGGCGACGACGACAAGGGTGGGGGCGGGCGTTGCGGCGGGCGGCTCGTCCATGGGCCGATCCTGCGGGGCGGACGTTGCCGGGTGGTTGCGGCGGGTGTCGCGGAGGTTTTCGGGGTGCTCACAGGCGCGAGGGGGGCGCTGCGAACTCTTCGGCGGCGCCGGACGTCTTACCGGGTGCGGGGTACGGAGTACGGGGTCCGGACGGGCGGCGGGACCGTACGGAAGAGACGAATGACGGGGGCTCATGTTCACGCCGAAGATGCCACGGCCGCGTATGCCGAGGGTGCGTATGCCGAGGGTGCGTATGCCGAGGGTGCGTATGCCGAAGGTGCGTATGCCGAAGGTGCGTATGCCGAAGGTGCGTATGCCGAAGGTGCGTATGCCGAAGGTGCCGCTGCCCCGGGTACGGCTGCCGAGGACCCGGCGGGAGCGGCGGCTCGCGGTGCAGGCCCTCATGCTCGGGTGTGTCGTGGCGCTCGCGCCCTCCACCTGGATGTACACGACGGCCGACGCCCATGTCCGCACCGTCGCCGACGTGCCGGAGCATGACGTCGCCGTCGTGTTCGGGGCGGGGCTGCGGGGCGACGCGCCGACGCCGTATCTGGCGCACCGGCTCGACACGGCGGTCGAGCTGTACGAGAGCGGCAAGGTGAAGGTCGTCCTCGTCACCGGCGACAACAGCCGTGAGGAGTACGACGAGCCGGACGCCATGCGGACCTATCTGACGGCACGCGGGGTCCCGGACGACCGGATAGTCAGCGACTTCGCCGGCTTCGACACCTGGGACTCCTGCGTCCGGGCGAAGAAGATCTTCGGGGTGGAGCGGGCGGTGCTGGTGACGCAGGGCTTCCACGTACGGCGCGCGGTCGCGCTCTGCCGGGCGGCGGGCGTCGATTCGTACGGTGTCGCGGTCGCCGAGCGCCACGACGTGACCTGGTACTACGGCGGGGTCCGGGAGTTGGCGGCGGCGGGCAAGGCGGCGCTGGACGCGCTGACCCGGCCCGATCCGCACTTCCTCGGTCCGGTCGAGAGCGGTGTCGGCGAGGCACTGGCGGCCGGCGGCGGGCCGTGACGCGGGTCCGCGCGAGCGGCCCTCACAGCGCGGGACGGACGGGCGGGAGGTGCGTGTGCCGGGGGCGTAACCGCGTACGGCCGGGGCCGTAACACCCGGCACGCACGCTGGCACCATGACCGATGCCGCTGTCCCGACCCACTGCCCGTACTGCGCGTTGCAGTGCGGGATGAGCCTGCGGCGTACGGGGGACGACGACCCGGGAGTCGAGGTCGTCGAGCGCACCGGCTTCCCCGTCAACCGTGGCGCGCTGTGCGGCAAGGGCCGTACGGCGCCGGCCGTGCTGTCGTCACGGGTGCGGCTCACCGAACCGCTCGTACGGCGGCCGGGCGGCGGCGCGCTCGAACCCGCCACCTGGGACGAGGCGCTCGGTGCCGTCGCCGACGGGCTCGCGCGGACACGGTCGGGCCACGGGCCGGACGCGGTGGGCGTCTTCGGCGGGGGCGGGCTGACGAACGAGAAGGCGTACGCGCTCGGCAAGTTCGCCCGCGTCGTGCTGGGGACCTCGCAGATCGACTACAACGGGCGTTTCTGCATGTCGTCGGCCGCCGCCGCGCATCAGAGGGCGTTCGGGCTCGACCGGGGGCTGCCCTTCCCACTGGCGGACATCCCGCGTACGGGGTGCGTCGTCCTGGTCGGTTCGAATCTCGCCGAGACCATGCCGCCCGCGCTGCGCTATCTGAGCGAACTGCGCGAGAACGGCGGCACGTTGATCGTCGTCGACCCGCGCAGGACCAAGACCGCCGAGCAGGCGGATCTCCATCTGGCGCCCCGGCCCGGCACGGATCTGGCCCTGGCGCTGGGCCTGTCGCATCTGGTGGTGGCGCAGGGCCGGACGGACGAGGCGTTCATCCGGGAGCGTACGACCGGCTGGCCGGAGGCCAGGGCCGCGGCGATGGCGCACTGGCCCGAGCACGTGGAACGGGTCACGGGGGTCCCGGTGCCCCAACTCCGCGAGGCGGTGCGGCTGTTCTGCGACGCCCCGACGGGCATGGTGCTCACGGCGCGCGGGCCCGAGCAGCACTCGAAGGGCACCGACACGGTCGGCGCCTGGATCAACCTCTGTCTCGCGACGGGGCGCGCGGGCCGGCCACTGTCCGGCTACGGCTGTCTCACCGGCCAGGGCAACGGCCAGGGCGGGCGCGAACACGGCCAGAAGGCGGACCAGTTGCCCGGTTACCGGAAACTGACCGACCCGGCCGCGCGGGAGCACGTGGCGCGGGTGTGGGGCGTGGATCCCGACGCGCTGCCGGGGCCGGGGCGGAGCGCGTACGAACTGCTCGACGCCCTCGGTGGCGACGTGAAGGCGCTGCTGTTGATGGGGTCGAACCCGGTCGTCTCGGCGCCGCGCGCGTCGCACATCGAGGGGCGGTTGCGGTCGCTGGACTTCCTGGCCGTGGCGGACGTGGTGCTCTCGGAGACGGCGGCACTGGCCGATGTGGTGCTGCCGGTGGCGCAGTGGGCGGAGGAGACGGGGACGACGACGAACCTGGAGGGCCGCGTCCTGTTGCGCCGCCGGGCGATCGCCCCACCACCGGGCGTACGGACGGATCTTGAGGTCCTGCACGGCCTCGCGGGTCTGCTCGGCCACGAGAAGGGCTTTCCGCCGGATCCGGAGGAGGTCTTCGACGAGCTGCGCAGGGCCTCGGCGGGCGGCCCGGCGGACTACTCGGGGATCACCTACGGACGCGTCGTCGCGGAGGACGGCGTGTTCTGGCCGTGCCCGGAGACGGGGACGGAGGCAGGCGCCGCGCCGCCGGAGCCGGGGACCGCGCCGCCGGAGCCGGGGACCGCGCCGCCGGAGCCGGGGACCGCGCCGCATCCCGGGACGCCGCGGCTGTTTCTTGAGCGGTTCGCGACGGCGGACGGGCGGGCGCGGTTCGTGGATGTAGTGCATCGGGAGGCCGGGGAGGAGACCGACGGGGAGTATCCCGTGCTTCTCACCACCGGGCGGGTCGCGGCGCAGTATCAGTCGGGGGCGCAGACCCGGCGGGTCGGGAAGTTGAACGACGCCGCGCCCGGACCCTTCGTCGAGCTGCATCCGCGTCTCGCCGAGCGCGTCGGAGTGGTCGACGGGGACCCGCTCGTCGTGGTGTCGCGCCGGGGGCGGGCGGTCGCGCCCGCGCGGGTCACGGATGCGATCCGCGCGGACACCGTCTTCATGCCGTTCCACTGGCCGGGCGAGGGCCGGGCGAACAATCTGACCAACCCGGCGCTCGACCCGACCTCCCGCATGCCGGAGTTCAAGGTGTGCGCGGTCCGCGTCGAGCGGGCGGAATGACGGGGAGCAGCGGGTACGAGGCGTGCTTGCCGCCCGTGTGGACGGTGGCCCGGCCGTCGTACTTCCCCGCTACCCGGACGCCGGCAGTTCGCCGTGGGTGCCCTGCTCCACGATATGGCCCGCCCCCATCAACCGGCGTACTCGCGGCTCGACTTGGCGTCCCGCAGGGCCAGGCCCCACCAGGCGATCTGGTCGAGCATGGCGGCGGCCGCCGCGTCGGCGCCGTCCGGGTCCCGGTGCCTGCCCTCGTCGTCGAAGAGCGCACCGGCGTTGTGGAAGGAGACGGTGTCGCGTACGGACACGGCGTGCAGTTCGGCGAAGACCTGGCGCAGATGCTCGACGGCGCGCAGACCGCCGGAGATCCCGCCGTAGGAGACGAATCCGACGGGCTTGGCCTGCCACTCGTGGAAGTGCCAGTCGATCAGGGCTTTGAGGCCCGCGGGGTAGGAGTGGTTGTACTCGGGGGTGACCACCACGAAGGCGTCGGCCTCGGCCAGTCGGTGGGTGATCCCGGCGAGCTGGTCGCGGACCTCGGCGGTCGGTTTGTAGGAGAGAGCGGTCGGCAGATCGGTATCGGCGAGGTCGATCAGCTCGACGGTGAAGTCGGCGCGCCCGGCGGCCCGGGAGACGAACCAGTCGGAGATGACGGGGCCGAACCGCCCATGCCGGTTGCTGCCCAGGATGACGGCGAGCCTGAGGGGCGCCCGGGAACCCGGTGAAGCCGGAGAAGCCGGAGAATCCTGGGGCGCCGGGGCTCCGGAAGATTTCGGGGTCGCTTCGGTCCCGGCATCGTTCGTGGTGATGTCCATGGGGTCGAGCCTGGTACTTAAACCATGGTTCAGGTCAAGCTACGCTGGCCCGCGTGAACCATCTCGCCTGGAACGCCAAGGAAGCCACCGTCGGCGAACTGGCCGAACGCAGCGGCGTCGCCCCCTCCGCCCTGCGCTTCTACGAGCGCGAGGGCCTGATCACCAGCCGCCGCACCACGGGCAACCAGCGGCGCTACAGCCGCGACACCCTCCGGCGTGTCGCCTTCATCCGCACCTCGCAGCGGCTCGGCATCCCGCTGGCCCTGATCCGCGACGTGCTGGCCCTGCTGCCGGCGGACAGCACACCCACCGAGGAGGACTGGGCCCGGATCTCCGAGTGCTGGAACGAGCACCTGGAGTCCAGGATCCGGACCCTCCAGCGGCTGCGCGACAACCTCGCCGACTGCATCGGCTGCGGCTGCCTCTCGCTGGAGCGCTGCGCCCTGTCCAACCCCGGCGACGAACTGGCCTCGCGCGGCCCCGGACCCCGCAGACTGATCGAGGAGTGAACGGTCATACCGTGGGGCCCATGGCAGATCCCCTGGCACATTTCGAGGTTGTCGAGGTCAACGGCGAGCCCGCCACGGAGGCCGCGCTGCGGGTCCCCGCGTTCAACAGCTACGGGCACTTCACCGCGATGCAGATCAGGGGCGGCCGGGTCCGCGGACGGGATCTCCATCTCGCCCGGCTCGATTCGGCCACCCGTGAACTGTTCGGCGCGGGTCTGGACGGGAAGCGCGTACGGGAACTGCTCCGGCACGCGCTCGGCGACATCTCCGACGCCTCGGCCCGCGTCTACGCGCACTGGCCGGAGGGCGAGAAGGAGGCGCGGGTGATGATCACCGTCAGACCGCCGCAGACCAAGGCAGACCGGCCGCACGGCCTGATGTCGGTGCCGTACGCCCGCCCGGTCCCGCACATCAAGCATCTGGGCGGCTTCGGACAGACGCACTACCTGCGGGCCGCCGAGCGCGCGGGTTTCGACGAGGCGCTGCTGACCGCGCCCGGCGGGGTGGTGACGGAGGGAGCCATCACCAACATCGCCTTCTGGGACGGCACGTCCGTGGTCTGGCCTCAGGCGCCCTCGCTGCTGGGGATCACCATGGCGTTGCTGGAGCCGCGACTGCCCTCCGTACGGAGGCCGGTGACGCTGGCAGACCTGCCCTCGTACGCGTCGGCGTTCCTCACGAACTCGCAGGGTCTCGCGCCCGTCGACCGGATCGACGACGTGGAGTTCACGGTCGACGCGGAGCTGATGGGAACGGTGACGGCGGCGTACGAATCGGTGGAGTGGGACGCGATCTGAGCCGCCGCCGTCACCGCTCCGGGGCCCTCACCCATTCGGCACGACGGGACGCCCGGCGTGTCCCGCTCCCGGTCTTCCGTTGCTGACCTGCGGAAACTCTGACCGGCAAGCGGGACACGCCGCACGAACGGAGTCAATCTGATCCTCCATCAGCAGGCGTGCGCGCCGGGCCCCGTCTTGTCTCGGTAGAGACGAGAACCGCGCCGCCCCGGAGGACACCATGCGCACCACCGCCCGCCTGCTGACCGGTACCGCGCTGGCGGCCGCCTCGCTCGGAGTGTCCCTCGCGGCCCCCACCGCCGCGTCCGCCGGCGACCGGGGTGAACTGGACCTGTACCCCTCGACATCCGCGCCCGGCGCGAAGGTCACCGTCAACACCACCGCCTGCGGCAAGCACGGCCACGGCAGGGGCGACGCGAGTTCCCTGGGCGCGGGCGAGTTCCCTCTGCGGCCCGGCGACTACAAGGACATCGCCGTCGGCCATTTCCGGGTGCCCGAGAACACCCGGGCCGGCGCCTACGGCGTCTTCGTACGCTGCGAGAACGGCCGGGAGGCCCGCGGCGACCTGACCGTCGAGCACCACCGCCAGCAGGAGCCGACCGGCCACGTACGGAGCGGGGTCGGCGGCAGCGTCGGGCCCGACACCACCCAGATCGCGGCGGGGGCGGCCTTGCTGGCCGCTGCCGCCGTCGGCGGGACCTGGCTCCTGCGCCGCCGGGCGAGCGGCGCGCAGGACAGCTAGGGCCTCTCTTTTGGATCAGGCCGGATCAGGGGGCGCCCGCCGCGGCAGCGGCTGATGTCCCGGTTGGTGCCGCGGATCGCAAAGCGGAGGAGGGAGGCATGGCGGAGCCACGCCGACCGACGACGACGGAGGGGGCACCTCCCGTGCCCCCTCGGGGGCCACGGGGGGAGAGGCGCGGCACCGGGACCGCGAGCCGGGCAAGATCCGAAAGAGAGGCCCTGGGCGGGCCGCGGCCCTCCACCGCGCCCGTGACCGCCGTGGTCCCCGCCTCCGTCATGCTCATCGCTGCCGGGGGCGGGGGAACAACTTCCGGAGGACGTATGAACGCGAGGGTCGGCCGATGACTGTCAAGGGCAAGGCCTGGCTGATAGCCGGCGCCGCGTGCGCCGGAGTGTTGCTCGTCCAGAACGGCTCGCGGAACATCACCCCGCCGATCCCGTCGGCCGCCCAGGCGTTCGCCGCCGGGTCCGGCTTCCACACGGACGCCGCCGCCGATCCGATGCCGGCGTCCTCGCCCGTACGGCTACGGATACCGGAGATCGGCGTCGACGCGCCCGTCACCCGGCTGGGTCTGGCGAAGGACGGCAGTCTGGACGTGCCGCCGGCCGAGCAGGGCGATGTCGCGGGCTGGTACGAGCGCGGCACCGCCCCGGGCGCCAAGGGCACGGCGATCGTCGCGGGCCACGTGGACAACGCGCGCGGCCCCGCCGTCTTCTACAGCCTCGGCACCCTGAGGAAGGGGCAGCGGATCGAGGTCACCCGCGAGGACGGGCGGACGGGCGTCTTCACGGTCGACGCGGTCGAGGTGTACGACAACGAGAACTTCCCCGACCGGAAGGTCTACGGGAAGGCGGACCGGGCCGAGCTCCGGGTGATCACCTGCGGCGGCGGATTCTCCGCGAAGACCGGCTACCGGGGCAACGTCGTGGCGTACGCGCATCTCATCGGTGTCCGGGGGCCCCACTGAGGCGTGGGCGTGCGGGTGCGGGTGCGCGTGTACGCGTACGTGTTGTCGTCAGGCGGCGAACTGGTCGAAGGCGAGCTTCGCGACCAGTGAGAACACCACGACGAGCAGCACACCGCGGACGAACTCGCTGCCCTTCCTGAGCGCCATCCGCGCGCCGAACATGCCGCCCGCCAGATTGAACACCGCCATCAGCGCGGCCAGTTGCCACATCACGGTGCCCTGGTAGGCGAACATCGCGAGCGCCCCGCCGTTGGTGCAGACGTTGACGATCTTGGCGGTGGCGGACGCCGTGACGAGGTCGAGGTGGAGCACGGCGGTCAGCGCGAGTACGAGGAAGGTGCCCGTGCCGGGGCCGAACAGCCCGTCGTAGAAGCCGATCCCGCCGCCGACGAGGACGATCGCCGTGAGGTGCCGGCCCCGGGTGGCGGGCCCGCCCGCCTGCGCCCTGCCGAACGAGGGCCGCAGCATCACGAAGGCGGCGACACCGAGCAGCACCACCATGATCACGGGGCGCAGGACGTCGCTGCTGATCCCGGCGGCGAAGAACGCCCCGGCCATCGACCCGGCGAGCGCCATCAGCCCGATCCGTACCGCGCTCCTCACGTCCACCGGCGCCTTGCGCACATAGGTCACGGCGGCGCCGCTGGTGCCGACGATCGCCACGGCCTTGTTCGTCCCGAGGATGTGCGCGGCGGGGACGTGCGGCAGACCGAGCAGCATCGTGGGCAGGAGCAGCAGCCCGCCTCCGCCGACCACGGCGTCGATCCAGCCCGCGGCGGCTGCCGCGAGGCAGAGGACGATGAGCGTGGTCAGCGATATGTCGGGCATGATCGCGAGCCTATGGGACGAGGTCGTTGTCCCTGACACCGATATCGGCGGAGGTGGCGCACGCCACGTCACGTCCGCGGGGCGGGCGTGCCGGGGGCTCGTCCGGCCTCACACCCCGGGCCGGCCCGTGCTGAGGGCAGCGTTCCGAGCGGGAAACAGTGGAGGCGCCGCCGGGTAACACCGGCCCCGCAGTCTGCGGACATGGCTGCTGACGGCGGGGCGACGGAGATCGTGGTGATCGGCGGGGGCACGGCCGGGGTGCGGCTGGCCCAGCGCCTCGCCGCGTCCTCCTCCGCCGCGCCCCGGGTCACCCTGCTCGGCGAGGAGACGCGCGCACCGTACAACCGGGTGCTGCTCGCGGACGTACTCGCCGGGCGGTACGGCCCCGAGGTGATCGCCCTGCCACGGGTACCCGGCACCGAGCGGCGAGGAGTCCGGGCGGTGCGGATCGACCGGGCCGAGCGAGTGGTGCGGTGTGACGACGGCAGCGTCGTCCCGTACGGGCGGCTCGTCCTCGCGACCGGTTCGAACCCCGTCCTGCCGCCGCTGCGCGGGCTCTGGGGCCCGGACCACCACGGTCTGCCGGAGGGGGTGCACGCCTTCCGGACCATGGACGACTGTGTGGCGCTGTCGGCGGCGGTACGGCCGGGGAGCAGGGCCGTCGTCGTGGGCGGCGGGCTCCTCGGGGTCTCGGCCGCCCGCGCGCTGGCCGAGCGGGGCGCGCAGGTCGTCCTCGCCCAGCAGGGCGAGTATCTGATGGAGCGTCAACTTGACCGTACGGGCTCGCTGTTGCTGAGGCGGCGGCTGGAGTCGTGGGGAGTGGAGGTCCATACGGAGTGCCGCGTACGCGGCCTCGCACTCACCGAGGCGTCCGGCGGAAGGGCCGGCAGGGTGGCGGCCGTCGAACTCGCCGACGGTTTCCGTCTCGACGCCGAACTCACCGTCCTGGCCTGCGGTGTACGCCCCCGGACGGGTCTCGCGCGCGCCGCCGGGCTCGATGTCCGGCGCGGCATCGTCGTCGACGACGAGCTGCGGACGTCGGACCCCCGCATCCACGCGATCGGCGACTGCGCCGAACACCGGGGCCTGCTCTACGGTCTCGCGGGTGCCGCGCTCGAACAGGCCGACGCACTGGCCCAGTCGCTCACCGGCGACCGCGCCGCCGAAGCACCCGCGCCCCGCTACACCGGCACCCGCTCACTCACCCGCCTCACCCTCTCGGCCCTCGGCGGCCACGCTCCCGAAGCCCCGCTCCCACTCGACCTGGCCGCCTTCGGCGAGACGACGGCCCTCCCCGGCGACGACGTCGTCCAGTTGACCGACGCCACCCGGGGCGCCTACCGCAAGGTCGTCGTCCGTGGTGACCGTCTCGTCGGCGGTGTGCTCCTCGGCGACCTCGCCACGATCGGCGCGCTCGCCCGCACCTGGGAGGACGACGAACCGCTGCCGCCCACCACCCCACTGCTCCACCTGCTCACTCCCGACGGAGGCTCCTGAGATGCCCGACACGACATCCCTCCCCACCATCCTGGTCGTCGGCCACGGCATGGTCGGCCAGCGGTTCCTCGAAGCCCTCGCCGAGCACGGCACGACCGGTCGGGCACGGATCGTGGTGCTCTGCGAGGAGCCGCGCCCCGCCTACGACCGGGTCCGGCTGACCTCGTACTTCTCCGGCCGGGCCCCGGACGAACTCTCCCTGGTCGAGCCGGACTTCATGGACCGGCACGGGATCGAGCTGTATCTGGAGGACCCGGCCGAGACCGTCGACCGCACCACGCGCACGGTCACCTCGCGCGCCGGGCTGACATTCACGTACGACACGCTCGTGCTGGCGACCGGCTCGTACCCGTATCTGCCGCCGGTGCCGGGCAAGGACGCGACGGGCTGTTTCGTCTACCGCACGATCGAGGACGTGCTGGCGATCGAGGAGTACGCGAAGACCGCCCGCACCGGCGCCGTGGTGGGAGGCGGGCTGCTCGGTCTTGAGGCGGCCGGTGCGTTGCGGGGGCTTCAACTCGACACCCACATCGTGGAGTTCGCGCCCCGGCTGATGCCCGTCCAGGTGGACGACGGCGGCGGCGCGGCGCTGCTGCGCACGATCGAGGGCATGGGCCTGACCGTCCATACGGGCGTCGGCACGCAGGAGGTGACGACGGACGCCTCGGGTGCCGTCAACGGCATGGTCCTGTCGGACGGTTCGGTCCTGGCGGCCGATCTCGTCGTCTTCTCGGCGGGCGTACGGCCCCGGGACCGGCTCGCGCGCGAGGCGGGGCTGCGGGTCGGCGAGCGAGGCGGTATCGCGGTGGACGAGCGATGCCGTACGTCGGACCCGCGGATCTTCGCCATCGGTGAGTGCGCGCTCGCGGCCGACGGGCGGGTGTACGGACTGGTGGCGCCGGGCTACGAGATGGCGCGGACGGCGGCGGACGCGATCGCCGAAGTCACCGAGGGCGCGGCCGAGTTCACCGGAGCCGATCTGTCCACGAAGCTCAAGCTGCTCGGGGTGGACGTCGCGTCGTTCGGCGACGCGCACGGCGCCGCCCCCGGCTGCCTCGACGTCGTGTACGCGGACTCCCGCTCGGGCGTCTACAAGAAGGTCGTCGTCGGCGCGGACGGCGCGCTGCTCGGTGGCGTGCTCGTCGGCGACGCGGACGCGTACGGGATGCTGCGCCCGCTGACCGGTTCCGTACCGCCCGTACCCCCGGAACAGCTCGTCCTGCCGCCAGGGGCCGGGACACCGGCCGCGCTGGGCCCGGCGTCGCTGCCCGACAGCGCCGTGATCTGCGGCTGTCACCACGTGACGAAGGGCGCGATCACCGCGTGCGCGACGCTTCCCGAGGTGAAGAAGTGCACCAAGGCCGGTACGGGCTGCGGCAGTTGCGTGAAGGTGATCGGTCAGCTCCTGCCCTCGGCGGGCGACGGCGGACTGTGCGGCTGTTTCCCGCACACACGCGGCGAGTTGTACGAGATCGTGCGGACCCTGCGCGTGACCTCGTACGCCTCGCTGCTCGACTCGCACGGCCGCGAGGGCGCGCGCGGCGGTGACGGCTGCGAGATCTGCAAGCCGGCGATCGGCTCGATCATCGCCTCGCTCGCGCCGACACTCGGGCTGAGCGGCCATGTCCTGGACGGCGAGCAGGCCGCGCTCCAGGACACGA
The DNA here is from genome assembly GCF_044455465.1 of Streptomyces sp. NPDC051217. Taxonomy (NCBI): domain Bacteria; kingdom Bacillati; phylum Actinomycetota; class Actinomycetes; order Kitasatosporales; family Streptomycetaceae; genus Streptomyces; species Streptomyces sp. NPDC051217. Next base: position 256,120 of record NZ_JBITEV010000003.1, read on the forward strand.
ACGACCACTTCCTCGCCAACTTGCAGCGCAACGGCTCCTATTCGATCGTGCCGCGTATTCCGGGCGGTGAGATCACCCCTGCGAGACTGATCGTGATCGGCGAGGTGGCACGGGACTTCGGGCTCTACACGAAGATCACGGGCGGCCAGCGGATCGATCTGTTCGGCGCGCGTGTCGATCAACTGCCGCGGATCTGGGCGCGGCTGGTGGCGGCGGGCTTCGAGTCGGGGCACGCGTACGGGAAGGCGCTGCGCACGGTGAAGTCGTGCGTCGGCCGGACCTGGTGCCGTTACGGCGTGCAGGACTCGGTGAGAATGGCCATCGATCTGGAGCTCCGCTACCGGGGGCTGCGCGCGCCGCACAAGCTCAAGTCGGCTGTCTCGGGCTGCGCCCGGGAGTGCGCGGAGGCGCGCGGCAAGGATTTCGGGATCATCGCGACCGCGGAGGGCTGGAATCTGTACGTGGGCGGCAACGGCGGCGCCGAGCCGCGTCACGCGGATCTGCTGGCGCGGGATCTGGACGACGAGTCGCTGGTGCGGCTGATCGACCGGTTCCTGATGTTCTACATCCGCACCGCCGACCGCCTTGAGCGCACCTCGGCGTGGCTGGGCCGGATCGAGGGCGGCCTCGACCATGTGCGGGACGTGGTGGTGAACGACTCGCTGGGGCTCTGCGGCGAGCTGGAGAGGCTGATGGCCGACCATGTGACGGGCTACCGCGACGAGTGGGCCGAGACGCTGGAGGATCCCGAGCGGCTGCGCCGTTTCGTCTCCTTCGTCAACGCGCCGGACGCGCCGGATCCGACGGTGCGGTTCGTGCCCGAGCGCGACCAGATGAAGCCGGATCTGACGTTCCTGACGCTGGAAGGGGTCTCTGCCCGATGAACGCGATGAACGTGATGAAGACGACGACCATGGACCCGGCGGCCGGCCCGGGGCAGGCTCGCGGGGACCGGCCGCCTGTTCTTCAACTCCTCCTCGGCGACGCCTGGTTGCCGATCTGTGAGCGATCCGCGCTCATTGCGGGCCGGGGGGTGGCCGCGCTGCTGCCTGACGGCCGGCAGGCCGCGCTCTTCGTGGACCGGGCGGGCCGTACGTACGCGATCGACAACCGTGACCCGTACTCCGGCGCCCAGGTGCTCTCACGCGGGCTGACCGGCACCAGGGACGGCCGTGCCTTCGTGGCGTCGCCGCTGCTCAAGCAGTGTTTCGACCTGGAGACGGGCCGGTGTCTGGACGACGACTCGGTGGCGGTGACGGTCTACGCCTCACGCCTCGCCCATTGAGTCGGCCCTTGAGCTGTTCCGGCGGCAGGAAAGATCCCCGCACCGGGTGTTGGCCGCGCCGCGCCGTCCGCGCGCCTCGGAGTTCAGACGGTGGCCATCCGGTCCCACTAGGTTGTCGTGCGCACGCCAACTCACGCCCACCCCACCCCATGGAGCGGCCCAGTGGAACGTCGCAATTTTCTGCGTGGAGCGGTCATCGGAACCTCGGCGGCCGCACTCGGCGGCACACTCTGGCGCGGCGCGGCCTACGCCGACCCCGCACAGCCCGGCGCGGGGCCGTACGGCACCCTCGGATCCGCCGACGGCAACAACATCCGGCTGCCCGCCGGGTTCACCAGCAGAGTCGTCGCGCGGTCCGGGCAGACCGTGCCCGGTACGTCGTACACCTGGCACAACGCCCCTGACGGCGGCGCCTGTTACGCCGACGGCAGCGGCTGGATCTATGTCTCCAACTCGGAGATCAACCCGTCCGGCGGCGCGGGCGCGGTCCGTTTCTCCGCGGCGGGCGCGATCACCGGCGCGTACCGGATCCTCTCCGGCACCCGGCAGAACTGCGCGGGCGGCAGCACCCCGTGGAACACCTGGCTGTCCTGCGAGGAGGTGGACCGCGGCTATGTGTACGAGACCGACCCGTGGGGCGTGAAGGCGGCGGTACGGCGCGACGCGATGGGCCGGTTCAAGCACGAGGCCGCGGCGGCCGACCCGGTGCGCCGGGTGATCTATCTGACCGAGGACGAGACGAACGGGTGCTTCTACCGCTTCACGCCCACCACGTGGGGTGATCTGTCCGCCGGGACCCTCCAGGTGCTGCGGGCCGGCACCGCCACCTCGGGCTCCTTCACCTGGGCGGCGGTGCCGGACCCGGACGGCTCGCCGGCCCAGACCCGTGACCAGGTCTCGGGCGCCAAGCGGTTCAACGGCGGCGAGGGCTGCTACTACGCGGACGGCTCGGTGTGGTTCACCACCAAGGGCGACAACCGCGTCTGGCGGGTCGATCCGGCCGCCGGTACCTACGAGTTGGCGTACGACGACTCGCTCGTCAGCGGCGGCGGTGCCCCGCTGACCGGCGTCGACAACGTCACCGGCTCCTCGTCCGGCGATCTGTTCGTCGCGGAGGACGGCGGGAACCTGGAGATCTGCGTGATCACTCCCGATGACGTCGTCGCGCCGTTCCTGCGCGTCGGCGGGCAGTCGGGCTCGGAGATCACCGGTCCGGCCTTCTCGCCGGACGGGTCGCGGCTGTACTTCTCCAGCCAGCGCGGTACGAGCGGCAGTTCGTCGGGCGGCATCACCTACGAGGTGACGGGGCCGTTCCGCACGTAGGACGTCCCGTCCGGCGTCCCGTCGGACCCGCCGTCCGACCTCTGGGACCGGCCGGGCAGCTTCTGGGCGCCGCCGCGCAACAGGGCGGCGCCCAGCGGTGTGAGCGTGTGCAGGACGGCGTTGCCGTGGCGCAGGGTCACCACGAGGCCCGCCTCGCGCAGGACGCACGCGTGCTGGCTGGCCGAGGCGAGTGACACCCCTGCCCTGCGGGCGAGTTCGCTGGTGGTCGTGCCGTGCTCGATCGCGCTCAGGACGGCGGAGCGCGTACGGCCGACCAGCCGGCCGAGGGACGCCCCGGCGCCCCGGCCGCCGTGGCCCGAGGCGACCGCGGTGTCCGCGTACGTGACGGGGTAGACGAGCACCGGCGGCAGCGCCGGGTCGCGGTAGACGACCGGTGTGACCCGGCAGAAGTACGAGGGCTGGAGCAGCAACCCCCGTCCGTCCAAGCACAGTTCCCGGTCCACCGGGTAGTCGGCCTCCAGGACCGGGGCGCGCCAGCGGATCATCGGCGGGAGCGTGGCGAGAAGTTCGTCCGTACCCCCGTCGAGCAGCGCCCGGCCCCTGGCGACGCGGTCCGCCTCGGCGCGTGCCCTGATGTGCGGCCAGTACGGCTCCACCGCCGCCCGGTGGTACGCGCGCAGAGCCCCGACGAGCCGGCCCAGCTCCGCCGGGTCGCCCCCGGCGAGCGCGACGGTCCGGGCGGGGCGGGCGGGCGATCCGGAAGGGAGCAGGGCCAGTTCCGTACGGACCCGCTCCCGCGGTGTCGCGCGCAGCGCCTCCAGCCCGTCCACGAGCCCGAATCGGCTCTCCGGGGGCGTCAGGAAATCCGGGAAATAGCCTCGTCGGGGCACCACCGCGTTGAGCAGACGTGTTTCACCCTTCAACTTCACCCGCGCTTCCGCGCGCCATTCCCCGAAAACGAGTGCGCCCCGCCGGTCCCGCAATCGGTGAAAGCTGAGAATCGTTTCCCACAACGGGTCGGGACCGGCGGCCATCCTGACCCCGCCGAGGTCTCTTCCCGTGAAATGAATTCGCAGCACCCATCCCCCACTTGTTGCATCCGCAATCGACACCAGCGATGAGTATGCACGCCATCACAGGCCGTCACCACGGAGTTTCAGCCACAGTTGAAACGCATCGCGCGGTCCGGGTGCGAAACGAAAGGCTGTACCGGGTCGGGCGCGAAACCCGAACCACCGGAAAGGCGCTGTGAAGGCCGTGGGGGGCTTTGCACGCTCGGCGGCGGTGGGTGAGGGTTGCGGCTCCGCGCCCGGCCTGAAAAATGGGGTGCGGCCGATGGATGGGGATCCACCGGCCGCACCCCGATTTGTTGCCCTCCCGGTCTTATCCATTTCCGGAAGAGCGGGAGCGAGCGATTTCACATTCCGCGCGGCGCGATACCGTGCTCGTGGTCCGGCGCCGGCGAATATGCCCGGGGCTCAGCGCGAGTCGCCGGAGCCGTCCGACCGCGCCGCCGCCCGCCCGGCCTCCAGGCGGGCCACGGGGATCCGGAACGGCGAGCAGGACACGTAGTCCAGGCCCACCTCGTGGAAGAAGTGCACCGACTCGGGGTCGCCCCCGTGCTCGCCGCAGATGCCCAGCTTCAGATCGGGCCGCGTCCTGCGGCCGGCCTCGCACGCGCTGCGCACGAGTGCCCCGACACCGTCCATGTCGATGGTCTCGAACGGGGACACCCCGAAGATGCCCTTCTCCAGGTACGCGGTGAAGAAGCTCGCCTCGACGTCGTCGCGCGAGAAGCCCCACACGGTCTGGGTGAGGTCGTTCGTACCGAAGGAGAAGAACTCGGCGGCCTCCGCGATCTGACCGGCGGTCAGCGCGGCACGCGGGAGTTCGATCATCGTCCCGAGCGCCAGCTTGAGGTCGATGCCGCTGGTCCGCCGTACCTCGGCGATGACCTGCTCGGCCTCGTCGCGGACGATCTCCAGCTCCTGGACGGTGCCGACGAGCGGGATCATGATCTCGGCGCGCGGGTCGCCCTTGGCGTGCTTGCGCTCGGCCGCGGCTTCGGCGATGGCCCGCACCTGCATCGCGAACAGCCCGGGGATGACCAGGCCGAGCCGTACACCCCGCAGTCCCAGCATCGGGTTCTGCTCGTGCAGTTTGTGCACGGCCTGGAGCAGCCGCAGGTCGTTCTCGTTGTGGTCCTTACGGGCCTCGGCGAGCGCGACCCGTACCGACAACTCCGTGATGTCGGGCAGGAATTCATGCAGCGGCGGGTCCAGCAGCCGTACGGTGACGGGCAGTCCGTCCATCGCCTCGAACAGCTCGACGAAGTCCTTCCTCTGCAACGGCAGGAGGTTCTTCAGCGCCTGCTCGCGCTCGTCGTCGGTGTCCGCGAGGATCAACTTCTCGACCATCGCCCGGCGTTCACCGAGGAACATGTGCTCGGTGCGGCACAGTCCGATGCCCTGCGCGCCGAAGCGCCGGGCCCGCAGCGCGTCCTCGGTGTTGTCGGCGTTGGCTCGCACCCGCAGCCGGCGGCGGCGGTCGGCGTACGCCATCATCCGGTGCACGGCCTCGACCAGTTCGTCCGCGTCGTCGGCGCCCGCGTGCATCCGGCCCTCGAAGTACTCGACCACCGGCGAGGGGACGACCGGTACCTCGCCGAGGTAGACCTTGCCGGTCGAGCCGTCGACGGAGACGATGTCGCCCTCCTCGACCACGGTCTTGCCGACGGTCATCCGGCGCCGCTTGGTGTCGACCTCCAGCTCCTCCGCGCCGCAGACACAGGTCTTGCCCATGCCGCGGGCGACGACGGCGGCGTGCGAGGTCTTGCCGCCGCGCGAGGTCAGGATGCCCTCGGCGGCGATCATGCCGTCCAGGTCGTCGGGGTTGGTCTCGCGGCGGATGAGGATGACCTTCTCGCCGGAGCGCGACCACTTGACCGCGGTGTACGAGTCGAAGACCGCCTTGCCGACGGCGGCCCCGGGCGACGCGGCGATACCGCGCCCCAGCAGCTCCGCTCCGGCCCCGCCCTCGAAGCGCGGGAACATCAACTGGGCCAGCTGTGCCCCGTTGACGCGCTGGAGCGCCTCCGCCTCGTCGATCAGGCCCTGGTCGACGAGCTGGGTCGCGATCCGGAAGGCGGCACCGGCGGTGCGCTTGCCGACACGGGTCTGCAGCATCCACAACTCGCCGCGCTCGATGGTGAATTCGATGTCGCAGAGGTCCCGGTAGTGCGTCTCCAGGGTCTCCATGATCTGCATCAGCCGGTCGTACGACTTCTTGTCGATGGTCTCCAGATCGGCGAGCGGCACGGTGTTGCGGATACCGGCGACGACGTCCTCACCCTGCGCGTTCTGGAGGTAGTCGCCGTACACGCCCTGGTGACCGCTGGCCGGGTCGCGGGTGAAGGCGACGCCGGTGCCGGAGTCCGGGCCGAGGTTGCCGAAGACCATGGAGCAGATGTTGACGGCGGTGCCGAGGTCGCCGGGGATGCGCTCCTGGCGCCGGTAGAGCTTGGCGCGGTCGGTGTTCCAGGACTCGAAGACGGAGCAGATGGCGAGATCCATCTGCTCACGCGGGTCCTGCGGGAAGTCACGGCCCGCGTCGCGCGCGACGATCTTCTTGAACTGCTTGACCAGCTTCTTCAGGTCGGCGGCGTCGAGGTCGACGTCGGTGGCGGCCTTCTTCGCCCGCTTGGCGTCCTCCAGCGCCTCCTCGAAGTGGTCGCCGTCGACGCCGAGGACGGTCTTGCCGAACATCTGGATGAGCCTGCGGTAGGAGTCCCAGGCGAAGCGCTCGTCGCCGGACTGTTTGGCGAGGCCGGCGACGGACTTGTCCGAGAGGCCGATGTTGAGGACGGTGTCCATCATCCCGGGCATGGAGAACTTGGCGCCCGACCGTACGGAGACGAGCAGCGGGTCGTCGGACTGGCCGAGCTTCTTGCCCATCGTGCGTTCGAGGGCGCCGAGGTGTTCGCCGACCTCCGCGCGCAGGGCCGGCGGCTCGGCACCGGTGTCGAGGTAGACCTTGCACGCCTCGCTGGTGATCGTGAAGCCCGGAGGGACGGGCAGGCCGAGGTTGGTCATCTCGGCGAGGTTGGCGCCCTTGCCGCCGAGAAGGCCCTTGAGATCCTTGTTGCCCTCGGTGAAGTCGTAGACGAACTTCTGGTCCTGTGGGGCGGTGTCTGTCGCTACGTGGGTGTCTTTGCTTCTCGACACGGATCTCGACTCCTCCGGGAGGCGCTGGCTGCCCTGACGGCGAGGAACATACCCAGATCGAAGGTGCCTGGACATGTCCACTTGTCCGTCATACGGCCGCAACCACCCGTCCGCCACTGGATCGAATGCGAATGACGGGGGGTCACCGATCCCCATCCCCTTCACGCCTCGAACCGGCCATGACCTTTGCATGGGGCAACTCGCTCATGTGAGCCGGGATAGCGACTTCTGAGTTCATCTCTCGAACACGGAAGGGGTGGCACCCAGTGCCACCCCTTCCGGAAGTGCAGCCGCACGTCAGCCGCTCGTCTGAGCGAAGAATCTATCAGACGTGGCGAGAATCACGCCCTCCAGAACCGCCGGATCCACGTCCTCCAGACTGCTCGCGAAGTACCGGCCCTTCCCCGGTGCCACCGGCAGGAGCGAGGGGACGACGAGGACGGGGCACCCGGCGGCCTCGGCGGAGGCCGTGCCGTCCGGGGAGTCCTCCACGGCCACGCACGCGCCGGTCGCGACACCGAAGCGCTCGGCCGCCGCCCGGTAGGGATCCGGGTACGGCTTGGTCCGTACGGTGTCGTCGGCCGACAGCGTGAAGGCGAAGGCGACATCGGCCAGCGAGCCCGCGACGACCGAGTCGACCACGCTCCGCGGTGAGGCGCTGACCAACGCGAAGGGCACTCCCGCCTGTTCGAGGGCGGCCAGCAGTTGGCAGGCTCCGGGGCGCGGGGGCGCGCCCGCCTCCACACGCCGGAGGAATGATCCGGCGAGGTCGGCGGCGACTGTCTCCACGCGGGGCGCGCCCGTCATACGTACGAGGTGCGCCGCCGTGTCGGCGACGGCGCGGCCCACGACCTCGGGCGCGTCGGCGTCCGAGAGACGGTGGCCGAGTCCCTCGGCGACCTCGGCCGCCGCGTCCCACCACAGGGTCTCGGTGTCGACCAGCGTGCCGTCCATGTCGAAGAGCACGGCGGCGGGAGTACGTACCCGGTGGTCGTCCGGCCCGCTCACGCGGCCGTCCCGGCCGCGGTCGGCACGACCAGCACCGGGCGGTCCGCGGGCCGGACGGTGGCGCGTACACCCGGTGCCAGCGCCCCCGCGTCCCGTGACGGCACGTCGGCCTTCACCGAGCCGCCGTCGGGCAGGTCGAGCAGCACACGCGTCACGGACCCGAAGAAGGACGCGGAGACGACCGTCGCCGTACCCCGCCCGTCCGCCGTCGCCGTCACGTTCTCGGGCCGGATCAGCACATCCACGGCCGGGCCCGGCGGGATCTCGCCGTCCACCGGCAGCGTGACTCCGGCGACCGCCACCCGTCCGCCGTCGGTGAGCTGTCCGGGCAGCCGGTTCATCGTGCCGACGAACTCGGCGACGAAGGCCGTCGCGGGCCGCTCGTACAGCTCGGCGGGCGGCGCGCACTGTTCCAGGCGGCCCGCGTTGAGGACGGCGACGCGGTCGGCCATCGACAGCGCCTCCTCCTGGTCGTGCGTGACGAAGATGGTGGTGATGCCGAGCGAGAGCTGGAGCCGCCGGATCTCCTCACGCAGGGACAGCCGGACCTTGGCGTCGAGCGCCGACAGCGGCTCGTCGAGCAGCAGGACGCGGGGGCGCAGCGCGAGCGCGCGGGCCAGCGCGACCCGCTGCTGCTGGCCGCCGGACATCTGGTGCGGGAAGCGGTCGCCGTGCTCGGGAAGGCCGACGAGGCCGAGGAGTTCGGCCGCGCGGTCGCGCCGCTCGGCGGCGGACACCTTGCGTACGCGCAGGCCGAAGGCCACGTTGTCGCGGGCGTTGAGGTGCGGGAAGAGGCTGTACGACTGGAACACCATGCCCGCGTCGCGGCGGTTGGCCGGGACACGCGTGATGTCCTCGCCGTCCACGAGCACCTCGCCGGCGTCGGGGTGCTCGAAGCCCGCGAGCACCCTCAGGGCGGTGGTCTTGCCGCAGCCGGACGGACCGAGCAGGGCGAGGAGTTCGCCGGGGCGGGCGGTCAGGTCGAGACCGTCGAGCGCGACGGTGGGGCCGAACTCCCGGCGCAGACCGCGGAATTCGACGAGCGCGCCGGAGGCGGCGGCGCCGGGTGCGGCGGCCTGCCCCGGACCGGTGGCGCCGCCGGGCAGCGTGGATGTGGCTGACATGGGTGGGTTACTCCTTGCCGGAGAGGGAAGTCGGGGCGCCCGGCGCCGGGCTGGTGGCTCCGGCGGCCGCGCGTGCTCCCGCGCGGGACAGGACCATCAGCAGCGCCCACGCGATCAGCAGGCTGAGCAGTGACACCGCGACCGATGTCTGGGCCTGCGAGCCGGAGATGGTGACGATCCAGACCGCGAAGGGCTGGTAGCCGAGCAGTGCGGCGATCGTGTACTCGCCGAGGACCAGCGCCAGGGTGAGGAACGAGGCCCCCGCGAGCGACGACCGCAGATTGGGCAGGACGACCCGGAGGATCACGTACGGCATGCCCGCCCCGCAGTTGCGCGCGGCCTCCACGAGTGTCGGGATGTCGACCGCGCGCAGGCCCGCGTCGAGCGACCGGTACACGAACGGCAGCGCGAGCACGGTGTACGCGATCACCAGCACGAGCGGGAACGACTCGTTCTGCACGACGATGAACGTCTGGTAGAGCGGCGTCGTGGACAGATACTCCGGTCCCCAGCCCAGCACCGTGGTGATCCCGCTGACGAGCGCGATCGGCGGCACCACCAGCGGCAGCATGCAGACGATCTCCACGAGGGGCCGCAGCCGGGGCGCCCCGAGCCGTACGGCGACGAGCGCGGGCACCGCCAGCAGCAGGGACAGGACGATGGTGCAGGCGGCGAGCCCGAGCGAGAGCAGCAGGCTGTCCGCGAACCCCTCCGCCGACAGGATGCCGGTGTACGCCTCGAAGGAGACGCCCTGGCCGGGCGTGTGCACGGTGAAGACGAACGAGGCGAGCAGGGGTACGACGAAGTAGATCCCGGCCAGGACCAGTACGGCCCCGCGCCAGACACGCGGGCGGCGCCTCCCGCGTACCGAGGAGGCGGCCGGCGTCACCTCCTTGGGAGGCGGAGCCGCCGGCGAGGTCGCGGACGCCGTCGGGGTCAGTGCAGCCATCGGGTGCTCCGTCGCTGGAGGGGCAGGTAGACCGCCATCACCACACCGGCGATCACGATCATGTCGAGGCTCAGCGCGAGCGCCACGTTCTCCTGCCCGACCTGCACGTTCCCCGACAGCGCCGCGGCTATCTTCAGGGTGACCAGTGGCACGGATCCGCCGACGAGCGCGGCGGCCGTCGCGTACGCGGCGAACGCGCTGCCGAAGAGCAGCACGAACCCGCCGAGCAGGGTGGGGAGAAGGACCGGCAGTCCGACGTGGCGCCAGAACTGCGCGTCCGTGGCCCCGGCGTTCTGCGCCGCCTCCCGCCACTGCGGGCGCAGGCCGTCCAGCGCGGGGACGCTGACCAGCACCATCAGCGGCACCAGGAAGTAGAGGTAGATCACGGTGAGTCCGGTGAACGAGTAGAGATTCCAGCCCGCCGCGTCGAGATGCGCGAGCTGGGTGACGACACCGGAGATGCCGAGGGTCGCCACGAAGGCGAACGCGAGTGGCACCCCGCCGAAGTTGGCGAGGACCCCGGACGCGGTGAGGACGGACTCGCGCAGCGCGCGCCGCCGTGAGGTGACGACGGCCTGGGCGATGAGCATCCCGAGGACGGTGCCGATCAGGGCGGTCAGCGCCGACAGTTCGACGCTGCCGGTGAGGGAGGTGAGGTAGGGCCCCTGGAGGGAGGTGGAGACGTTGGCGCCGGTGGCCGAAGTGGCGCCGGTGACCGCGTCCTTGGTGGTGAAGGCGCCGTACACGACGGCGGCGACGGGGAGTCCGAAGCAGGCACCGGCGAAGGCGAGCAGCGGCAGGGCGCCGAGCCAGGCGCGCGGCCGGGGCGCCCGCGAACGCGTTCCGTGCGGTCGGGGCGCGCGCCACCGACGGCGGGTGCCGTCGGCGGCGGGCGGCGGGGACGAGGTGCCCGGAGGGGGCACGGCGGAAACAGCCATCAGGAGACGGCCTTGTCCCAGTTCTCGGCGAGTACGGCCTTGACGCTGTCGAGGTCGGCCGCCTCGGGGAACGTCGGGTCGCCGTCGACCTTGGGCAGCTTGGTGACGAAGGTCTTGTCGACGGAGCCGTCCTCGGTCATCGAGGGCAGCAGTACAGGCCTGGCGTACCCCTTCAGGAAGAGGTTCTGACCCTCGGTGCTGTACAGGTACTCCATCCACAGGCGGGCGGCGGCCGGGTGCGGCGCGTCCTTGTTGATCGCCTGCGAGTAGTACTGGGCGTACACGCCGTCGGTCGGTACGGCGACCTGCCAGTCGACGCCCTTGCCCTTGAACTGGTCGGCGTAACCGGCGTTCAGGTAGTCCCAGTCGATCGAGATGGGGGTCTCGCCCTTCTGGACCGTGGCCGGGGTGGACTCGACGGGGATGAAGTTGCCGCTCTTCTTCAGCTCGCCGAAGTAGTCGATGCCGGGCTGGATGTCGGTGAAGGTGCCCTTGTTGGCGAGCGACGCCGCGTACACACCGCCGAAGGCCGAACCGGACTTGTTCGGGTTGCCGTTGAGCGCGACCTTGCCCTTGTACTCGGGCTTGAGGAGATCGGCGAAGGTGGTGGGGCAGGTCTTGACGCGGGAGGCGTCGCAGCCGATCGAGATGTAGCCGCCGTAGTCGTTGTACCAGAGGCCGTTCGGGTCCTTCTGGGCCGTGGGGATCTTGTCGAAGGACGTCACCTTGTACGGGGCGAAGAGCCCTTCGGCGGCGCCGCTGCGGTCGAAGGGGATGCCGAGGTCGACGACGTCGGGGGCGCGGTCCTGGCCCTTGCGGGACTTGATGGCGTTGATCTCGTCGGCGCTGGCGGCGTCCGGCGTCTCGACCTCCACCTCGACCTTGTACTTCGCCTCGAAGGACTTGATGATCTCGCCGTAGTTCGCCCAGTCCGGCGGCAGGGCGATCGCGTTGAGCGTGCCCTCCTTCTCGGCCGCGGCGACGAGGGCGTCCATGCCGCCGAAGTCCGAGACGGTCACGGCGGCGCCGGCCTTCACACCGCCGGCCGTGTCGGCGTCGGCGGACGTGTCGGACTTCGCACCGCAGGCGGTGAGCGTGGTGAGTGCGGCGGTACTGAGCGCCAGGGCGGCGATGAGCCGGCCGTTGGCGCGCATGCGTATACGGGTCACGCGGGGACTCCCGGAAGCGGTGAGGGTTTGAGTAAGGGCTCAACTTGTTCATACAAGCTGGGATCAGTTCGCCCGGTGCGGATGACCGGGAGGTGAACGGACGATGGCCGTCCCGGCACAGCCCGTGGAAGACAAAAACACCCACAAAGCACCTGATCGGCACAGGAATTCAGGAGGGTGGAGGGCGAAGGGGCGGGAACGGGTACGGTGCCTGAAAGGCATCCGCGTACAGACGTACGTGCGCACAGTCGGCCCGGCTGACCGACCGGACCGGAATGACAGGCACGACGGGGCGCGACGGCAGGACGGCATGAGGCATGACGGCAGGACCGGGACCGGTCGGCACCGGTCGACCTGGGGGGAGCAACGGCGTGGGAAGTTCGGCGGGTTCGCGCTATCTGGAGATCGCGGAGGCGCTGCGGCAGTCGATCCTCGACGGCGAGTACCCGATCGGCGCGCGCCTGCCGTCCGAGAGCGATCTCGCGGCCCACTGGTCCGCCTCGCGCGGCACGGTCCGCCAGGCGGTGGGGCTGCTCGCCTCCGAGGGACTGATCGGCTCACGCCAGGGGGCGCGCCGTGTCGTCCTGCGCCAGGAGCGGCGGCACAGCTTCCAGCAGCTCAACAGCTTCGCGCAGTGGGCGCGGGCGATGGGCAGCGAGGTAGCCAGCCGCATCCTGACGCGTACGACCCGGCCGGCCACCGCCGAGGAGACGGCCCGCCTCGGTATCGCCCCCGGGAGCGAGGTGCTGGACGTCCTGCGGCTGCGCCACCTCGACGGCGAACCGGTCCTCGTCGAGCGCACCGCGTACACGGACTGGGTGGCCCCCGCCGTCCGGGCGCTGCCCGAGGACTGCGTGTCGATCATGGACAGCATCGCGGCGGACGCGGGCATAGTCGCCCACTACGGCGAGCATCTGATCGACGCGCTCGCGGCAGGGAGCGAGGACGCCAGACTGCTGCGGGTCCGCCGGGGCAGCCCACTGCTGCGTCAGCGCTATCTCACGTACACGGCGGCGGGGCGCCCCATCGAGTGGACCGACGACCGCTATCGCGCGGGCACGGTCGCGTTCAGCGTCTCCAACTCGGCCGCCGCGGCGCCGCTGGAGCGGCACGCGGCGCCGGGTGTCGCAGGCCGTTGACTGGACTTTCGGCAGTGTCGGAAGGGTCCGGAGATCCGTACGGTCGTACGTGTGGACAGCACGACGACAGCCGGAAGAACGACGGCCGAAAGACACCCACCCGGGCGGGCCGGCGGACCGGTCCCGTCCGGCGCCCTGCTGACGGCCGCCACCACGGTGTGCGCCGGGCTCAGCGCGCTGAGCCTGTGGTGGACCGTGCCGACGGTGATCGCCGCGTTCCTGGCGGGGCGGCGGCCGGGCAGGACCGGTCCGACCGCGCTCGTGCTGGTCGCGGCTCTCGCGGCCGGGGTGGTGGCGGTCACCACCGTGCCCGGCCGGCCGGAGTTCGGGGACTGGTTCGTCGGCGTGGTCGCCTTCGGCGCGACGCTGCCGTGGTTCGCGGGGCGGTTCTGGCGCCAGTGGCAGGACCTGACACAGGCGGGCTGGGAGCGGGCCGAACAGCTCGAACGTGAACAGCGGTTGGTCGCCGAACAGGCCAGGTCGCGCGAGCGGGCCCGGATCGCCCAGGACATGCACGACGTGCTCGGCCACGACCTGAGCCTGATCGCGCTGTCGGCGGGCGCCCTGAAGCTCGCGCCCGGCCTCGACGAGCGGCACCGGACGGTCGCCGGGGACATCAGGACCAGGGCGGCGGCAGCGGTGGAGCGGCTGGGAGAGGTGATCGGTGTCCTGCGCGAGGAGACCGAAGGGGATCCCGAGGTACGGGGAACAGGGATCGCTCGGCTGGCCGAGGAGGCGGCCGCGTCGGGGCTGGCGGTGGAGTTGTGTGTGGACGGCGAGCCGGCGGAGGTACCCGCGATGGTCGGGCGGGCCGCCTTCCGCGTCGTACAGGAGGCGTTGACGAACATCGCCAAGCACGCGCCCGAGGCGACGGCGACGGTGCGGGTGACGCACTCGGCCGGTGAGACGACCGTCGTGGTGGAGAACGGTCCGTCACCGTCCGCGCCCAAGTCGCCTGTACGGAGGGGGAGTTCGGGCCGGGAGGCGGGACGCGGTCTGATCGGGCTGGACGAGCGGGTCCGGCTGGCCGGCGGCACCTTCGAGTACGGCCCGCGCGACGGGGGCTTCTCCGTGGGCGCCCGCATTCCGCATGTCCCGCCGCCCCGACGCCCACCGCCGTCCACATCCACGTCCGCGCCCCCGTCGCTGTCGCCGTCGCCGTCGCCGTCGCCCCAGGAGCACCGCGCCGCCCGCCGCCGCGTCAGCAGGACCCTCGTCGCGGCGGTCATGCTGCCGCTGGTCACGGCGGCGTTGCTGAGCGGGGCGCTCGCCCGGTGGGAGGCGTATTCGGCGTCCCGGTCGGTGCTGGACCCCGGCGACTACGCCCGGCTGCGGGTGGGACTGGACAGGTCGGAGGTGGGCACGTTCCTGCCCGACCGCGAGACGAACCAACGGCCGCCCGGCGCGGACCCGGAAGAGCGAGGAACGACGTGCGAGTACTACGCGATGACGGCCGACCGTTTCGACGACCGCTCCGGCGATGTCTACCGGCTCTGCTTCCGGGACGGCACGCTGGTGTCCCTGGACGCGCTCGCCCCGTGAACGGCGGAGTACGGGGCGCGAAGGCGGTCGGCCGATGATCCGCGTGCTGATCGCCGACGACGAACCGATGATCCGCGCCGGAGTCCGCGCCGTTCTGTCCACCTCCCCGGACATGGACGTCGTCGCGGAGGCGGGCGACGGCCGCGACGCGGTGGAGCTGACACGGCGTCACCGTCCCGCCGTGGCCGTCCTCGACATCCGCATGCCGGGCCTCGACGGCATCGAGGCGGCCTCCGAGATCCGCGCCACCGTGCCGGAGACGAACGTCATCATGCTGACGACGTTCGGCGAGGACGACTACATCCTCCAGGCGCTCGGCGGCGGCGCGGCCGGCTTTCTGATCAAGTCGGGCGAGCCGGAGGAACTGATCGCCGGGGTACGGGCGGTGGCCGAGGGCGCCGCCTGTCTCTCGCCCACGGTCGCCGCCCGCGTCGTCGCGCATCTCGCGGCGACCGGCGCGGGCGCCGTGGCGGGGCGCCGCGCCGCCGCCCGCGCCAGGACGGACACGCTCACCGGCCGGGAGCGGGAGGTGCTGGTCTGTGTCGGCTGCGGGCTGTCCAACGGGCAGATCGCCCGGCGGCTGCATGTGGTGGAGGGGACGGTGAAGGCGCACGTGAGCTCGATCCTGGCCCGCCTTGAGGTGGACAACCGGGCGGCGGCCGCGATCGTCGCGCACGAGGCGGGGCTTCTCCCGTAGGGGCGTCGGCAAAGTCCCGCCCGGCCCACGACGCCCGGCACGCACGCTCGCTGTGTTGTGCTCAGTCGGCCATGTACGCCCAGTACGAGCCCGATCCTCCGCCTTGCGACCGCACGCACCGGACGCCGCGCCCCCCGCCCTGCGGCGGACGCCCCTATTTGTCGGACACGCCCCAGGGGAGTTGGCGCCGAAAGGCAGGGGCGGCGGTTGACTTTCGTCGGTACGGCGAGGCGCGACTCGTTCCTAGGCTCTCGCCCATGAACCGAACTCGCGGTTGGGCAGCCGCAGTTGTCCTCGCCCTCACCCTCCCGCCGTCGGCCTCGACGGTCGTCGCCCACGCCGTCCCGTCGCCCACCGCGACAGCCGCGCCCGACCGCGCGGCCACCGTCCTTCAACTCCCCCGCCCCACCGGCCCGTTCGCGGTCGGGAGGGAGATACGGCATCTCGTGGACGACAAGCGCCGCGACCCGTGGGTACCCACCGCGGGCGCGCGAGAGCTGATGGTGTCGATGTACTACCCGGCCCGCGCGGACGGCTCCGGCACCCGCGCGCCCTACCTGACCGACGACGAGGCCCAGGCGCTCCTGGAGAGCCAGAAGCTCACCGGCGTGGTCGGCGTCGAGCAGGTCACCGGTACCCGGACGAACGCGCGCACCGGCGCCCGCCCCGCCGACGGAAGGCACCCGCTGGTGGTGATCTCCCCCGGCTTCAGCCTCACCCGGGGGATCCTCACCACGCTCTCGGAAGAACTCGCCTCCCGCGGCTATGCGGTGGCCCTGCTGGACCATGCCTACGAGTCGTTCGGCACGAGCTTCCCGGGCGGGCGCACCCTCACCTGCGTGGCGTGCGATGTCCTCGACGCGGCGCCGACTAACGAGGCGTCGCGCGAACGGCTCGCCAAGGCCGCCGCCGACCGCGCGGCCGACATCTCCTTCGCCGTCGACGAGCTGACCAGGCGCCCGACAGCCGGCAAGCCGGCCCTCTGGCGGCACTCGGCGATGATCGACCCGAAGCGCGTCGGCGCGGTGGGCCACTCGCTCGGCGGCAACGCCTCGGCGCATGCCATGACTGTCGATCGACGGATCCGCGCGGGCGTGAACATGGACGGCACGTTCTTCCAGCCGGTCCCCGCCACCGGCCTCGACGGCCGCCCGTTCCTGATGCTCGGCACCCTCGGCGGCCACGCGCCAACGAGCAAGGACGCCACCTGGCCCACCACCTGGCAGCGCCTCGACGGCTGGAAGCGCTGGCTCACGGTCCGCGACTCGGGCCACTTCACCTTCATCGACCTGCCCGTCCTCGCCGCCCAACTCGGCATGACCGACCCCTCGGCCCCGCTCCCCGGCCCCCGCTCGGGCGAGATCACCACGTCGTACGTGGGCGCCTTCTTCGACCAGGAGCTGCGGGGCATCCACCAGCCCCTGCTGGACGGCCCCACCCCGGCCGACCCGGAGGTCACGTTCCAGAACCCCTGAACGGGGCCTGTCAGCCGCCGGAGGTGTCCAGTTCCGCTTCCGCGCCGACGCCCGTGCAGTCGTACGGGTCCTTCAGCCAGCCGTCCGGCAGGACCACCCGGTTGTTGCCCGACGTCCGCCCGCGCGGCCCGTCGGCGCCGTCCGGCCACGGCTGGTCCAGGTCCAACTCGCCCAGCAGTGCGTCCAGTTCGGCGAGGGAGGAGGTGATGGCCAGCTTCTTGCGCATCTCGGAGCCGACCGAGAAGCCCTTCAGATACCAGGCCACGTGCTTACGGAAGTCGATCACCCCGCGCGCCTCGTCGCCGATCCACTCCCCCAGCAGCTCCGCGTGCCGCCGCATGACGCCTGCCACCTCGCGGAGCGTGGGCCGGGCGAGTTCCCCCGTACCTTCGAAGGCCGCCACCAGATCGCCGAAGATCCATGGCCGGCCGAGACATCCCCGGCCCACGACCACTCCGTCACAGCCGGTCTCGCGGACCATCCGCAGGGCGTCGTCCGCCGACCAGATGTCGCCGTTGCCGAGGACGGGGATCTCGGGGACATGCTCCTTGAGGCGGGCGATGGCGTCCCAGTCGGCCGTGCCGCCGTAGTGCTGGGCGGCGGTTCTGCCGTGCAGGGCGATCGCCGTCACGCCCTCCTCGACGGCGATGCGGCCCGCGTCCAGGTAGGTGAGGTGGCCGTCGTCGATGCCCTTGCGCATCTTCATGGTGACCGGGAGGTCACCGGCGTTCGACACGGCCTCGTGCAGGATCGCGCGCAGCAGGGGCCGCTTGTACGGGAGGGCCGAACCGCCGCCCTTGCGGGTGACCTTGGGGACGGGGCAGCCGAAATTCAGGTCGATGTGGTCGGCCAGGCCCTCGTCCGCGATCATGCGGACGGCCTTGCCGACGGTGACCGGGTCGACCCCGTACAGCTGGATCGAGCGCGGCGTCTCCGCCCGGTCGAAGCGGATGAGCTGCATCGTCTTCTCGTTGCGCTCGACCAGCGCCCGCGTGGTGATCATCTCGCTGACGAACAGCCCCTTGCCGCCCGAGAACTCCCGGCACAGCGTCCGGAACGGCGCGTTGGTGATCCCGGCCATCGGTGCGAGCACCACGGGCGGACGCACGGAGTACGGGCCGACGGCGAGCGGACCCGCGGGAAGCGGGCCGACGGCGAGCGGGCCGGTGGCGAGCGGGCGCGGCGGCGCGGGGGACGGGGCGAGCGGAGCGGTCATCCGTCCATTGTCGCGCATGGCGGCCGAGGGGCCGCCGGGTGCCGGACTTACCATCGCCCCATGCCAGCTCCCCACCCCAAGTCCTGGTCGAAGCCGTCCCAAGAGTCCGTGGAGGAGTTCGGTCCCCACCGGCGCAAGGTGATCCTGGGGACCTGCTGCATGAGTCTGCTGATCGTCAGCCTCGACAACACGGTGCTCAATGTCGCACTGCCCTCGATGCAGAGGGAACTGCACACCACGGTCGCCGGCCTCCAGTGGACCCTCGACGCGTACACCCTGGTCATCGCCTCTCTGCTGATGCTCGCGGGCTCGACGGCCGACCGTATCGGCAGACGGCGGGTCTTCAAGACCGGGCTGGTGATCTTCACGCTCGGCTCACTGCTCTGCTCGCTCGCGCCGACCCTGGAGACACTGGTCGCGTTCCGGATCATTCAGGCGGTCGGCGGCTCGATGCTCAACCCGGTCGCGCTGTCGATCGTGACCAACACCTTCACCGATCCCCGTGAACGCGCCCGCGCGATCGGGATCTGGGGCGGGGTCGTCGGTATCTCGCTGGCGGCCGGGCCGGTCATCGGCGGCCTGCTGGTGGAGACGGTCGGCTGGCGCGCGATCTTCCTGATCAATCTGCCGGTCGGGCTCACGGCGTTCCTGCTGACCTGGCGGTACGTCCCCGAGTCGCGCGCCGCCAAGGCGCGCCGCCCCGACCCGGTCGGCCAGTTGCTGATCATGATCACCCTCGGCGCGCTGACGTACTCGATCATCGAGGCCCCGACGGCCGGCTGGACGTCACCGCTGATCCTGACCTTCGTCGGCGTCGCGGCGTGCGCGCTGACGGGGCTGCTGATGTACGAGCCGAGGCGCGCCGAGCCGCTGATCGATCTGCGTTTCTTCCGCAGCGCGCCGTTCAGCGGGGCGACCCTCATCGCCGTGTGCGCGTTCGCCGCCCTCGGCGGCTTCCTGTTCATGAACACGCTCTACCTCCAGAACGTCCGGGATCTCTCCGCGCTGGACGCCGGTCTCCACATCCTGCCGATGGCGGCACTGGCCTTCGTCTGCGCGCCGCTGTCGGGCCGGCTCGTCGGCTCGTACGGAGCGCGTGCCCCCCTGCTGATCGCGGGCACGGCCCTCGCGACGAGCGGGCTGCTGTTCGCGGTCTTCGAGGCGGAGACGCGTCTGGGGTCGCTGTTCACCGGATACGTACTGTTCGGCATCGGCTTCGGCATGGTGAACGCCCCGATCACCAACACGGCGGTGGCCGGGATGCCGCTGGCCCAGTCGGGCGTGGCCGCCGCCGTCGCGTCGACGAGCCGGCAGATCGGCCAGACGCTGGGCGTCGCGGTCATCGGGGCGGTGCTGGCGGCGGGCGCCGCGTCGCCCACGCAGCGCGGGGCCATCGATCAGGCGGGTTTCGTCGTCGCGAGCCGGCCCGCGTGGTGGATCATCACCGGGCTCGGCCTGGGCGTCCTGACGATCGGCGCGCTGACCACCGGGGAGTGGGCGCGGGGTACGGCTCGCCGCAACGCCGAACGGCTGGGACCGGCGTCGGTGCCGGGCTCGCCGGACGCCAGAGGCTGAGCGGCGCCCCGCGCCGGATCAGACGCCGGCGAGCGTCAGGTCATGAAGCCGCTCCAGGCGCTCGCGGGCCTCGTCGTCGGCGGGGACGTACGAGACCAGACGGCTGCCGTTGCTCGGGCTCAGCCAGAGGTTGGTGTGATGGAGGCTGAGTTCGCCGACGCTCGCGTTGATGAACCTCTTCGTCTTGGAGGCCGTACCGACCACCTCGTGCCGCTCCCAGATCTCGCAGAACTCGGGCGACGCCGCCCGCAGGCGCCCGAGCAGGGTCTTCCAGGCGGGTTCGGCCAGGTGCTCCGCCATGTCGGCGCGGAACCGGGCCGCCATCAGCCGGACGGTCTCCGCGCGGTTGCCGAGGGCGGACTGCCACCGCTCGTTGGTGAAGGCGAGCCAGAGGCAGTTGCGGTCCTCCGGCGGCAGCGCGTCGAGGTCGCAGAGCATCGCGCTGTACGTGCGGTTGTACGCCAGGATGTCGTAGCGCCCGTTCTGTACGCAGGCCGGGAACGGGTCCAGCCGCTCCAGCATCAGCCGCACGGCGGGCGTGATCGTGGGGGACGGCGTTCCGGGGGCCGGGTCGACGGCGCCCGCCAGGGCGAACAGGTGGGCGCGCTCGCTGGGGTCGAGGAGCAGCGCGCGGGCCAGCGCGTCGATCACCTGGGCGGAGACCTGGATGTCGCGGGCCTGCTCCAGCCACGTGTACCAGGTGACGCCCACGGCGGACAGGTGCGCGACCTCTTCGCGGCGCAGGCCCGGGGTGCGGCGGCGGCTGCCGCGCGGCAGGCTGACCTGCTCGGGGGTGATGCGTTCGCGCCTGCTGCGGAGGAAGTCCGCGAGCTCGTGCCGTCGGATGTCCGGTTCGCGGACCACAGTGGTCATGGAGTCAGTCTCTCTTTCACCTCAGCCCATTACCAGGTACTTCCTCTACCAGGATAAAGACACTCTGGTACCAGGGTCCGCGCGGAACGATCGTCGGTGAGGTGAGTAGAACATCCGCGCCTCTCTCCACGTCAACGTCCGCATCCGCCTCCACCGCGACGTCCGCGACCGACGCGACCGTCATCCACGACCACGGCTCCGTACTGGGTCCCCTCGGCCTGTTCACCGTGCTCCTGGGTGCCGCGCTCCCGCTGATCGACTTCTTCATCGTCAACGTCGCCCTGCCCACCATCGAGCACGACCTGAACGCGGGCCCCGCCCTGCTGGAACTGGTGGTCGCCGGTTACGGACTCGCGTACGCCGTCCTGCTCGTCCTCGGCGGACGGCTCGGCGACATGTTCGGCCGCCGGCGGCTCTTCATGACCGGCATGGCCGCCTTCGGTCTGACCTCGCTCGCCTGCGGCCTCTCGCCCGACGCCTGGACGCTGGTCGGCGCCCGCGTCGCCCAGGGCGCCGCCGCGGCGCTGATGCTCCCGCAGGTGCTGGCCACCATCCAGTCGGCGACGTCGGGACACCGCCGGGCGAAGGCGCTCAGCCTGTACGGCGCCACCGCCGGGCTCTCCATGGTCGTCGGCCAGATACTCGGCGGTGTGCTGGTGGCCGCCGACATCGCGGGCAGCGGCTGGCGCGCGATCTTCCTGGTGAACGTGCCGATCGCGCTCGCCGGGCTGCTGCTCGCCCTCCGTACGATGCCCGAGACCCGCTCCCAGCGGCCCGCGCCCATCGACGTACCGGGCACCGTGCTGCTCGCGGTCGCGCTGATGACGCTCCTCGCGCCCCTCACGGAGGGCCGCGCGGCCGGCTGGCCGGCGTGGACCTGGGTGTCGCTGGCCGCCTTCCCTGTCGCGGCGCTCGCCTTCCTCGCCGTGGAGCGGCGCGCGGACCGGCAGGGCCGTACGCCGCTGGTACCACCGAGCCTGTTCGCGCTGGTCTCGCTGCGCCGGGGGCTCGTGCTCGTGCTGCCGTTCTCGATCGGTTTCGGCGGCTTCATGTTCGTCATCGCGATCGCCATGCAGCAGGGGCTGCACATGAGCGCCGTCACCGCGGGGGTGGCGCTGGTGCCGTGCGCGGTGGCCTTCTTCTTCGCCACGCTGGCCGGGCCCCGGCTGGTACGGCGCCACGGCAGCCTCGTCGTGACGGTCGGCGCCGTGATCCAGGCGGTCGGTATCGCGCTGCTGGCGTTCACGGTCTGGCGCGACTGGCCGTCGCTCGGCACGCTCGCACTGCTGCCCGGCACCGCGATCGCGGGATTCGGCCAGGGCCTCCAACTGCCGGTCATCTTCCGGATCGTGCTGTCCGAGGTACCGCCGGAGCGGGCCGGTGTGGGCGGCGGCGTGATGATCACGACCCAGCAGTCCGCGCTGGCGCTCGGCGTGGCCACGCTCGGCTCGCTCTTCCTCAGCCTGACCGAGAGTTCGGGGATGGGCACCGCCCTGACCGTGACGCTGCTGGTGCAGTTGGCCGCGATCGTCCTGACGGGGGGCCTGAGTCTGCGGCTGCCGCGCGAGGTGAGGTGAGGCGCGGACGACGGCCCCGGTCACAGAGGTGACCGGGGCCGTCGTCGTGCTGTGTCGGTCAGGACCGGGCGGCAGGCCCGTCGCTCGCGCCGGTCGCGTCCGTCGCGTCGGTGGCGTCGGTCGCGTCGTCGGTGTTCGCGGTGCCTTCCTCGGACTCCGTGCCGGTCGCCCGCTCGCGCATCTTGCGCACGAGCTCCTGCTTCTTGTCCTCGGCGACCTTGCGGTCGGCGTTCCGGGTGGGGCCGTTGCCCTGCTGGTCGGCGCGGGACAGCTTCTTACGCTGTCCGCCCACGCCGAGGAGGTTGTTCCGGCTTTTTGCCACGGGTTCTCCCGAATTGGTGAAGGCGAAGTGATCTGCGGATTCGTCTGGTGAGAGGCGGACCGTGACCGCCGCGTTCTCACTCGTAGATCTGGAAGAACATGCCCGAGACGCTACCACCGGGCGGGTGGCACCCGTCACCTCATTTTCCCGGCCGGGCACACGCCCCGCGGCCCCTCTCAGCCGTTGCCCGTCACCGTCGGATCGACCGTCGCCTGGTGCGCCTCGCCGAGATGTTCCTCCGCCTTGAGCCACGGCAGGAACTGCGCGTTCTTGTTCCAGCCGCAGGTGTCGCAGGTCAACGCCCGCTGGATGCCCGCCTTCTGGACATGGACGACATGCTCGCGGCCGTGCTGGTCCCATCGGCTTACTTTGCTGCTGGTCGTGGGCGGCATGGGTGCCTCCTGTTGACGAATGCGGCCAATGAGCAGTGTGCGACGAAGCCCCCGGCTCCGTCATGGAACCGGGGGCTTCGAGCCACGACCGTAATCAGCAGCCGAGCAGCCGCTCACCCAGGTAACCCTGGATCTGGCTCAGCGAGACGCGCTCCTGCTTCATGGTGTCGCGCTCGCGCACCGTCACCGCGTCGTCGTCGAGTGTGTCGAAGTCGACGGTGACGCAGAACGGCGTACCGATCTCGTCCTGCCTGCGGTAGCGCCGGCCGATCGCGCCCGCGTCGTCGAACTCGATGTTCCAGTTCTTCCGCAGGTCCGCCGAGAGCCCCTTCGCCTTCGGCGACAGCTGCGGGTTGCGCGACAGCGGCAGCACCGCGACCTTCACCGGCGCCAGCCGCGGGTCGAGCCGCATCACCGTGCGCTTCTCCAGCACACCCTTCGCGTTGGGCGCCTCGTCCTCGTTGTACGCGTCGAGGAGGAAGGCCAGCATCGCGCGGCCCACACCCGCGGCGGGCTCGATGACGTACGGGGTCCAGCGCTCACCGGCCTCCTGGTCGAAGTACGACAGGTCGTGGCCCGACGCCTTGGAGTGCGCGTTGAGGTCGTAGTCGGTGCGGTTCGCGACGCCTTCGAGCTCGCCCCACTCCGAGCCGCCGAAGCTGAAGCGGTACTCGATGTCGGCGGTGCGCTTGGAGTAGTGGGAGAGCTTCTCCTTCGGGTGCTCGAACCAGCGCATGTTCTCCTCGCGCAGGCCGAGGTCCCGGTACCAGTTCCAGCGCTGCTCCATCCAGTAGTCCTGCCACGTCTCGTCCTCGCCGGGCTTGACGAAGAACTCCATCTCCATCTGCTCGAACTCACGTGTGCGGAAGATGAAGTTGCCGGGCGTGATCTCGTTACGGAAGGACTTGCCCATCTGCGCGATGCCGAACGGCGGCTTCTTGCGCGATGTCTGCTGCACCTGGGCGAAGTTGGTGAAGATGCCCTGCGCGGTCTCGGGACGCAGATACGCGACCGAGCCCGAGTCCTGCGTGGGGCCGAGGTGGGTGGAAAGCAGACCGGAGAAGGACTTGGGCTCGGTGAAGGTGCCCTTGTTGCCGCAGTTGGGGCAGTTGATGTCCTTCAGGCCGTTGGCCGCCGGCTTGCCGTGCTTCTCCTCGTACGCCTCCTCCAGGTGGTCCGCGCGGTAACGCTTGTGGCAGGAGGTGCACTCGGTGAGCGGGTCGGTGAACGTGGCGACATGGCCCGAGGCCACCCAGACCTCGGGAGCCAGGATCACCGACGAGTCGAGACCGACAACGTCCTCGCGCGAAGTGACCATGTAACGCCACCACTGGCGTTTGATGTTCTCCTTCAGCTCGACCCCGAGCGGCCCGTAGTCCCAGGCGGCACGCTGTCCGCCGTAGATCTCGCTGCATGGGTAGACGAAGCCACGGCGCTTGCTCAGGTTGACGATGCTGTCGATCTTGTCGGCGGCCACGGTGCTCTCTTCATTACGACGGCGAACGGCGAATGCCTCAGATTAGCGGCGGGCGCACCCCCTGTATCAAATCGGTATCCCGCGGTGGCGTTCACCACCCCTTGTTGACAATCGTTTCCACTTTTGTTGAAAATGACTGTCATGAACATACGACGCCTGATACCCACCGCCGCGCTCGCCGGGTCCGTCACCCTCGGCCTGGTCGCTCTGTCCGCGTGCTCCCCCTCCGACGCGGCCGACAGCGGGGGCGCCGCCGAGAAGAGCGGCGACAAGCTCGCGGTGGTCGCGTCGTTCTACCCCATGCAGTATCTCGCCGAGGAGATAGGCGGGTCCCACGTCGACGTCTCCACCCTCACCAAGCCCGGCGTCGAGCCGCACGAACTGGAGCTGGGGACCCGGCAGGCGGCGCAGCTCGGCGACGCCGACTACATCCTCTACCTCAAGGGCATCCAGCCCGCCGTCGACGAGGCCATCACCGCCGCCGGGGTGCCGAACACCGTCGACGCCGCCTCCCTCACCACGCTGGAGAGGCACGGCTCGGAGGTCGGCCACGACCACGGGGACGAGCACGGCGACGAGCACGCGGGCGAGGAGCACGCCGGTGAGGAGGAGCACGCGGGCGAGGAGGGCGAGGCCGGCACCGACCCGCACATCTGGCTCGACCCCGTGAAGTACGCGGAGGTCGCCAAGGGCGTCGGCGCCTCGCTGGAGAAGGCGGACCCGGACAACGCCGCGGCGTACCGGAAGAACACCACCGCCCTCGTCGAGCGGCTCACCACCCTCGACACCGCCTTCAAGGAGGGACTCGCCGACACCTCCACCAAGACCTTCATCACCACCCACTCGGCCTTCGGCTATCTCGCCGAGCGCTACGGCCTCACGCAGGAGTCCATCTCGGGCCTCTCCCCCGAGTCCGAGCCCAGCCCGGCGCGGATCAAGGAGCTCCTGTCCATCGCCGCCGAGGAGAAGGTCGGTACGGTCTTCTTCGAGACACTGGTCAGTGACAAGACGGCGAAGACCGTCGCCGCCGACAGCGGTCTGAAGACAGACGTCCTGGACCCGATCGAGGGAATCACGGAGAAGTCCAAGGGCGCTGACTACGTCGAGGTCATGAAGTCCAACCTCGCCGCGCTGGAGAAAGCCCTCGGCGCGAAGTGAACCAGCTGACCGGAGCAACGGAGGTACGGGACGTGGCAACGACGCACACCGGGCGGGCGGAGCAGGCCGGGAGAGAGGCGGAGGACGTACCGAAGACCGCCCCGGCCGCCGGGCCCACACCCGCGCCCGCCCCCGCGCCCACCGTCCTGTCGCTGCGCGGTGCCACCGCCACCCTCGGCTCCCGCCCCGTCCTGCGCGGGATCGACCTCTCCCTGCGGCGCGGCGAGGTCGTCGCGCTGCTCGGCGCCAACGGCTCGGGCAAGTCCACCGCCGTACGCTCCGTGATCGGCCAAGTCCCGCTCACCGGCGGCGAGGTGACCCTCTTCGGCACCCCGCTGCGGCGCTTCCGCGACTGGTCGCGCATCGGCTACGTACCCCAGCGCACCACGGCAGCGAGCGGCGTACCGGCCACCGTCCGCGAGGTCGTGGCCTCCGGGCGGCTCTCCCGCACCGGACTGCTCCGCCGGCCCGCCAGGGCCGACCGGGCGGCCGTCCAGCGCGTCATCGAACTCGTCGGTCTGGCGGACCGGGCGAAGGACGCCGTCGGCGCGCTCTCCGGCGGCCAGCACCAGCGGGTGCTCATCGCGCGCGCCCTCGCCGCCGAACCCGAACTCCTGATCATGGACGAGCCGATGGCGGGCGTCGACCTGACCAGCCAGAAGATCCTGGCGGCCACGCTGCGTGAGCAGGTGGCGGCCGGTACGACCGTCCTGCTCGTCCTGCACGAACTGGGCCCGCTGGAGCCGCTGATCGACCGCGCGGTGGTGCTGCGCGACGGCTGCGTGGTGCACGACGGGCCGCCGCCGAAGGCGGTGGGGCACCCGCCCGGTCATGATCCCAGCCTTTTGACCAATCAAGGCTGTCATCCGCACGCGGCCGGTGAGCCGCTCCGTACGGGACTGCTGACCTGATCATGGAAATCCTTGAGACCGCACTCATGCAGCGGGCCCTGATCGCGGCCGTGCTGGTCGGCGTCATCGCGCCCGCCGTCGGCATCTATCTCGTCCAGCGGCGCCAGGCCCTGATGGGCGACGGCATCGGCCATGTCGCCATGACCGGCGTCGGTCTGGGCTTCCTGCTCTCCACCAGCCCGGTGTGGATGGCGACGGTCGTCGCGATCGTCGGCTCCATCGCGATGGAGCTGATCCGGGCGTACGGCCGCACGCGCGGCGACATCGCGCTGGCCATGCTCTTCTACGGCGGTATGGCGGGCGGCGTCCTGCTGATCAATCTCTCGCCGACCGGCTCGAACGCCAACCTCAGCTCGTACCTCTTCGGCTCGCTCTCCACCGTGTCCGAGGCCGATCTGGACGCGATCTGGGTCCTGGCGGCGCTGGTGGTGCTGGTCACGGTGGGGCTGCGCAGGCAGCTGTTCGCCGTCAGCCAGGACGAGGAGTTCGCGCGGGTCACCGGGCTGCCGGTGCGCGCCCTGAACCTGCTCGTCGCCGTCACGGCGGCGGTGACCGTCACCGTCGCGATGCGGGTCGTCGGGCTGCTGCTGGTCAGCGCGCTGATGGTGGTGCCGGTCGCCGCCGCGCAGCAGATCACCCGGTCCTTCGCCGTGACCTTCATACTGGCGGTGGTGATCGGTACGGCGGTGACGCTGGCCGGCACGGTCACCTCGTACTACCAGGACGTACCACCCGGCGCGACGATCGTCCTGCTGGCCATCGGCGTCTTCCTCGTCCTGACCGTGCTCGCGACGCCACTGGCGAGACGGCGGGCACGGGCCTTGCGGTCGGCGGAGAACGAACACCCGGTGGCGGAAGGTCCGGCGGGAGCGACGGAGCCGGAAAGCCCGCCGGTTCCCGCCATGCGCGGGCCCTCGGACGAGGCCACGGCCTGACGCGAACTGGCAGAATGACCCGAGAGAGCGATTCCGGGCAGAAGTATTGGAGGCACCCGTGACGACTGCGCCTGGCGGTGGGGCGAGCACTGCCCCCGTACGCGGCCGATCGACCCGGCAGCGTGCCGCGGTGGCCGCCGCGCTGGACGAGGTGGACGAGTTCCGCAGCGCGCAGGAGCTTCACGACATGCTGAAGCACCGCGGTGACTCGGTCGGTCTGACGACGGTCTACCGCACGCTCCAGTCGCTCGCCGACGCGGGCGATGTCGACGTGCTGCGCACGAACGACGGGGAGTCCGTCTACCGGCGCTGCTCGACCGGTGATCACCACCACCATCTGGTGTGCCGGGTGTGCGGCAAGGCCGTCGAGGTCGAGGGACCGGCCGTCGAGCAGTGGGCCGAGATGATCGCGGCCGAGCACGGCTTCGTGGCCGTGGCCCACACGGTGGAGGTCTTCGGCACCTGCGCGGAGTGCGCCTCGGGGAACGGTCCCGGGGCGGCGGCCTCGCCCGGTCAGGACACGTCCGGCCGGTGACCGGTGGGGGCCGGCCTCCGGGCCGACCCGCCCCGTGGTCCCTTACGCGCCTTCGCCCTCGCCCGGGTGGTTCTTCTCGCTCAACTCGCCCGACTTGTCAGACTCGTTGGGCAGCGCCCCGCCGAAGCGGCGGTCCCGGTGGGCGAATTCCAGACAGGCCCGCCACAGATCCCGGCGGTCGAAGTCCGGCCACAGCACGTCCTGGAAGACCATCTCGGCGTAACTGCTCTGCCAGATCAGATAGTTGGACGTGCGCTGCTCGCCGCTCGGCCGCAGGAAGAGATCCACGTCCGGCATGTCCGGGTAGTACAGATATTTCGCGAAAGTCTTCTCGTTGACCTTGGACGGGTCGAGCTTGCCCGCCGCCACGTCCGCGGCGAGCGCCCGCGCCGCGTCCGCGATCTCCGCGCGGCCCCCGTAGTTGACACAGAAGTAGAGCGTCATGGCGTCGTTGTCGACGGTCTGCTCCTGCGCGACCTGGAGCTCCTGGACGACCGACTTCCACATCTTGGGCATCCGGCCGACCCAGCGGATGCGGATGCCGAGTTCGTTCATCTCGTCGCGGCGGCGGCGGATGACATCTCGGTTGAAGTTCATGAGGAAGCGCACCTCGTCGGGTGTGCGCTTCCAGTTCTCGGTGGAGAAGGCGTACAGGGAGAGGTTCTTGACGCCCATCTCCAGACAGCCCTTGAGCACGTCCAGGACGACGCCCTCGCCGACCTTGTGGCCCTCGGTGCGCGGCAGACCGCGCTCCTTGGCCCAGCGCCCGTTGCCGTCCATCACGCACGCGACATGCTTGGGGACCAGCTCGCCGGGGATCTTCGGCGGGACCGCACCGGAGGGGTGAGGCTCGGGGACCTTGTACTCGCGGCGGGGCCGGCCCAGGATTCCGCGTCGTGCCATGCGCTCGTGTCTCCTAATTCTTCTCTACATATCTGAGTGAGCGCAGACCGCGCTCCAGATGCCAGTGCAGATACGCGGACACCAGCCCGCTGCCCTCCCGGACATGACGAGCCTCGCACGCGTCCGCCGTCCCCCAGTCGCCGGTCAGCAGCGCGCTGAGCAGACCGACCGCCTCCGGCGAGGGTACGACGCTGCCGGGCACCCGGCACTCGGCGCATATGACGCCGCCGGCCGCGACCGAGAAGAACCGGTTCGGCCCGTCGAGACCGCACTTCGCGCAGTCGTCGAAGCTCGGCGCGTAACCGTTCACCGCGAGGGAGCGCAGCAGGAAGGCGTCGAGGATCAGATGCGGGGCGTGCTCGCCGCGCGAGAGCGTGCGCAGCCCGCCGACGAGGAGCAGATACTGCTGGACCGCAGGTTCGCCCTCGTGGTCGGTGAACCGCTCGGCGGTCTCCAGCATGGCCGTACCGGCCGTGTAGCGGGGGTAGTCGGTGACGATGGCGCCGCCGTACGGGGCGATGGTCTCGCTCTGCGTACAGAGCGGCAGGCCGCGTCCGACGAGTTCGCTGCCGCGTGCGAAGAACTGCACGTCGACATGGGAGAACGGTTCGAGCCTGGCGCCGAACTTGGACTTCGTACGGCGGACTCCGCGCGCGACGGCCCGGACGCGGCCGTGGCCCCGGGTGAGGAACGTGATGATGCGGTCCGCCTCACCCAGCTTCTGGGTGCGCAGCACGATGCCGTCGTCGCGGAACAGGCTCATGGCGCCATTCTCCCGCACGGGGAGGGTGGGCAGGTCTGCCGCCCCGGTTTCCCCGGTGGGCCCGTTCGCCAGGGGCCCTCAGCCGCCGTCGGCGGCCTCGGCGGCCATCCGGTCGTCGCGTGGGGCCACCAGCCCCGACTCGTAGGCGATGATCACGAGTTGCGCCCGGTCCCGGGCCTGAAGCTTGCCCATGATGCGGCTCACATGCGTCTTGGCGGTCAGCGGGCTGAGGCCGAGCGACTCCGCGATCTCGGTGTTGGTGAGGCCGCGTGCGACGAGGGCGAGCACCTGCCGTTCGCGGACCGAGAGGCACTCGGGGCCGCCGGCCGTCAGCATCTCCGGGATTCGGCTGCGGGCACTGAGTACGCGGGCGATCAGGCGCGCCGTCGGGCCCGGGGACAGCAGGGAATCACCGGCGGCCACCGTCCTGATGGCGGTGAGGAGTTCGGCGGGCCTGGTGTCCTTCACGAGGAAGCCGGACGCACCCGCGCGCAGCGCCTCCACGACGTGGTCGTCGGTGTCGTACGTGGTCAGGACCAGCACCTTGACGCCGGCGAGGTCGTCGTCGGCGGCGATCAGCCGGGTCGCCTCGATACCGTCGGTGTCGGGCATCCGGATGTCCATGACGACGAGGTCGGCGCGCGCGGAACGGGCCAGTTCGACGGCTTCTCTGCCGGTGCCGGCCTGGCCCACGACCTCCATGTCCGGGGCGGACTCGACGAGCATCGCGAAGGCGGCCCGGACGAGGCGCTGGTCGTCGGCGAGCAGGACGCGGATCATGCGAGCGACTCCTGTCGTCCGGTGGGCCCGGCGGGCGCTGCCGGGCCGGTGTGACCAGCGTCTCCGCCGGGTCCGGCCGGGGCCGGGGCGGCGGGCACGTCCCGCCCGGCGGGGGCCGCGCTGCCGGTGGGCGTGTCCGCGTCCGCCGGCCGTTCCGGGGCGTCCTCGCCCCGGCCCCGCAACGGGAGCACCGCGGACACCCGGAACCCGCCGTCGTACGGTCCCGCGTCGAGCGTGCCTCCGACGCTGCGGGCCCGCTCGCGCATGCCGACGATGCCGTAGCCGGGTTCGCCGGGCGCCCCCTTGCCGCCGGGTGTGCCCCCGTTGTCGGCCACGGTGACGTGCAGGGCCCCGCCGCGCGTCTCGACCCGGACCCCGACCCGTGGGGCGGGGCCCGCGTGCCGTACGGCGTTGGTGAGCGACTCCTGCACGATCCGGTACGCCGCCGCCTCGGCCACCGGCGGCACCCGTACGCCCTCCATCCGCACCGTGAGCTCCGCCTCCGCGCCCGCCGTCCGCGCGGACTCCACGAGGCCCGACAGCGCCGCCAGGTCGGGCAGGGCGCCCGACCAGGCGCCCTCCTCGTCCTCGCCCGCGCCGCCCGCGCGCAGCACCTCCAGGGTGGTGCGCAGCTCCGAGCGCGCGTCGCGGCAGGTGTCCGAGATGCCGTCGAGCGCCTGGGAGATGGCGGCCCGGTCGAGCCGGTCGGGGTCGACGGACAGGATGTGCGAGGCCACCGACGTCTGGACGCCGATGAGCGTGATGCTGTGGGCCAGCAGGTCGTGCAGGTCCCGTGCGATCCGCAGGCGCTCCTCGGCGACCCGCCGTGCGGCCTCCTCCTCCCGGGTCCGCTCCGCGCGTTCGGCACGCTCCACGACCGCCGCTATGTACTTGCGGTAGACGCGCACGTCCATGCCGACGAGGAGGACCGCGATGATCCAGCCGGACGTGCGGAGCATCTCGATGCCCCGGTCGGTGTTGATCGTCAGCATCACCGTGAGGGTGATACAGACGATGCCGACACCGAGCAGCGCGGCGCGCAGCGGCGGGCCGGTGACCGCGAGGGTGTAGAGGGCGATCATCGTGGCCGGGGTGGTGGCCGCGTGCGAGTAGTCCAGCACGTGGTAGACGGCGACGAGCGGCACCATGACCATGATCGTCGCGACGGGGTGGCGGCGCCGCCGGATCAAGGGCGCCGTCACGGCGGCCATCAGCACCCAGCCGAGGGCGTCGGGGCGGCTGCCGTCGGTCACGACGAAGGCGAGCAGGACGCTCAGCGCGCCGGCGACCCCGGTGATCACCAGGTCCGTGCGGAGTTGGTTCGGTGCGTCGAGCGGGTCGCGGTTGAGCACCGCGAAGACGCGTTCGGTGCGCGGTCCTCTGGCGGGGGTGTCTGACACGGACTCATCCTCTCTCGTCGCGCTCCGGTGCGGTACGGCTCCGGGGAGCAGGAGCCGTACCGCACCGGTCACTTCACTCCGTTCAGGCCCCGGTGGTGACCGACTCCCGCTCGCGGTCGCCCCGTTCACCCTCAGGCAGCGGCGCCGCCGGCGGCTTGGAGAGCGCCCCGGGCCACCAGACCTTGCGGCCGAGCAGCACGCTCGCGCTCGTCACCAGATACGTACGCACCAGGAAGGTGTCCAGCAGGACGCCCACGGCGACGAGGATGCCCATCTCCGCGAGCATCACCAGCGGCAGGCTGGCCAGGACACCGAACGTCGCGGCGAGTACGACACCGGCCGAGGCGATCACGCCGCCCGTGGTGCGCAGCGCGGTCAGCGCGGCGGCCTCGGGCTCCGCCCCCTTCAGTGCCTCCTCCCGCATCCGGTGCATCAGGAAGATGCCGTAGTCGACGCCGAGGGCGACGAGGAAGACGAACGAGAGCAGCGCGAGCCCGGGATCCATCCCGTCGAAGCCCAGCAGTGGCTCGAAGACCAGCCCGCCGATGCCCATCGCCGCGCCCCAGACGACCACGACCGCGACGACCAGCATCAGGGGTGCGACGAGGCTGCGCAGCAGGGCGACGAGGATCAGCAGGACGGCGATGACGACGAGCGGGATGACGTACAGGCGGTCGCGCGCGTTGGTGTCGGCGAGGTCGATCTGCTGCGCGCTGGGCCCGCCGACGTATGTCTCGTCGTCGAAGGTGGACCGCAGCCGTTCGATGGTGGCGGTCTCCCCCGCCGACTCCGGCGCGTCCTTCGCGAAGACGGTGATCTCGGTCCAGCCGCCGCCGCTGCGGCCCCGTTCGGCGTCGGCGACACCGGAGACCGAACGGACGGTGTCGAGCGCCGCGTCGGCGCCGCCGGTCGGCGCCATGACGCTGATGGGCTGGGCGCTCTGCTCCGGGAAGGCGGTCGCCAGATGTGCCATGGCGGTGACCGACTCGGGCCGGTCGATGAAGCTGTCCTCCTGCTTGAGTGCGCCGGGCAGGTTCAGCACGCCGAGGGCGAGGGCACCGAGGGCCACCACACCGGTGGCGAGCACGGCGACCGGCCTGCGGGCGGCCGAGGTGCCCATAGCGGCGAAGAAGGAGCGGCGCTGCTTGCCCTCACTGCCGTGGACGGGGATCAGCGGCCAGAAGACGCGGCGGCCGAGCAGCACCAGGATGGCGGGGAGCAGCGTGAGCATCGCGATGAGCGCGCACACGACGCCGATGGCGGCGATCGGTCCCATGCCGCTGCTGCTGTTGAGGTCGGCGGCCATGAGGCACAGGAGACCGGCCGCGACGGTCCCGGAGGAGGCGAGGACGGCGGGGCCGCAGCTGCGCAGCGCAATGCGCATGGCCTCGTACGGGTGGGGTACGCGGCGCAACTCCTCCCGGTAGCGGGCGACCAGCAGCAACGCGTAGTCGGTGCCCGCGCCGAACACGAGCACCGTCATGATCGCCGAGCTCTGGCTGGTCACGACGGTGCCGAAAGCCTGCACCAGGCCGTAGACGACCGCCATGGAGCTGACGGCGGCGGCTCCGACGACGAACAGCGGCACGATCCACAGGAACGGGCTGCGGTAGGTGATGATCAGCAGCAGGGCGACGACCAGCACGGTCGCGATCATCAGGGTGCCGTCGATGGACTCGAAAACCGCCTCCATGTCGGACTGGAGGGCACCGGCTCCGCCGACCTCGATGCTGAGTCCGCCGTCTCCACTGCCGCCGCCGCCCGCGCCGCTCCCGCCGTCCGCCGTGGTGACGGCCCGTATGTCCTCGACGAAGGCGATCTGCGCTTCGTCCTTCTCGACGCCGGGCTCGGGGGCCATGGCGCCGGCGATCGGGTACATCAGGGTCGTGCCGTCGTCCGACGGGATGCCCTTGGGCGGGGCCGTGAGCTTCTGCTCGGACGCGATCCGCGCCAGTTGCTCCTCGGCGGTCGTGCGGTCGGCGGCGGTGAGCCCGCCGTCGCGGTGGTAGACGACGATCAGATCGGTCGTCTCACCGCCGGGCAGCTCCTGCCGGACCTTCTCCACATGGGTGGAGTCGGCGCTCGCCGGGAGGTAGTCGACGGCTTCGTCCTGCTGTACGTCGGTGAGCTTCCCGGCGAACATGGCGGCCACGGCGATCACGATCACCCACAGCCCGACCACCGCCCAGGGCAGCAGACGTCGGCGTTTGTTCTCGGGCCCCATCGCGGGCCCCCCTTCTGCACAGTCGGTCAGAGTCTGGTTTCAGCCTTGGCGCAGGAAGAGCCGCAGTCGTCGCGCGCGAGAGCGAGATGGGGGTTACTCCCCCGGGTGACTGGGGCGCGGGGGTTACTCCCGGGGGAGTATGCGGGTGGGCGCTCCAGCCTGACCAAAGGCGGGATCGGGCGCCTCGGACCGGGCGCCTCGGACCGGGCAGCTCGGACCGGGCAGCTCGGACCGGGCAGCTCGGACCGGGCGCCTTGGATCGGGCGGCTCAGGACGACGGTGTACGGGCCGATTCGAGCAGCCGGGCCGTGTCGTCGGCGCGCAGTTGCAGCGCCCCGCCGACGGTGGAGAGCACGTCGCGCTCCGCCGCGCTGTACGGCCCGTCCGCGAGGGCGATCCGGGCGGCCTGGAGCAGGATCGACTCCCGGCCGGCCGCGGCGAGGTGCGGGGCCAGCGGCTCCAGCGCCTCGTGCAGTTCGATGGCGAGCGCCGCCCCGCAGGGGCCCGGGTCGAGCAGGAAGCGCCCGGTGTCGGCGGCCAGCGCGTCCACCAGCTCCGTGAGCTGCTCCTCGGTGCAGTCCTCGATCCCGGCGGCCCTGACCGTGCCGACGGCGGTCTCGCGGACCGTACGGGAGGACGTGCCGCCCGCGGCGAGGACGGCGAGCGCCACCGTGTGCACGGCGTCGCGGAGCATCGCGGAGAAGCGGACGGTGGTGGGGTGGTCGAGGATGTCGGTGCCGAAGTGGCCGTGGCAGGCGGCGCATTCGACGACCGGGCCGGCCGAGCCGCGCGGCACCAGCGGCACGCCGAGGACGGCGAAGCGGCGACGGCCGGTGCGTCGGCGGTAGTTGCGGTCGCCCCCGCAGTCGGGGCAGAAGAACTCCCCGTCACCGACAGTGTTCCACGCGGTCGTGATGCCGCAGATGCGCAGTTTCCTGCCGTTCGATCCCTGGCCTGGGAGCACGTCGCGCACCTCCGTAACGCTTCGGCAACTTTGCCGCATTGACGTGATGTTAACCACAGCAACGATGCGGCGTCATTACCCCGGCGTCAGGTCGCGACGACATGGCTGAACCCCGCCCACCGCGATCGGTGGACGGGGCCCGTAAACCCTCAGGTCAGCGCGGTGCGCGATTGACCGCGGAGACGACGGCCTTCAGCGAGGCGCGCGTGGTGTTGGCGTCAATGCCCATACCCCACAGCACCTTTCCGTCGATGGCGCACTCGATGTACGAGGCGGCCTGCGCGCTCGCGCCCTCGCTCATGGTGTGCTCCGAGTAGTCCAGCAGCCGGGCGTCGACCCCGACGGCGGCCAGCGCGGCGAAGAAGGCCGAAATCGGCCCGTTGCCGGTGCCGGTCAGCACGGTCTCGACGCCGTCCACGACCGCCTCGACAGTGAGGGTGTCCGTGCCGTCCTTCTCGGTCGTGGTCTGGCCGGAACGCAGCTGGATCCGGCCCCAACGGGCGCCCGGCTCCTCCGCGTTGGGCAGATACTCGTCCTGGAAGATCGACCAGATCGCGCCGGGCGTGACCTCGCCGCCCTCGGAGTCGGTCTTCGCCTGGATGATCCGCGAGAACTCGATCTGCATCCGGCGCGGCAGGTCCAGCTTGTGCTCGTTCTTCAGTACGTAGGCGATGCCGCCCTTGCCGGACTGGGAGTTGACCCGGATGACCGCCTCATAACTGCGGCCCACGTCCTTCGGGTCGATCGGCAGATACGGCACGGCCCACTCAAGATCGTCGACGGTCACATCCGGGCCCTGGGCGGCGGCGTCGGCCTCCATGGCGTCGAAGCCCTTCTTGATGGCGTCCTGGTGGGAGCCCGAGAAGGCGGTGTAGACGAGGTCGCCCGCGTAGGGGTGGCGCGGGTGGACTTCCATCTGGTTGCAGTACTCGCTGGTGCGGCGGATCTCGTCGATCTGCGAGAAGTCGATCTGCGGGTCGACGCCCTGGGAGAACAGGTTCATGCCCAGGGTCACCAGGTCGACGTTGCCGGTGCGCTCGCCCTGGCCGAACAGACAGCCCTCGATCCGGTCCGCCCCGGCCATGATCGCCAGCTCGGCGGCGGCGACGGCGGTGCCGCGGTCGTTGTGCGGGTGGACGGAGAGGCAGACGTACTCGCGGCGGGACAGGTTCCGCGACATCCACTCGAAACGGTCGGCGTGCGTGGAGGGCGTGGACCGCTCGACGGTGGCCGGCAGGTTGAGAATGATCTCGCGGCCCTCCTCGGGCCCCCAGACGTCCATGACGCCCTCGCAGACCTCCAGGGCGAAGTCCAGCTCGGTGTCGGTGAAGATCTCCGGGCTGTACTGGTAGCCGAAGACGGTCTCCGGGCCCAGGATCTTCTCGGCGTACTCGGAGACCAGCCGCGTACCGTCCACGGCGATCTGCCTGACCTGCTCGCGGGTGCCCCGGAAGACGACACGGCGGAACGTGGGGGCGGTGGCGTTGTACAGGTGGACGGTGGCGCGGTGGGCGCCGACGAGCGACTGAACGGTGCGCTCGATCAGCTCTTCCCTGGCCTGCGTCAGGACGGAGATGGTCACGTCCTCGGGGATTGCGCCCTCTTCGATGATCGACCGTACGAAGGCGAAGTCGGTCTCGCCGGAGGACGGGAAGCCGACCTCGATCTCCTTGTAGCCCATGCGTACCAGCAGGTCGAACATCTCGCGCTTGCGCGCGGGTGACATGGGGTCGATCAGGGCCTGGTTGCCGTCGCGCAGGTCGGTGGAGAGCCAGCGGGGCGCCTGGGTGATGCGGTTGTCCGGCCAGGTGCGGTCGGGGATGTCCACGGCCTCGTAGCGGCCGTACTTGTGGATCGGCATCCCGGACGGCTTCTGGGTGTGCGTCGCGTTCGTGACGGGGGTGGGACGGCCGACGGCCGGTCCGGGTACCGCGGGGCCGGACATGCGCTCGGAAGTGCGCTCAGACATTGCGTAGGGCTCCTCGTGTGTCCGCTGGGACGGCCGACGGGGCGGGAAAACCGCATCACCAGACTCCGCGGGGAGGGGGTCGGCCTACGACTGCGGACCCTCGCCGCGGCAGCTAAGGAGAAGCAACCCGAAACGCATGATGTGCCGCAGCCTAGCGGAGCGGAGTGGTCCGCGCGGGCCCGTATCAGTATGCGGGATCATCGGGGGTTCGGTCCAAAGCCGGGCGAAAGCCCCCCTTTCGCGGTCCCTAGAACCCCAGCTTGCGCAGCTGCTTCGGGTCGCGCTGCCAGTCCTTGGCGACCTTGACGTGCAGGTCGAGGAAGACCGGCGTGCCCAGCAGCGCCTCGATGTGCTTGCGGGACTTGGTCCCGACCTCCTTGAGCCGCTTGCCCTTGGGGCCGATGATGATCCCCTTCTGGCTCGGCCGCTCGATGTAGACGTTCGCGTGGATGTCCAGCAGCGGCTTGTCGGCCGGCCGGTCCTCGCGCGGCAGCATCTCCTCCACCACGACCGCGATCGAGTGCGGCAGCTCGTCCCGTACGCCTTCGAGCGCGGCCTCGCGGATCAGCTCGGCCACCATGACCATCTCGGGCTCGTCGGTGAGGTCGCCCTCCGGGTAGAGGGGCGGACTCTCCGGCAGCAGGGGGACGAGCAGGTCGGCGACGAGTTCGACCTGGTCGCCGCTGACGGCCGAGACGGGGATGATCTCCGCCCACTCGAAGCCGAGCTCCTTGCCGAGCTGGTCGATCGCGATCAGCTGCTCGGCCAGGACCCGGGAGTCGACGAGGTCGGTCTTGGTGACGAGCGCGACCTTCGGCGTCTTCCTGATCCCGGCGAGCTCCTTGGCGATGAAGCGGTCACCGGGGCCGAGCTTCTGGTCGGCGGGCACACAGAAACCGATGACGTCGACCTCGGCCCAGGTGGTCCGTACGACATCGTTCAGCCGCTCGCCGAGCAGCGTGCGCGGCTTGTGGAGACCGGGGGTGTCGACCAGGATCAGCTGCGCCTCGGGCCGGTGCACGATGCCGCGCACCGTGTGCCGCGTGGTCTGCGGCCGGCTGGAGGTGATCGCCACCTTCTGGCCGACCAGAGCGTTCGTGAGGGTGGACTTGCCCGCGTTGGGGCGACCGACGAAACAGGCGAAACCGGCCCGGTGGGGGGCTTCGGACGGTTCGGCGGAAGTCTCGGGAGACGTAGGGGTACGAGCGCTCATGGCGCCCATTCTCCCCGATCGCCCCGCCCCTGCCGACCAATCGCCCCGGAGGCGGGGCCTCCGGACACCTCAGCCGGCGGTGACGGTCAGCCGCACGGTCCCGTCGGGAGCGGCCACGAGCACAGGCGTACCGGGCCCGCCGAGATCACGCACGGCGGCCCGGTCCTCGTCGCTGGCCGCCGCCGCCTCGGTGACGACGGCGGCGGCCTCCAGCGAGGCGGCGCCACTCGCGACGGCCATGGCGACCGCGGTGCGCAGCGCGCTGAGCTTGAGGGAGTCCAGGTCCACACTCCCGGCGACATAGGTCCGCCCTGTCTCGTCCCGCACGGCGGCCCCCTCGGCCACCCCGTTCCGGGCACGCGCGCTCCGGGCCAACGTAATGATCTTGCGGTCCTCGGGACCGGGTTCGGTGCTCTGCGTCGTCATGCGCCGAGCATAGAGAGCCGGTCCGGCCGGCCGGAAAGGAGGGATACCCCAACGGAGCGGACAGCGAACGGCGTTCGGGCGGGCCTTGCGTCCGCTCCACGAGGCACCCCTCGGCGCACACAGCGCGCCTCCCGTCTGACGGAGCGTGAACCGGCTCGTTCGCGGCATGACGCGGGAGCCGCAGATCACATGAACGGCGTCCCAACAAAGCATGAATTAGCCATGTCTTCTAGCTTTTGATCTCGGGTATCGTCCCGTTCCACGCGGCCAGGTCACCTGACCAGGAACGGTGCCGCCGGGGGAAGAGCGCGCTTTGCCGGGCTCCCGGGCAGGCTGCCCGAGCAGACGAGGAAGAAGGTCATGAAGCGCATACTCATACGCTCTGGTAAGAGCCCGTTCTACGTCGCCAGTCAGCAGGAATTCCTCCAGAAGGACCTGATCGGCACGAACTCCGGGAATCTGCTCTTCAGCGACGCCGCCCACAAGATCCTGCTCACCGAGCGGACCGAGATCACGTCCAACGGGCTCAGCACCGTCCCGACGCCCGAGCGAGCGCGGCAGATCAGCGAGCAGTACGACGTCTTCGTCGTCCCTCTCGCCAACGCCTTCCGCCCCTCCTTCAAGGGCGCGCTCGACAAGCTCTCCACCCTCATCGAGCAGCTCACCATCCCCGTCGTCGTCGTGGGCGTGGGCGCGCAGGTGTCCGAGGACTACGACACCACCAGACTTGCGCCCATCGAGGCCTCGGTGAAGAGGTTCGTCAAGGCCGTCCTGGAGAGATCCGCCTCCATCGGTGTGCGCGGTGAGCTGACCGCCTCCTACCTGGAGCGGCTCGGCTTCAAGCAGCACGTCGAGGTCATCGGGTGCCCGTCGATGTTCCTGCACGGCGACACCTTCCCGACGCCGCGGGACCCGGGCACCATCGACGCCCACTCACGGATAGCGATCAACATGTCCCCCGGTGCGATAGCCGTCGGCGACATGGAGGGCATGGCCCGCCACGCGCTGAGCCGCTTCCCGCACTTGCGGTACTACGCGCAGAACCTCGCCGACGCCGAAGTCCTCTTCTGGGGCGACACCTCCGCCGTCACCGGCCCCAAGACCCGCTTCCCCCGGCGGTTGACCCACCCGCTGTTCGAGGAGAACCGGGTCAGGGTCCCGCTGGATCCCAAGACATGGATGGATGAGCTGGCGACGTACGACTTCGTCTACGGCACCCGTATCCACGGCAACATCGCGCCCCTGCTCGCCGGCACCCCCAGTGTCGTCCTCGTGCACGACTCCCGGACCCTGGAACTCTGCCGCTACTTCGGCATCCCGCACCGGATGCTCAGCGCCACGCCCGCCGACATCCATCCGCGGGAGCTGTACGAGCAGGCCGACTACAGCGAGATGGTGACCGGGCACAAGGAGCGCTTCGACCGCTTCGTCGGCTTCCTCGACAGGAACGGTCTGGAGAACACGTTCACGCACGGCGACGGCGGCGCCGCCTTCGACCTGCGGCTCGGCGCCCTCGATCTGCCGCCGTCACTCGGCGTGTGGGACGGCACCGACGACGGGGCGCTGCACTACCGCTTCAGCCGGCTGCACGAGCGTCACACCGTCACCGACCGCCGTATCGAGGTGCTCACCAAGAAGAACAACGAGCTCCAGAAGAAGCTCAGCGCCATGGAGCGGCGGCTCTCCGATCTGGAGGGCGGCTCGCCGCTGCGGATCGGTCCGGCCGTCCGGCGTCAGGTACGCCGCCGGCTGCGGCCCAGGAACTGACCCGCGCGCGGCGCCCGTTACGGCCGGTCCAGCCGAAGACGCTCCGCCTTCGGCAGACCGGCCACCACCAGGTCGTAACTGTCCTCGATCAGCTCGCGCACCATCCGCGTGGGCAGCCCGGCAACCGTGACCGTGTTCCAGTGCCGCTTGTTGAGGTGCCATCCGGGGACGATCTCCGGATGGGCCGCGCGCAGCCGTATCGCCTCGTCCGGTTCGCACTTGAGCGAGACCTTCAACGGCTCGGCGTCCAGGGCGGCAAGCAGGAACACCTTCCCCACCACCTTGAAGACCGAGGTCTCGGGGTTGAAGGGGAACTCCTCCGTCACCGCGTTGAACTCCAGGCAGAACGCCCGCAGTTCGTCCCGCGACAACGAGCCGCCCCCGGCGGCGCTCATCGCGACGCCGCCCTCTCGGCCGGCTCCGCGAGCACCGTCACGATCTTGTTCCGCCGGCCCGCCGGCGACTCCGCCGTCAGCCGCAGCGTACGGCCGTCCGGCAGCTCCACCAGCGCGCTGGCACCGGCGATCGGCACCCGCCCGAGCGCCTTCGCGAGCAGACCGCCGACCGTCTCCACGTCCTCGTCGTCGAACTCGTCGAGCCCGTACAGCTCACCGAGATCGCCGATGTCGAGCCGGGCCGTGACCCGGTAGGAGTCGGTGCCCGTCTCCTCGACCGGCGGCAGCTCACGGTCGTACTCGTCCGTGATCTCGCCGACGATCTCCTCCAGGATGTCCTCGATCGTCACGATGCCGGCCGTGCCGCCGTACTCGTCGATGACGACGGCGACATGGTTGCGCTCCTGCTGCATCTCCCGCAGCAGATCGCCCGCGTTCTTCGTGTCCGGCACGAACGCCGCCGGGCGCATCGCCGTGGAGACGAGATCGGCCTCGGACTCGCGGTTGATGTGCGTCTTCCTGACGAGGTCCTTGAGATAGACGATGCCGACGATGTCGTCCTCGTTCTCCCCCGTGACCGGGATCCGGGAGAAGCCGGAGCGCAGCGCCAGCGTCAGCGCCTGACGGATCGTCTTGTAGCGCTCGATGCAGACCAGGTCCGTACGCGGCACCATGACCTCCCGCACCAGCGTGTCCCCCAGCTCGAAGACCGAGTGCACCATCCGGCGCTCGTCGTCCTCGATCAGCGACTCCTGCTCGGCGAGGTCCACCATCGCGCGCAGCTCCGCCTCGCTCGCGAAGGGTCCCTTGCGGAAGCCCTTGCCCGGTGTGAGCGCGTTGCCGAGGAGGATCAGCAGCTGCGGGACAGGCCCCATGATCCGGGCCAGCGGCAGCAGCACGTACGCCGCGACGGTCGCCGTGTTCAGAGGGTGCTGGCGGCCGATGGTGCGCGGCGAGACGCCCACGGCGACGTACGACACGAGGACCATCACCCCGATCGCCACCAGCAGCGCGGCCCAGGTCTCCTCGAACTCCTCCAGGCAGACGTACGTGACCAGCACCCCGGCCGCCATCTCGCACGCGACGCGCACCAGCAGCGCCACGTTCAGATACCGCGTCGGGTCGGCGGCGATCTGCGCCAGCTTGTCGGCGCCGCGCCGCCCGGAGCGTTCGGCCTCGGCGGCGCGGAAGCTGGAGACGCGGGCGAGCCCCGCCTCCGCGCAGGCCGCCAGCCAGGCGACGACGACCAGCGCGACCGCCCCGATGATCAGTTGCGTGATCACGAGACGGTCGGCGCGGGAGAGGGGCCGGTCAGGCCCTGCTCGGCCCGCCAGCCGTCCACGATGGCCGCCTGGAGGCCGAACATCTCGGCCTTCTCGTCCGGCTCCTCGTGGTCGTACCCGAGGAGGTGCAGCACGCCGTGGACGGTGAGGAGCTGGAGCTCCTCGTCCATGGAGTGCCGCGTCGGCGCTTCCTCGCCCTGGGTCTTCGCGACCTCCGGGCAGAGCACGACATCACCGAGGAGCCCCTGCGGGGGCTCCTCGTCGTCCTTCACCGGCGGACGCAGCTCGTCCATCGGGAAGGACATGACGTCGGTCGGACCCGGGAGGTCCATCCACTGCATGTGCAGCTGCTCCATGGCGGCGGAGTCCACCACGATCACCGAGAGCTCGGAGAGGGGATGGATACGCATCCGGGTCAGCGCGTAGCGGGCGGCCCCGAGGATCGCCTGCTCGTCGACCTCGGTGCCTGACTCGTTGTTGACGTCGATCGACATGGTGCGGTGTGACTCTCCCGGTTAGTGCCGCGAGGCGCCGGCTCAGCTGTGCTGTTCGTTGCCGTTGCGGCTGTCGTACTGCTCGTAGGCGTCGACGATACGGCCGACGAGCTTGTGCCGGACGACATCGTCGGAGGTAAGACGGGAGAAGTGCACGTCCTCGACATCGTGGAGGATGTCCTGGACCTGGCGCAGCCCGCTCTTCGTGCCGCCGGGAAGGTCGACCTGGGTGACATCGCCCGTGATGACGATCTTCGAGTCGAAGCCGAGCCTCGTCAGGAACATCTTCATCTGCTGCGAGCTGGTGTTCTGCGCCTCGTCGAGGATGATGAACGCGTCATTCAGCGTCCGGCCCCGCATGTACGCCAGGGGCGCGACCTCGATCGTGCCCGCGGCCATCAGACGCGGGATCGAGTCGGGGTCGAGCATGTCGTGCAGCGCGTCGTAGAGAGGGCGCAGATACGGGTCGATCTTCTCGTAGAGCGTGCCGGGCAGGAAGCCGAGCCGCTCCCCCGCCTCCACCGCGGGCCGGGTCAGGATGATCCTGGTGACCTGCTTGGACTGGAGGGCCTGCACGGCCTTGGCCATGGCGAGATAGGTCTTGCCGGTGCCGGCCGGGCCGATGCCGAAGACGATCGTGTGCTTGTCGATCGCGTCCACGTAACGCTTCTGGTTGAGCGTCTTGGGGCGGATCGTGCGCCCACGGCTGGAGACGATGTTCTGAGTGAGAACTTCGGCGGGGGTCTCCGGTCCGTCCGCGCCGCCGTTCTCGCTCGCCCTGAGCATGGCGATCGAGCGTTCCACTGCGTCCTCCGTCATCGGCTGACCGGTGCGGAGCACCAGCATCATCTCGTCGAACAGGCTCTGGATCAGCGCGACCTCGGCCGCGTCGCCCACGGCACTGATCTGATTGCCCCGGACATGGATGTCGGCGGCCGGGAACGCCTTCTCGATCACGCGCAACAACGAGTCACCGGAACCCAGAATCGTCACCATCGGGTGCTTGGCGGGGATGGTGAAGTGGGCTCGCGCCTGACCGGGCGCGGGGGCAGGGGCTGTGGGTGTCTGAGTCATGGGCCGGCACTGTGGCCTGCACATACCTCCCGTTGCAGGGTTCTCGCCGCTCGACAACCTCTGGGTACCAGCGTACGACTCCGCACTGACAAGCCCGAAGGGCTTTTACACGCGCCTTTGCGCGGACGGCCCCGGGGGGATCGTCCGATCCCCCGGGGCTGCTCACAGCGCGTAGCGATCGCCTTCCGCTAGCGCCTCCTGACCTTGACCACGACGGTGCCGCTGGTGGAGCCGGTCGCCCGCTCCCCCTCGGCCGGGACGTACTCGGCCGTGAACGTCCGGTTGCCGACCGTGGTGTCCGGCTTCAGTGTGTATCTCGCCCTCCCGGCCCGCACGGGCGCGGTGGCCGACTTCTGCCCGCCCGACCTGAAGACCACGGTCCCGGCCGGCGCGGCCTCCGGGTCCAGCGTCACCCTGGCGGTGAGCTCGACCGGGTCCTTGCTGCCGTACCACTGCGAGTCGTCCGACGCCGTGAGCTTCACCGTCGACGTCGCCGCCGGGGCCTCCTGCGCGCCCAGCATGGCCGGCGGCCGGTTCTCCGTGCCGCGGCCCCACGCGCTGCTCGCGCCGTCGGTGGTGAGCTTGAAGTTCACCGTGCCGGCGGAGAGCAGGTCGTGGTGCGAGATCCAGCTGCGCCCGGTCTTCTCGCCGGCGACGCTCAGCGTGT
The DNA here is from genome assembly GCF_044455465.1 of Streptomyces sp. NPDC051217. Lineage (NCBI taxonomy): Bacteria > Bacillati > Actinomycetota > Actinomycetes > Kitasatosporales > Streptomycetaceae > Streptomyces > Streptomyces sp. NPDC051217. The sequence goes on from NZ_JBITEV010000003.1 coordinate 300,246, forward strand.
CGATGTACTGGATCGTCGACGCCTTCGCCCCCGGGGCGTTCAGGGTGAGCCTGGTGCCGTCGGGCTGCGTGATCACGGCCTTCGGGAACATCGGCGCCGAGAAGAGGTAGTTGCCGGAGCCGGGCTGCGCCTCGAAGAAGCCCAGCATCGCGAACGCGGCCATCGCGGAGCTGGCACCGAGGTCGTCGTTGCCGGGAACGCCGTTGTACGTGTCCGTGTAGAGCGCCCGCTGCGCGCGGGTGACCGCGGAGGTCTTCCAGGGGCTGTCGGTCCACGCGTACATCCAGGGGGCGTGGAAGTCGGGCTCGTTGTTCGGGTTGAACTCGAAGTGGCCGTTGTAGTCGATCGGCCCGGTCACCCAGTGCTTGGACGCCGCCGTCGAGACGTCCTCCTCGATCGCCGGGAAGGTGAAGAACGTGTCGAGCCGCTTCTCGGCCTCGTCGGCGCCGCCCATCAGCTGGAAGAGCGCCTCGGGGTGCTGCTGGCCGAGCCACTGGTACTGCCAGGCGGTGCCTTCCTTGAAGCCCTTTCCGTTCACGACCTCGTCGGTCGGTACGAAGGTGCCGTCGGCGGCGCGGACGTGCGGAAATCCGGTGTAGCCCTTGGACTCGATGTCCGGATTCCAGATGTGCGCGAATTCGTCGCAGCGCGGGCGGAGTCGGTCCGCCTCCTCGAACTTCTTCAGACCGATCGCCATCGTGCCCAGCGCGCAGTCCGCGAGGGAGTATTCGAGACCGATGGAAGCGGCCTCGTTCTGGCTCAGCTCGGCGGGAATGTAACCCTTCGCCAGATACTGCGGGTTGAATTCACGCGCCTTGATGTTGGTCGCGGGCGGCGGCACCTCGTTGACGTTCTTCCACAGTGCGGCGAAGAGCTTCTCGGAGAGTTCGTCGTCGAGCAGTCCTCGCGAATAGAGGGTGACGATGAACGGCGTCACCGGATCACCGCTGGTGGCATTCGTCTCGGCCTGGCCGAGCGACCAGCGCGGAACCCAGCCGCCCTGTTCGTAGATCGCCAGGATCGAACGGGCGATATCCGTCGCGCGTTTGGGTTCGAGAAGCGCGATCAGCTGATTCTGGGAACGGTACGTGTCCCACATCGACAGCATCTGATAATAGTTGTCGCCCGGTTCGACCTTGTGCTTCTTTCCGTCGAAACCCTGATAGGCGCCGTCCACGTCCTGGGCGACCGACGGGTGCAGGAGGCTGTGGTACAGCTCGGTGTAGAAGGTCTTCAGGTCCTCCGTCGAGTCGCTGGAGACCCGTACGCTCCGGAGCTGCTTCTGCCACGCCTTGTGGGCGTCGGCGCGCACCGTGTCGAAGGACTTCAGCTTGTTCTTCGAGCCCTTCGAGCCCTTGGAGCCGGTGGAGAGCTCGGCGACGCGGTTCTTCTCCGCACCCTCGACCGAGGTGTAGGAGACGCCGGTGTGGGTGACGACCGGGGCCTCGCCGCCGGGCGCGAAGGAGAGCACGGCGCCGCCGGTGGCCGCCGTACGCCCGGCGACCGGAAGCTTCTCGCCGCGGTTCCAGGTGGCGACCTCGGTGATCGGCTCGGAGACGGTCATGCTGAAGTGCAGGGTGTAACGGCTGGGCCGGTCGGGCCCGCAGAAGGAACCGCTCGTCACGGAACCCTGGATCTTGTCACCGACCACCTTCACGTCGCCGGCGAAGGTCTGGCCCCACACGTCCGTCACATTGACGATCAGCTTGCGGTCCTGCGCGCCCTTGTCGTAGGTGAATCGGTCCACGCCGGTGCGGGTGGTCGACGTCAACTCGGCGCGGATGTTGTTCTTTTCGAGCGTGACGCCGTAGTAACCCGGCTTCGCCACCTCGGTGTCATGACTGAATTTCGACATGTTCGCCGACAGGGAGGTGTCGGTCAGGTCGCCCACGGTCGGCATCAATCGGATCCAACTGCCCGCGGGGCAGCCGATACCGGAGAGATGCACCTGGCTGAAGCCCGTCAGCGTGGTCGCGTCGTAGTTGTACGCGGCATTTCCCACATTGGTGTCGGGGCTGTTCTGCACCATGCCGAAAGGCATGGACGCGCCGGGGAACGTCATTCCCGAAGTGGTCGTCCCCACCATCGGATTGACATACACGGTGGGATCCGAGACCAAAGGCGGGGCGGCGCTGGCAGCGGGCGCCCCGAGCATGCCCGCCATCACGGCTGCCGCGACCGTTCCCATCGCCGTTCGCCAGCGTGTGCCGAATCTGGACATGTTGGACCCCTCCCGATTGACAACGTTGTCTTACGGCAGCTCGGATGCTTACAGTTGACGCCGCCCGCGTCAAGGGAATTCACCGAAGACACAGCCGCGGTACGGCGGCGGATGACGTTCCGGATGGAGTTACCGACGGGTTTTCAGATGGGTTGCCCACGGGTTCGAACAGGACTTACCGGCAGGCTCCGAGAGGAGAGTTGCCGACCGGTTTTCCCGCCCGGCGACGGGGAGGTGAACACCCGTCAGCCCGAGCGCCCGAAGCCGATCGTCGGCACCGCCCTGCGCAGCGGCCACGGCCGGGTCGGCGCGGGCAAAAGCCCCGTCAGGAAGGCGTATCGGCGCAGCGCCGCCGGATCCTGGTCCGACAGCTCCTGTACGTAACTCCACCAGGCGGCCACCTCCGCCCAGCCGGGCGCCGACAGCGATCCGCCGAACTCCTGGACCGACAGGGCGGCCGTGAGCCCGGAGAAGGCGAGCCGGTCGGCGAGCGGCCAGCCGGCGAGCGTGCCGGTGACGAATCCGGCCACGAACACGTCGCCCGCGCCCGTCGGATCGAGCGCCTCCACGTCGATGGCCGGCACCTCGGCGGTCGCGCCGACGGCGCTGTCCACCGCGTACGCGCCCTCCGCGCCCAGCGTCACGACCACCAGCGGCACCACCTCGGCGAGCGCCCGCGCGGCGGCCTTCGGGCAGTCGGTACGGGTGTAGCGCATCGCCTCCTCGGCGTTGGGGAGGAACGCCTCGCAGTACGCCAGGTCGGGCAGGCCCGCCAGGTCCCAGCGGCCGGTGTCGTCCCACCCCACGTCGGCGAAGACCCGCGCCCCGTGTCCGGCGGCGCGGGCGATCCATCCGTCGCTGCGGCCCGGCGTGAGCGCGGCGACGGCGGCACGCGCGCGTGGCGGGCACTCGGGCACGGCGCCCTCGGGCGGCGGGGCCTCGTGGCCGTGCGAGACCATCGTGCGCTCGCCCTCGTACGCCATGGAGACGGTGACCGGTGAGTGCCAGCCGGGGACGGTGCGGGAGCGGGAGAGGTCGATGCCCTCGCCCTGCTCCAGGGCATCCCAGCAGTACTCCCCGTAGTGGTCGTCGCCGAAGGCGGCGGCGAGCGAGGTGCGCAGTCCGAGCCGGGCCAGCGCGCTGGCCATGTTGGCGATGCCGCCGGGGCTCGAACCCATGCCCCTGGCCCAGGACTCGGTGCCGCGCACGGGGGCGCTGGCGAGGCCCGTGAAGATGATGTCGAGGAAGACCGTGCCCGTCAGATAGACGTCGCAGTCCGGGTCGTCCGGGGCGCGCAGGGCGCCCAGCGGGTCGACATCGGCGGTGTGCTGCTGCGGCTTTCCTTCGGTTGGGGTCACGGTCGCGCTCCCGGATCGGCGTACGGATCCGGACAGTGTGCCCGATGGCACTGACAGTCGGCGTGAGGGCAGGCCGTGGCGGCGGTCAGCCGGAGCGCTTGGGCAGCGGTACGCGTACGAGGTCGGCCGCGACGGTCAGCTCACCCTCGTAACCGGCCGCCCTGGCCTGCCTCTCGAACTCCGCGGGGTCGGAGTAGCGCTGCGAGAAGTGCGTCAGTACGAGGTGCCGTACGCCGGCCTTCCGCGCCACCGCACCCGCCTGACCGGCGGTCAGATGACCGTGTTCCTGGGCCAGTTGCCCGTCCTCGTCGAGGAACGTGGACTCGATGACCAGCATGTCGCAGCCTTCGGCCAGCGCGTGCGCCCCGTCGCAGAGCCGGGTGTCCATGACGAACGCGAAACGCTGCCCCCTGCGCTCCTCGCTGACGTCGGCGAGCGTCACCCCGCGCAGCTCCCCGTCCCGCTGGAGACGCCCCACGTCGGGCCCTTTGATGCCGTGCGCGGCAAGGCGTTCCGGGAGCATCCTGCGGCCGTCGGGCTCGGTGATCCGATAGCCGTAGGACTCGACGGGGTGGGAGAGCTTGTGGGCCTGGAGGGTGTACGAGTCGGTCCTGGCGAGCACGCCGTCGGCGCCGACGGGCGCCTCGGTGACACCGACGGTCTCGCGGTAGGCCGTCGCGTACCGCAGCCTCCTGAAGAAGACGTGTCCGCTCGCCGGATAGTGCGCGGTGACCTCGTGCGGGACGCGGTCCAGGTTGATGCGCTGGATCACCCCGGCGAGGCCCAGCGAGTGGTCGCCGTGGAAGTGCGTGACGCAGATCCGGTTGATGTCGTACGCCGCGACTCCGGCGCGCGACATCTGGCGCTGGGTGCCGTCCCCGGGGTCGAAGAGGATGCCCTCGCCGTCCCAGCGCAGCAGATAGCCGTTGTGGTTGCGGTGCCGGGTGGGGACCTGGCTGGCGGTACCGAGGACGACGAGTTCGCGTACGGACAAGGTGCGGGCCTACCCGGGGGGCCAGTTGAGGCCGCGACCGCCCAGGACGTGGGCGTGCGCGTGGAAGACGGTCTGGCCCGCGCCGCTGCCGGTGTTGATGACGATCCGGTAGCCGCTGCCCGCGGTCCTGTCCTCGGCGGCGACCTCCGCGGACTCGCGCAGGATGTCGGCGGCCATCTGCGGCTCGGCGGCGGCGAGGGTGGCCACGTCCGGGTAGTGGGCCTTGGGGATCACCAGAACGTGCGTGGGGGCCTGCGGGTTGATGTCCCTGAAGGCCACGGTGGTGTCCGTCTCGCGTACGACGGTGGCCGGCACCTCCCCGGCGACGATCTTGCAGAACAGGCAGTCGGCCTGTCGTTCTCCCGCCATGATCCGGGTCTCCTCATCGGTCGGCCGGTCGCCCCTGGTCACTTCCGTACGGAGGCATGCTATCCGCCCCCGGGGCGTGTCCGGCGTTGTGGACGGACCAGCCGTACTCGGCCGACTGAAGGCGACGGATGGGGTGCCTCCCGTGCCCGAAGGGCCATCAGGACCAGCGGCCCGTACGGCCCAGCAGCAGCGCGCAGGCGGCCGTGCCGGCGGTGGAGGTGCGCAGCACGGTGCGGCCGAGCCGGTACGGCGTGGCCCCGGCGTCCGCGAAGAGCGCCAGTTCGTCCGGGGAGACGCCGCCCTCGGGTCCGACGACGAGCACGATGCTCCCGGCGCCGGGGAGTTCGGCGGTGGCAAGAGGCTCGCTGCCCTCCTCGTGCAGGACGGCGGCGAAATCGGCCCCCGCCAGCAGCGCCGCGACCTCTTTGGAGGTCATCGCCTCCTCGACCTCGGGGAAGCGGAGCCTGCGGGACTGCTTGCCCGCCTCACGCGCGGTGGCGCGCCATTTCGCCAGGGACTTGGCGCCCCGCTCGCCCTTCCACCGCGTGATGCAGCGCGCGGCCTGCCAGGGCACGATCGCGTCGACGCCGGTCTCGGTCATCGTCTCGACGGACACCTCGCCGCGGTCGCCCTTGGGCAGCGCCTGGACGACGGTGATGCGGGGCCGGGGCTCGTCCTCGGTACGTACGCCGGTGACCGCGACGTCCAGCCTGTCCTTGCCGTGGACGGCCTCGACGGTCCCGTGGGCGCCGGTGCCCGCGCCGTCCGTCAGGACCACCTCCTCCCCGACGCGCAGCCTCCTAACGGAGACGGCGTGGCGGCCCTCGGGGCCGTCCAGCGTGACCGTGCCCGGCCGCAGGGCGACGACGGTGTCGACGACGAAGACAGGTGCGGTCATGAGGCGTTCCCCAGGGTCAACGAGGCGCGGGCGGCTTCGAGTTCGTCGGCGAGGACCTCGACGAGTTGCCCGGCGGGCAGATCGCGGGCCATCCGGTGGCCCTGGCCGGCCCACAGGGCCATGCCCTGCGGGTCGCCGACCTTGGCCGCGGCCTTGCGCAGCCCGGCGGTGAGGTGGTGCACCTCCGGATACGCGGGCGGGGCGTAGGGGCCGTGTTCGCGCATGAAGCGGTTGACGAGACCGCGCGCGGGCCGGCCGGAGAAGGCGCGGGTGAGTTCGGTGCGGGTGAACAGCGGGTTGGTCATGGCCCGCTTGTGGAGCGCGTGGGCGCCGGACTCCGGGCAGACGAGGAAGGCGGTGCCGAACTGCGCGGAGTCGGCGCCCGCGGCCAGTACGGCGGCGATCTGGGCGCCGCGCATGAGCCCGCCGGTCGCGATGACCGGCAGCCGTACGGAGTCCCGTACCTGCGTCACGAGCGACAGCAGCCCGATGCCCGCGCAGTCGGTGGCGGGGTCGTCGCGGTGCGTGCCCTGATGGCCGCCGGCCTCGATGCCCTGGACGCAGACGACGTCGGCGCCCGACCACTCGGCGGTCTGGGCCTCTTCGGGTGTCGTCACCGTGACGACGGTGAGGGTGCCGACACGGGTGAAGGCGTCGAGGGTGGTGGGGGTGGGGCAGCCGAAGGTGAACGACACGACCGGAACGGGATCGTCGAGCAGTATCGCGAGCTTGGCCTCGTACCCGTCGTCGCGGCCCGTCTCCGGGTCGCCGAGCGGGGTCTCGTACCAGGTCACCTCGCCGGCGAGCTGTTCGCGGTAGATCTCCACGGCGGCGTGGTCGTCGTGGTGCGGCTGCGGCATGAAGAGATTGATCCCGAACGGGGCGGAGCTGAGCCCCCGGAGCTGCTTGACCTCCTCGTACATCCCGTCGGCGGTCTTGTAGCCGGCGGCGAGGAATCCGAGTCCTCCGGCGTCACCGACGGCCGCCACCAGCTGCGGGCAGGACGCGCCGCCGGCCATGGGAGCCTGCACGATCGGATACCGGCAGAGATCGGTCAACACGGAGGACATGCACGCATGGTGCCATGTCGCCCGTGGAGCCTTGGTACCGGTTCGTCCTCGGGCGCCGGACGGGCCGTGACCAGCCCTTCCGACGCCCGAGGAGACGGTCTAACGACCGTTGAACGCGTCCTTCAGCCGGGAGAAGAGTCCCTGTTGCCCCGGTTGAAACTGGCCGGTGGGCCGTTCCTCGCCCCTGAGCTTCGCCAGCTCTCGCAGCAACCGCTCCTGCTCCGGGTCGAGTTTGGACGGGGTCATGACCTCGACATGGACGATCAGGTCGCCCCGGCCACCGCCCCGCAGATGCGTGATGCCGCGGCCGTGGAGCGGGATCGACTGACCCGACTGGGTGCCCGGCCGGACGTCGATGTCCTCGACGCCGTCCAGCGTCTCCAGCGGGCACTGTGTGCCCAGGGACGCCGCGGTCATCGGGATGGTCACCGTGCAGTGCAGATCGTCCCCGCGGCGCTGGAACACCGCGTGCGGCAGTTCGTGGATCTCGACGTACAGATCGCCCGCCGGACCGCCACCGGGACCGACTTCGCCCTCGCCGGAGAGCTGGATACGAGTGCCGTTGTCGACCCCCGCGGGGATCTTGACCGTGAGCGTGCGGCGCGACCGGATACGGCCGTCGCCCGCGCACTCGGGGCAGGGGGTCGGCACGACCGTACCGAAGCCCTGGCACTGCGGGCACGGCCGCGATGTCATGACCTGGCCCAGGAAGGACCGCGTGACCTGTGAGACCTCGCCGCGACCGCGGCACATGTCACAGGTCTGCGCGGAGGTACCGGGTGCGGCGCCCTCGCCCGAGCAGGTCGTACAGACGACCGCCGTGTCGACCTGGATGTCCTTCGTCGTGCCGAAGGCCGCCTCGTTGAGGTCGATCTCCAGCCGGATCATCGCGTCCTGGCCGCGCCGCGTCCGCGACCTCGGCCCACGCTGCTGGGACGTCCCGAAGAACGCGTCCATGATGTCCGAGAAGTTGCCGAAGCCACCGGCCCCGAAGCCGCCGGCGCCGGCACCCGCCTGCGAGAGCGGATCACCGCCGAGGTCGTAGACCTGCTTCTTCTGCGGGTCCGACAACACCTCGTACGCGGCGTTGATCTCCTTGAAGCGCTCCTGCGTCTTGGGATCGGGATTGACATCCGGGTGCAGCTCGCGGGCGAGCCTGCGGAATGCCTTCTTGATCTCGTCCTGTGATGCGTCGCGGCGTACGCCGAGTACGGCGTAGTAGTCCGTGGCCACTTACGACTCCGCCAGGATCTGTCCGACGTAACGTGCCACTGCGCGTACCGCTCCCATCGTTCCGGGGTAGTCCATGCGGGTCGGTCCGACCACGCCGAGTTTGGCGACTGCCTCGTCGCCCGAACCGTAGCCGACCGCGACCACGGACGTGGAGTTGAGGCCCTCATGGGCGTTCTCGTGCCCGATTCGTACGGTCATGCCCGAGTCCTCGGCCTCGCCGAGCAGCCTGAGGAGCACGACCTGCTCCTCAAGTGCCTCCAGCACCGGCCGGATCGTCAGGGGGAAGTCGTGCCCGAAGCGCGTCAGATTGGCGGTGCCGCCGATCATCAGCCGCTCCTCGGTCTCCTCGACCAGTGTCTCCAGCAGTGTCGCGAGGACGGTGGAAACCGTCCCCCGGTCCTCCAGGTCGAAGGATTCGGGCAGCTCCTGCACCAGCAGCGGCACGTCGGAGAACCGCCGGCCCACGACCCGGGCGTTGAGCCGGGCCCGCAGGTCCGCCAGCGACGTGTCGCCGAACGGCACCGGACAGTCGATCATGCGCTGCTCGACCCGGCCGGTGTCGGTGATCAGCACCAGCATCAGCCGCGCGGGAGCCAGCGAGAGCAGTTCCACGTGCCGCACCGTCGAGCGGGTCAGCGAGGGGTACTGCACGACCGCCACCTGCCGGGTCAGCTGCGCGAGCAGCCGCACCGTACGGCCCACCACGTCGTCCAGGTCGACGGCGCTGTCGAGAAAGTTCTGGATGGCCCTGCGCTCCGGCGCCGACAGCGGCTTGACGCCGGCCAGCCGGTCGACGAAGAGCCGGTAGCCCTTGTCCGTCGGAATACGCCCCGCACTCGTGTGGGGCTGGGCGATGAAGCCCTCGTCCTCCAGGACCGCCATGTCGTTACGGACGGTGGCCGGGGAGACACCGAGCTTGTGCCGCTCGGTCAGCGCCTTGGAGCCGACGGGCTCCTCGGTGCCGACATAGTCCTGGACGATGGCGCGCAGCACCTCAAGCCTGCGTTCGCTCAGCATCGCGCACACCTCCAGCTCTGGTTCCTCGGATCCGGCTTGGCACTCGGTGCGTAGGAGTGCCAGCATTCCCCGGGCCAGTGTACGGCCGTGAGGTACGCCCCTAGCAAGGCCGACCGGTCACGCTACCGCGCGGCACCGCCCGCCCCACCGATAGCGTCGCCGTATGAACGTCCGTTGGGAAGAGCACGGCTGGGAACGACTGGCTCCGGGGGTCGGGAGACGGCGACTGCCTGGCTGGGATGCGACGGTCGGGCTGGTCGTGGGCGAGGACGCCGTCCTTCTGTACGACACGGGCTCGACGCTCCGTGAGGGCGCGGAGATCCGCAGGCAGGCGCAGGCCCTGTGCGGCCGGCGCGTCACCCACATCGCGCTCAGCCACCCCCACTTCGACCATGTCCTCGGCACCGCCGCCTTCGCGGGAGCCGAGGTCTACGGCGCGGTCGGCCTGGGCGAACTGCTGCTCCGCGACCCCGAGAGCCTGCGCGCCACGGCCGTACGGCACGGCGTACCCCCCTCCGAAGCCGCCACGGCGGTGGACGTACTCGTCGTCCCGGACCACCCGGTGTCCGGCGAGTGGACGCTCGATCTCGGCGGGCGGCAGGTACTTCTCGCCAATGTCGGCCCCGGGCACTCCAGGCACGATCTGGCTCTGCTCGTCCCCGGCGACCGGGAGATCGTCTTCTGCGGCGACCTGGTCGAGGAGTCGGGCGAACCACAGGCCGGCGACGACGCGATCACCTCCCGCTGGCCGGCCGCCCTGGACCGGCTGCTGGCGCTGGGCGGCGAGGACGCGGTGTACGTTCCCGGCCATGGCGCGGCCGTGGACGCGGCGTTCGTACGGGCCCAGCGGGGCGCGCTCGCCGCACGTTTCGGCACGGCGTGACGCGGGGTTATCGTCTGCGGATGCGCAGTTACAGCCCCGATCTGACCCCGCCCTGGAAGCGCTCGAAGCCGGTGCCCGAGGTGCCCGCCGAGCCGGATCTGGTGGTCGAGGAGGTGTCGACGGGCTTCTGCGGCGCGGTGATCCGCTGCGAGAAGACGGCCGAGGGACCGACGGTCACCCTGGAGGACCGCTTCGGCAAGCACCGGGTGTTCCCGCTGGTGGAACGCGGTTTCCTGCTCGAAGGCCAGGTGGTCACCCTGGTCCGCCCCACCGCCGGCGGCCCGGCCCGGCCCACCCGTACGGCCTCCGGCTCGGTCGCCGTCCCGGGCGCGCGGGCGCGGGTGGCCCGTGCGGGGCGCATCTACGTCGAGGGACGGCACGACGCGGAACTGGTCGAGCGGGTCTGGGGCGACGACCTCCGTATCGAGGGCGTGGTCGTGGAGTATCTGGAGGGCATCGACGACCTCCCGGCGATCGTCACGGAGTTCGCCCCGGCACCGGACGCGCGGCTCGGCGTCCTGGTCGACCACCTGGTGCCCGGCTCCAAGGAGTCCCGGCTGGCCGAACAGGTCACCGGGGACGACGTACTGATCGTGGGGCACCCGTACATCGACGTCTGGGAAGCGGTGAAGCCGTCGTCGGTGGGCATCGGGGCGTGGCCGGTGATTCCGCGCGGCCAGGACTGGAAGACGGGGGTGTGCCGGGCCCTGGGCTGGCCGGAAAACACCGGTGCGGCATGGCAGCGGATCCTGGGCTCGGTCCACACGTTCCGAGACCTGGAGCCGGCGCTGCTGGGCCGGGTGGAGGAGCTGATCGACTTCGTGACGGAGCCCGAGCGCGTCTAGCGCGGGTGCGCCTCCGGCGCGGTTGGTGGTGCGGGCCGGTGTCCGGGTGCCGCTCCGGGGTCATGGCCGTCCGGACATACCCCTCCGGAGACCCCGAACCCCGCCCCCGGGGCACCGGCCGCAGCCAAGACCCGCACCCGCACCCGCATCCGCCGGACGGCAACCCGTCAATCCACCAGATCCCGCACCACCGCGTCCGCCAGCAACCGCCCCCGCAACGTCAGCACCGCCCGCCCCTCCTCGTACGGCCCCGCCTCCAGCAGCCCGTCGTCCAGGGCCTTGCGAGCAGCGCCGAGACCCGCCGGCCGCAGCAGGGACAGCTCCACGCCCTCCGACAGCCGCAGCTCAAGCAGGACGCGCTCCACGCGCCGGTCCTCCGCCGTGAGGAGCTCCCGCCCCGCCCCCGGCGACCGCCCCTCCGCCAGCGCCGCCGCGTACGCCCCCGGGTGCTTCACGTTCCACCACCGGACCCCGCCCACATGGCTGTGGGCACCCGGCCCCGCGCCCCACCAGTCCGCCCCGCGCCAGTACAGCTCGTTGTGCAGGCACCGCCCGGCCGAGGTGGTGGCCCAGTTGGAGACCTCGTACCAGGAGAACCCGGCAGCGGCCAGTGTCTCGTCCGCGATCAGGTACCGGTCGGCGTGCTCGTCGTCGTCGGTCATGGGGATCTCGCCCCGGCGGATCCGACGGGCCAGCCCCGTGCCCTCCTCGACGATGAGCGCGTACGCCGACACGTGGTCGGGCCCGGCCCCCACCGCCGCCGCGAGCGACTCGCGCCAGTCGTCGTCGGTTTCCCCGGGCGTGCCGTAGATCAGGTCGAGGTTCACATGGTCGAACCCGGCCGCGTGGGCCTCCGCGACGCACGCCTCGGGCCGACCGGGGGTGTGCGTGCGGTCGAGCACCTGAAGTACGTGCCGCTTCGCGCTCTGCATGCCGAAGGAGATCCGGTTGAAGCCGCCCGCGCGCAACTCCGCGAGGTACGCGGGGTCGACGGACTCCGGGTTCGCCTCGGTGGTGATCTCGGCGTCGTCGGCGAGGCCGAACTCGTCGCGTACGGCGCCCAGCATCCGTACGAGGTCGGACGCGGCGAGCAGCGTGGGCGTACCGCCGCCGACGAAGACCGTGCGGACGGGCCGGGAGTCGTCCCCGAGGATCTTGCGGGCGAGCCGGATCTCGTCGGTCAGGGTGTCGGCGTAGTTGTCGCGGGATGCCAGGACGCCGCCCGAGCCGCGCAGCTCCGTCGCGGTGTAGGTGTTGAAGTCGCAGTAGCCGCAGCGGGTGGCGCAGTACGGCACGTGCAGGTAGAAGCCGAGCGGCCGGTCCGCCGCGCCCTGAAGGGCGTACGGGGGCAGCGCGCCGGACTCGGGCATGGGATCACCGTCGGGCAGAGCGGAAGGCATGCCCCCAGTGTCCCGCACGGCGGAGGTGTCCCCACCGGACGCGGACGCCTACTCCGCCCGCAGCACCAGCATCGCCAGGTCGTCCGACGGCGGACTCGGGTCGAAGTCGTGCACGGCGCGTCTGATCCGCTCGGCGACGCCTTGGGCGTTCAGGCCCGTGCAGCCCGCCAGGATCGCGGCGAGACCGTCGTCGTCGTCCAGGAGCCGCCGACCCGAGCGGCGCTCGGTGACACCGTCGGTGACGCACAGGAGCGTGTCCCCGGACGCCAGGTCGAAGCTGAGGCTCTCGTACGCGACGTGTTCGTCGACCCCGAGGAGCAGTTGCGGCTCCGCCGCGACGCGTACCGTCCCGTCGGGCCGCAGCAGCAGCGGCAGTGGGTGCCCGGCGCTCGCGAGGGTGCAGCGGGCGCCGCCGCCGGTGCCGGGGAGCGGCGCGAGTTCGCCGTACAGGAGGGAGAGGAAGCGCGACTGGCCGCCGTCGGCGAGTCCGCCGCCGCGCCCGCCGTCCCCGGCGCTCTGTTCGATGTCGCCGATGTCACGGATGTCGCCCATGTCACTGAGCGGGCCCAGGTCGCTGAGTCCGGGGAGGGCGCCGTCGCCACCCGTCAGATCCTGCCCGCCGGCGACGGCGACCATCAGCGCGGCGGCCTCGGCGGCTTCCATCGCGTCGTCGAGCAGGAGCCGGTTGAGCCGGTCGAGGACCTCGCCGACGCCGTACCCCTCGCGGGCGAGGAGCCGCAGCCAGGGCCGGGCGAGACCGGTGACGACGGCGGCCTCGGGGCCGCTGCCCTGGACGTCGCCGAGCATGAAGCACCAGCGCCCGCCGGGCGGCGCGGGGAAGACGTCGTAGAAGTCGCCGCCGACCACGCCGTCGTCGGCGGGCTCGTACACGAGGTGGCTCTCGACGCCCGGGATCCGGGCGACCTGGCTGGGCAGCAGGCTGCGTTGCAGGACGCGGCTGATGGTGGCCTGGCGGGTGTAGCGGCGGGCGGCGCCGATCGCGAGGGCGACGCGGCGGGCGAAGTCCTCGATGAGCGCGACCACTTCGTCGGGCATCCGGGCGAGCCGGCGCCGGCCGAGGACCAGGGTGCCGAGGGGGCGGCCGTTGGCGACGAGCCGGCAGGCGACGGCCGCGCCGTCGTGCGCGCCGGTCTGGCCGGAGCCGGGCCAGGGGACGGGCACGGGAACGTTGCGCCCGCCGGTGCCGCCGCCCGTGCCGTCCTGTCCGCGCTGGGAGTCGAGGAGCCGCGGTGGCTCCTTCTCAAGGAGGGCGCGGAGCAGCTCGATGCGGGACTCGTCGGCGTGCCAGACGCGGGCGAGCCGAGGCGTGCCGGCTCGGCCGCGTCCTTCGCCTTCGCCGTCGAGCCAGATCGCGCACCAGTCGGCGAGCCGGGGCACGAGCAGCTGCCCGGCGAGCGCGGCGACCAGGTCCTCGTCGAGCTGGCCGGCCAGCAGGTCGGAGGCTTCGGCGAGGAAGGAGAGGGCGCCCCGGCTGATCCAGTCCGGGTCCTCGCGCGGCATACCGCGCGGTGCGGCGCCGAGGATCTCGGCGGCGCGCAGCCCGCGGCGCAGGGCGGGTTCGCCGACGACTCCGTTGACCGACGCTGCCGCGTCGGTGCCGGAGGGGACCTCGGTCGTCGGCCCGTCGAGCGGGAGGCGGGCCCAGACGGTCTTGAGGCCGGTGCGGTAGGTGATGCCCCAGCGTTCCGCGAGGGCGGCGATGAGCTGGAGGCCCCGGCCGTAGTCGGGGGCGCCGCCGCCCGCCGGGCCGTGCGCGTCGCTGCGTACGGAGCGGGCGGGGTGGTGGTCGGAGACCTCGATGACGAGCGCGGCGGGCTCCTGCTCGGAGGCCGCGTCCGGCTCGGGGAGCGCGACGGGTGCGCCGTCGGCGCTGGGCGCCCGGTCGGGTCCCGGCGCCGCGTCGGGCCCGTCGGCCTCCGGCTCCCGCGGTGCTTCGAGACGGCAGAGCAGTTCGACGTTGGTGCCCGCGTGCACGACGGCGTTGGTGACCAGTTCGTCGACGATCAGCACCGCGTCGTCGGCCAGCCCGTCCGTGCTGTGCTGACCCGGTGGGCACGCCTCGTCGCCCTGGCAGAGGGCGCAGGTGGTGAGCAGTCCGAGGCTGGTCCACTCGGCGAGCGCCGCGCGTACGAACCGGCGCGCGGCCGACGGAGCGAGCGGGTTGCCCGGCAGGCTGGTGCGTGCCGTGCGTCGCTCGTCGCTCCGGAACGCCCGGCTCCGCGTCGGAGTCGGCACTTCCGGATCGTTCGGGTCCCGACGGTCCCCTATAGGCACCACGTGCGGCTCCTGGTTGTTTCTTTCGTTGCGCCGCTTACGACCCCGACAGAGTGACAGACTGAGCGTGCCCATATGCGTCGAGTCATCGAAACGGGCGAAGAAGCGGGCGAAGAACGGAGCTCAGAGGCCACCTCCCGGCCACCGTACCCCCGACACACTACGCACCCGGATCCCCCAATCCCGGCCATCACCTACTCGGACGCCACCCACGATGAGCACCCAGATACCCACCGAACCAGCCACTGACACCCCTGTCGCGGACCGCGCGGGAATCCTCCTCGTCGACGACATGGAGGAGAACCTTCTCGCACTCGAAGCCGTTCTGGCGTCCCTCAACGTCCCGCTGGTGCGTGCCCGTTCGGGCGAGGAGGCGATGCGGGCCCTGCGTCGCGAGCGGTTCGCGCTGGTCCTGCTGGACGTACGGATGCCGGGCATGGACGGCTTCGACACCGCCGCCGGAATCAAGCGGCTGGACCAGGCGAAGGACGTCCCGATCATCTTCCTGACCGGGAGCGATCCCGACAGCGGATTCACGTTCCGCGGATACGCGACCGGGGCCGCCGACTTCATCCCCAAGCCGTTCGATCCCTGGGTGCTGCGCGCCAAGGTCACGGTCTTTCTCGAACTGCACCGCAAGAACCGCCAGTTGGAAGCCCTGCTTGCCCGAGACAACGTACAGCTCGCGGAGATGGCCCGGCGGCTCGCCGCGATCGAGTCGATGCTCGACAGGAGCGGTCCGGTCGGTCACGGCGGCGGCTCCGGCAGCGACGGTGCGGGCGCGGCCGGCGGCGAGGGCGAGGGCCGGGACGACGGCGACGCGGACACCCTGCGCGGTGTCGGCGAACTGGCCGCGCTCCGCGACCACGTGGCCGGACTCGACAACATACTGCGAGAATTACGCCGCGGACGGAGCCTTCAGCCGTAGATCCCGGCCGCCGGCCCCGCCCGCGTACTCATGTATGGCGCGTAGGCGCGTCTACGCCTCCCGCGTGCCCTCGTACATCTCGTCCAGCAAGTACTTGTACTCCCGCTCCACGACCGGCCGCTTGAGCTTCAGACTCGGCGTCAGCTCGCCGTGCTCGATGTCCAGGTCGCGCGGCAGCAGCCGGAACTTCCTGATCGTCTGCCAGCGCTGAAGGCCCTCGTTGAGCTCCTTCACGTAGCCCTCGATGAGCTCCTTCGTCCGCGGCGACGCGACGACGTCGGCGTACGAGGCGCCCTCCAGGCCGTTCTCCGCCGCCCAGCCGAGCAGGGCCGGTTCGTCCAGGGAGATGAGCGCGGTGCAGAAGTTCCGGTCGGCGCCGTGCACCAGGATGTTGGAGACGTACGGGCACACCGCCTTGAACTGACCCTCGACCTCGGCCGGTGCGATGTACTTGCCGCCGGAGGTTTTGATCAGGTCCTTCTTGCGGTCGGTGATCCGCAGATAGCCGTCGACCGACAGCTCACCGATGTCGCCGGTGTGGAACCAGCCGTCGGATTCGAGGACTTCGACGGTCTTCTCGGGCAGGCCGTGGTAGCCGTCCATGATGCCGGGGCTGCGCAGCATGATCTCGCCGTCGTCGGCGATCCGGACCTCGGTGCCGGGCAGCGGCTTGCCGACGGTGCCGGTGCGGTAGGCCTCGCCCGGGTTGACGAAACTCGCGGCGCTGGACTCGGTGAGGCCGTAGCCCTCCAGGATGTGGATTCCGGCGCCGGAGAAGAAGAAGCCGATGTCGGGCGCGAGGGCGGCGGATCCGGAGACGGCGGCACGCAGTTGGCCACCGAACGCCTCGCGGAGCTTGGCGTAGACGAGCTTGTCGGCGACGGAGTGCTTGGCGCGGAGAGCGAAGGGCGCCGAAGCGGTGCCGGTGTGGCGGAAATTGTCCTGGCGGACCTTGGCGTACTCGCGGGCCACCTCCGCGGCCCACTGGAAGATCTTGTACTTCGCGGCGCCGCCGGCCCGCGCCTTGGCCGCGACCCCGTTGTAGACCTTCTCGAAGATGCGGGGCACCGCCGCCATGTAGGTCGGGCGCACCACCGGCAGATTCTCGATGATCTTGTCGACGCGGCCGTCGACCGCGGTGACATGACCGACCTCGATCTGGCCGGAGGTCAGCACCTTGCCGAAGACGTGCGCCAGCGGCAGCCAGAGGTACTGGACGTCGTCGTTGGTGACGAGTCCGGTGCCCGCGATGGCCTTGGCCACGTACGACCAGTTGTCGTGCGCCAGCCGTACACCCTTGGGGCGGCCGGTGGTGCCCGAGGTGTAGATGAGGGTCGCGAGCTGCTCGGCGGTGATCGCGCCGACCCGCTCCTTGACGGTCTCGGGGTGCTCCTCCAGATACTTCGTCCCGCGCTCCTCCAGCTCGGCGAGGGAGAGCACCCAGCCGTCCGGGTCGCCCTCGGCGGGCGTCGCGTGGGCCGCGTCGATCACCACGACATGGGCGAGCTTCGGCAGCTCGGACCGGCGCTCGCGCGCCTTGGCGAGCTGCTCGGCGTCCTCGGCGATGAGGATGACGCTGTCGGAGTCGGCGAGGATGTACGCGCACTCCTCGGCGTTCGTCGAGGGGTAGACGGTCGTGGTCGCGGCGCCCGCGCACATCACACCGAGGTCGGCGAGGATCCACTCGACCCGGGTGGCGGCGGCGAGCGCGACACGCTCCTCGGGCCGTACGCCCAGCGCGATGAGACCGGCGGCCACCGCGTACACCCGCACCGCGGCCTGGCCCCAACTCAGGGACTTCCAGTCGTCGGGGCCCTGACCCGTGGCGGGCGGGACCGGATAGCGGTACGCCTCCGCGTCCGGCGTGGCCGCCACGCGCTCAATGAAGAGAGTCGCCACTGACGGCGGCCGATTCTCGATCAAGGTCTTTGTGTCGCTCACGACGTCCTCCGGGCCCCGCAATGCTTGCGCGACAGGCTTGTTGTTTAACTGGTGAGTAACCATCGAGCAGTGATCAGACTAGAGCGGACCCGCCCGGTGCGTAAGGGGACGCGGGGAGCCGCTTCATAACGAACCGGACCCGTGAACGGCCGACGGGCCCGCGCGCCTGTGCGCCCGGACCCGACCGGTCCTACTCGCGAGTCACTTCCCCGCCGCCTCCGCCCGTAACCCGCCGCGCGCCCGGGATCACTTCTTCTTGCCGGACGATTCGTCGCTCGACAGCACCGCGATGAACGCCTCCTGCGGGACCTCCACGCTGCCGACCATCTTCATCCGCTTCTTGCCCTCCTTCTGCTTCTCCAGCAGCTTGCGCTTCCGGGAGATGTCACCGCCGTAGCACTTGGCGAGGACGTCCTTACGGATGGCGCGGATCGTCTCGCGGGCGATGACCCGCGATCCGATGGCCGCCTGGATGGGCACCTCGAAGGCCTGGCGCGGGATGAGCTCCCTGAGCTTGGCGACGAGCCGTACGCCGTACGCGTAGGCCTGGTCCCGGTGCGTGATGGCGGAGAAGGCGTCGACCTTGTCGCCGTGCAGCAGGATGTCGACCTTGACGAGCTGGGCGCTCTGCTCGCCGGTGGGCTCGTAGTCCAGCGACGCGTAGCCACGGGTCTTCGACTTCAGCTGGTCGAAGAAGTCGAAGACGATCTCGGCGAGGGGGAGGGTGTAGCGGATCTCCACCCGGTCGGCGGAGAGATAGTCCATACCGAGGAGCGTGCCTCGGCGGGTCTGGCAGAGCTCCATGATCGAGCCGATGAACTCGCTGGGCGCGAGGATCGTGGCCCGGACGACCGGCTCGTGCACCGAGTCGATCTTCCCCTCGGGGAACTCGCTCGGGTTGGTGACGGTGTGCTCCTTGCCGTCCTCCATCTCCACCCGGTAGACCACGTTCGGCGCGGTCGCGATCAGGTCGAGGTTGAACTCGCGCTCCAGCCGCTCCCGGATCACATCGAGGTGCAGCAGCCCGAGGAAGCCGACGCGGAAACCGAAGCCGAGAGCGGCGGAGGTCTCCGGCTCGTAGACCAGGGCCGCGTCGTTGAGCTGGAGTTTGTCGAGGGCGTCGCGCAGCTCGGGGTAGTCCGAGCCGTCCAGCGGATAGAGGCCGGAGAACACCATCGGCTTGGGGTCCTTGTAGCCGCCCAGCGCCTCGGTCGCGCCCTTGCTGAAGGAGGTGATCGTGTCACCGACCTTGGACTGCCGGACGTCCTTCACGCCGGTGATGAGATAGCCGACCTCGCCCACACCGAGGCCGTCGGCCGGGGTCATCTCGGGCGAGGAGACACCGATCTCCAGCAGCTCGTGGGTGGCGCCGGTGGACATCATCCGGATGCGCTCGCGCTTGTTGAGCTGGCCGTCGATGACACGCACGTACGTGACGACGCCCCGGTACGAGTCGTACACCGAGTCGAAGATCATCGCGCGCGCCGGGGCGTCGGCGACGCCGACCGGCGGGGGCACGTCCTTGACGACCCGGTCGAGCAGCACGTCGACGCCGACGCCGGTCTTCGCGGAGACCTTCAGCACGTCCTCGGGCTGGCAGCCGATCAGGTTCGCCAGTTCCTCGGAGAACTTCTCGGGCTGTGCGGCAGGCAGGTCGATCTTGTTGAGCACCGGGATGATGGTGAGGTCGTTCTCCATCGCCAGATAGAGGTTGGCGAGGGTCTGTGCCTCGATGCCCTGCGCGGCGTCCACCAGCAGGACCGTGCCCTCGCAGGCGGCGAGCGAGCGGGACACCTCGTAGGTGAAGTCCACGTGGCCCGGGGTGTCGATCATGTTCAGGACATGGGTGGTGCCCTTGTCCGGACCCTCGTTGGGGGCCCAGGGCAGCCGGACCGCCTGGGACTTGATCGTGATGCCGCGCTCGCGTTCGATGTCCATCCGGTCGAGATACTGGGCACGCATCTGCCGCTGGTCGACCACGCCGGTCAGCTGGAGCATCCGGTCGGCGAGCGTCGACTTGCCGTGGTCGATGTGCGCGATGATGCAGAAATTGCGGAGCAGCGCCGGGTCCGTACGGCTCGGCTCGGGCACGTTGGTAGGGGTCGCGGGCACGCAGGGTCCTGATTCTTGAGACGCGCGGCGTCTCGTCTCGGGTCGACATCGGATCGATACGTAGGCTCCATCGTCCCACGGGTACGGGGCTGCGCCCGGTTTGGGCCGGTCGGGCGGCGACTGGTAGCGTTGTCAGCTGTGTCTGCTGCCGTCTCGGCGTGGACGCTCATTCAAAGATCATCGAACCTGAAAAGGCATTTCGTGGCGAACATCAAGTCCCAGATCAAGCGGAACAAGACCAACGAGAAGGCGCGCCTGCGCAACAAGGCCGTCAAGTCGTCGCTCAAGACCGCGATCCGCAAGGCCCGCGAGGCTGTTGCCGCCGGTGACGCCGAGACGGCGAACGTGGCCGTCCGTGAGGCGTCGCGCAAGCTCGACAAGGCTGCCTCGAAGGGTGTCATCCACAAGAACGCCGCCGCCAACAAGAAGTCGGCGCTGGCGTCGAAGGTTGCCGCCCTGCAGGGCTGAGCGACTGTCTGCTCACTCTTGATTCCAACCGCCGGAACGGACTCAGCGGGCCCTCTCTACCGCTCCTGACCGGTGTCTTTCGGATCCGCGCACGACTGCGTTCGCCACGCGGGTGCGGATCCAGCCAGGTTTGACGACGAAGGCCCCGGTACGGCGTACCGGGGCCTTCGGCATGCCGGCCGGGCTGCTGTGCCGTGCGTGAGCTGTGTTGCGTCAGCGGCCGGCGCGGGCCGCGCGGGCGACCGTCACGACGGCCTTCTCCAGCGCGTACTCGGGGTCGGCGCCGCCGCCCTTGACGCCTTCGTCGGCCTCCGCGACCGCGCGCAGCGCCGTCGCCACCCCGTCCGGGGTCCAGCCGCGCATCTGTTGACGCACCCTGTCGATCTTCCACGGCGGCATGCCCAGCTCACGCGCGAGATCGGCGGGCCGGCCGCCCCGTGCCGAGGAGAGCGTGCCGATGGCGCGCACGCCCTGCGCGAGGGCGCTGGTGATCAGTACGGGCGCGACGCCGGTCGACAGCGACCAGCGCAGCGCTTCGAGCGCGTCGGCCGCGCGGCCCTCCACAGCACGGTCGGCGACGGTGAAGCTCGACGCCTCGGCGCGGCCCGTGTAATAGCGGGCGACGACGGCGTCGTCGATCGCGCCTTCGACGTCGGCGGCGAGCTGGGACACCGCGCTCGCCAGCTCCCGCAGATCGCTGCCGATCGAGTCGACCAGCGCCTGGCAGGCCTCGGGCGTGGCCGACCGTCCCAGCGTGCGGAACTCCGACCGTACGAAGTTGAGCCGCTCGGCGGGCTTGGTCGTCTTCGCGCAGGAGACCTCACGGGCGCCGGCCTTGCGGGCGGCGTCGAGCAGGGCCTTGCCCTTGGGCCCGCCCGCGTGCAGCAGGACGAGCGTGATCTCCTCGGCCGGTGCGTCGAGATACGCCTTGACGTCCTTGATCGTGTCGGCGGGGAGGTCGTGCGCGTTCCGTACGACGACGACCTTGCGCTCGGCGAAGAGCGACGGGCTCGTCAGCTCGGCCAGGGTGCCGGGATGGAGCTGGTCGGAGGAGAGGTCGCGTACGTCCGTGTCCGGGTCGGAGGCGCGGGCCGCCGCCACGACCTGCTGGACGGCGCGGTCCAGCAGCAGATCCTCCTGGCCCACTGCGAGCGTGAGAGGGGCGAGCGGATCGTCGGGGGAAGTCTTCCTGGTGGCCATCGCGGTCCAGCATCGCACGGCCCACCGACAGCGCTCCGCGTGCCGGCCGGGTACGGGAGAATGGGCGGGTGAGCGATGTTCGACATGTACTGGTGCTGCCCGACCGCGACGCCGCCGAGGAGGTGGCGAGTGAACTCGCCGACCGCTTCGGGGTGGTGGAGGAGCCCCAGCTCGTACGGGACGCCCTGGCCGGCGAGGACGACGCCGAGGACGCGCAGTGGCTGGTGGTGATCGAGGACGCGACGACACGGCTCGACCCCACGGCGCTGGACGCGTTCGCCGCCGAGTACGAGGGGTGGCTCGAAGCGCCGCCCGAGGAGTGACACTCCGGGTCTCAGGACTGAAAACTGAGAACTCAGGGCACAGGCCTCAGGACTTGCGGACGATCTGGACGTCCAGATCGATGGTGATGCTGGAGCCGACGACGGCGATGCCACGAGCGACCATCGTCTGCCAGGTGAGGGTGAAGTCCTCTCGGCGCAGCTCGGTCGTGGCGCGGCAGGCCGCGCGGGTCTCGCCCTCCATCCCGCTGCCGATGCCCAGGTAGCGGGTGTCCAGGGTGACCGTGCGGCTCACGCCGTGCAGGGTCAGCGCGCCGGTCACGCCCCAGTGGCCGCCGCCCCGGTGGACGAAGCGGTCGCTGTAGAACTCCATCGTCGGATAGTTCGCCACGTCGAGGAAGTCCGCCGAGCGCAGATGGTCGTCGCGCGTCCGGACGTTCGTGTCGATGGACGAGGCGTCGATGATGACGTGCATCGCGGACTGGTCCATACGCTCGGCTATCCGCACGGCTCCGGCGAAGATGTTGAACCGGCCGTGGATCCGCGCCAGTCCGATATGGCGTGCGGTGAAGCCGATCTGAGAGTGTGTCGGCTCGATCTCCCACTCCCCCGGATCAGGGAGCGGCGGGGGCGTCGCGATCTGGAGGGTCACGTCGCCGAGGCCCGCGTGCGCGCTCTCGTTCACCGTGACATCGCGGTGGTACGGCGTGAAGCCGTCGGCCGTGACCGCGAGCCGGTACTCAGCGGCCGGGACGGTCGCCATGACCGAGCCGAACGGATCGGTCTCCCCGCCGACGGCCTTCCGACCCGAGCTGTCACTGAGGACGAACTCGGCCCGCCGGACGGGTTCGCCGGCCGGATCGAGAACGCGGCAGCTCAGTACGCCCGCCGTGGGCGGCACCGCCACGTCCGCGAGCGGCCCGGCCTCCGCCGCGGCGGCCGCGCCCCCGCCGAACCAACGTCTGAACATTCCTGCCCACCCCCGTGCTGCTGGGACCCGGCGCCCGTGCGCGGCATCACATTCTTGCCGAATACACGGACCTTTGACGAATAGGCATTCGATCACCCTTGTGCCGTTGAGGGCAAACACGGGCGCTCAAAGGGGGTTTGGCCAGTCACCTACCCGCAAGTACCTGACGTCCAGTTACGTCCTTTCCTCGTCCGATCGGCCATGACCTGAGGCACCTCGTCCAGGTCGAGACCGAAGTGCTCCAGGTAGACGGCCAGGACCTCGTCGTCCCCGACCAGCTCCCGCTCGCGCCGCTCACCGTTCACCGTGGTGACGAGCTTGCCGCCGGTGAGCGTGATCCGGCCGTCGGTGGTACCAGGATCCGGCGGTGAAGTCGGCCGGCGCACGCGGCCGCCGGTCGATACGGAGCTGGGGCTTCCCGTCCCACAGCACATCCAGGTCGCCGTCCGGCGCCTCCACGACCCGGAACGTACCTGCCGGGTCGTCCTGGTCACCGCGCTCGTCGAGGGCCGGCGGGTGGGAGCTGTGACTCCCGAAGCCGACGTCCGCGAGCCACCGTCGTACGCCGTGTCCCGCCCCGCTCCCGTCTGGGCGGGCGTCTCGAACCCCTTCTCCTCGTCACCCGGGCCCGCGTGGCACCGCCCGCAGCCCGGCCCCCGCGCCGGTCACCGCGACCGCGCCGTCCGTGTCGGTACGCATCACCACCGCTCCCCCGGCCCGCAGCGCGCCGACCGTGCGCGGTGAGGGATGGCCGTACGGGTTGTCCCTGCCGCAGGAGATCAGGGCCAGCCGGGGCCGCAACTCACGCAGCAGTCCCGGGTCCTGGAAGGCCGAACCGTGGTGCGCGACCTTCAGTACGTCCACCGGCGGCAGCGACGGATGGTCCCTCGACAGGCCCTGCTGGGCGGGCGGTTCGAGATCACCGAGCAGCAACAGGGTCGGACCGCCCGCCGTCCGGACGAACAGGGTGACGCTCGCGTCGTTCGGTCCGCCCGCGCCCAGCCCGGGTCCGGCCCTCGGCCACAGGACCCGCCAGTCGAGCGGCCCGACCCGGCGCCGCTCCCCCGGTATCGCGCGCACCAGCGGGACGCGCGCCTCCCCCGCCGTCCGCCGTACGAACTCGCTCTGCTCCCACGGCTCTTGAAGGGTGGTCGTCTGGATGGCACCGACCCTCCTGCCACGCAGCACCCCGGGCAGTCCGGTGACATGGTCGGCGTGGAAATGGCTGACGACGACCAGTGGTACACGGGTGATCCCGAGGTCGCGCAGACATCTGTCGGCCAGCAGGGGATCGGGACCGGCGTCCACGACCACACCAGCTCCCTCGCCGGCCGCGAGCACCAGCGTGTCGCCCTGCCCGACGTCGCACATCGCCAGCACCCAGCCCGGCGGCGGCCAACCGGTGACCATCCGGGTGAAGGGTGCCGGCCGCAGGACGGCCAGCAGCAGGAGCACCGCGCACATGGCGGCGACCCATGGGTGGCCGCGTATACGCCGTACCGCGTACACGACGAGCACCGTGACGACGGCGAGCAGCGCCCCGCCCCGCCAGCCGCCGGGCCACTCGGACTCGGCCCCCGGCAGCGCCGCGCCGGTACGGGCAACCGAGGCGATCCATCCGGCGGGCCAGCCCGCACACCGGGCCAGCAGCTCGGCCGCCGGCATCGCCACCGGCGCCGTGGCGAGCGCGGCGAACCCGAGCACCGTCGCCGGCGCCACCGCCAGCTCCGCGAACAGGTTGCAGGGGATCGCGACGAGACTCACCCGCGCGGCGAACACCGCCACCACCGGCGCGCACACCGCCTGCGCCGACGCCGCTGCCGCCAGCACCTCGGCGAGCCGGGGCGGCACCCCTCGCCGCCTCAGCGCCGCACTCCAGCGCGGACCGATGGTGAGCAGCGCGCCCGTGGCGAGCACGGACAGCACGAAGCCGAAGCTGCGCGCCAGGGCCGGGTCCCAGAGGACGAGGAGCAGCACGGCGGCGGCCAGCGCCGGGATCAGCGATCTACGCCGGCCGGTGCCGATGGCCAGCAGGGTGATCAGTCCGCAGGCCGCCGCCCGCAGCACGCTCGGCTCCGGCCGGCAGACCACCACGAAGGCGAGCGTGAGCGCCCCGCCCAGCAGGGCCGTCGACCGCAGTGAGATCCCCAGACGAGGGGCGAGTCCGCGCCGCTCGGCCCTCAGCGCGAGCCCCGGGGGCCCGATGAGCAGGGCGAGGACGATCGTCAGATTGCTTCCGGAGACGGCGAGCAGATGGGAGAGGTCGGTCGCCGTGAACGCGTCGTGCAGCTCCGGCGGGATACGGGAGGTGTCCCCGACCACCAGTCCGGGCAACAGCGCGCGGGCGTCCGGCGGGAGCCCTTGCGTCGCGTCCCGCAGTCCGGCGCGCAGCCGGCCCGCCGTGCGTTGCACGCCGGTCGGCGGACGTACGACCTCCGGTGGCCCACTTCCCTCCACCCGTAGCAGCGCCGCGTACCTCTCGTCGCCCTCCGCCGGCGGCGCCAGCCGCCCCGCCAGCCTCAGCCCGGTGGACGGCAGCAGCCGCTGCCAGGCCCTGGCGCCGTCCCCCGCCCCGGCTCCCGCGAAGACGAGCACCGGCGTACGGACGGCCGTGACGGCTCCGTCCCGGGAGGTCACGCGCGTGAGGTCCGCGTCCAGGACGAGGCCCGCCGAGGAGAGCCTGCCGCCGTGGACCCGCGGTCTGATGGGGCGCGGGTCGGAGGTGACCGTCAGCTCCACGGTGGCGCGTGCGTACTCCTCCGCCAGTGCGGGCACCGGGCCTCGGTGCCGGTCCGCGCCGTGCAGCCAGGCGGACCCGGCCCCCGCGACGGCACAGAGCAGCGCAGCGGCCACAGCGACGCCATTGACCCGCCGCCGCACATCCCTCGGCCCGGCACCCGTCTGCCGCCCCGCCACGGGCCCCGGCAGGAGAGCCGCCCTCACCAGCAGCACACCCGCCACGACCAGCCCGGTCAGCACCGCACCGGCGATCCGGTTCCCCGGTGCGCCCGTCGCCAGCGCCGCGGCGGCCCAGGCAGCCAGCGCGGGCGGGACCAGCCGCAGGTCGGCCGGGCCTTCCTGGCGAGGGGCCGCGGCGCCCAGCGGATGCCCGGAGGAGGCGTGTACGGCCGCGCGGGTCACGGCCGCACACGGGGCTCGATGTCGGCGAACCGGCGTTCGCCGATCCCGTTCACCTCGCGCAGCTCGTCGACGGACCTGAATCCGCCGTGCCGGGTGCGGTAGTCGAGAATGTGCTGCGCGAGCACCGGGCCGACTCCGGGCAGGGTGTCGAGCTGTTCCACGGTGGCGGTGCTGAGGCTCACCGGCGCCCCGCCGGGACCTTGGCCGCCGGCGCCCGGCCCCGCCGCGCCCCCGCCGGGCGCGGGCTGCCCCGGTGGCGCGGGGCCGCCGACGACCACCTGCTCGCCGTCCACCAGCACGCGTGCGCGGTTGAGCCCGGTCAGATCGGCGCCGGGCCTGACTCCCCCGGCGGCCCGCAGCGCGTCGGTCACCCTCGACCCGGCGGGCAGTCGGTGGACACCGGGACTGCGCACCTTGCCGCTGACATCGACCACCACGCGCCTGCCCGACGAGGGGGCGGCGGCAGCTGGAGGTACCTCTGGCGACGGTACGGGCTCCCGCGCGGGCCCCGCCGTGCCCACCTCTTCACGGACCGTCTCCGGCGCGCTGACCGGCTGTGGCCGGCCGGACCAGAAATGCTGGGCCGCCAGCACGGCTGCGACGACGAGCACCACCGACAGCGCGGCGAGTGTCTTCGGCTCCACCCCACATCTGAGCTGCACCCACAACGGCAACCGCTCCCTGACGGCCAGCCACATCCGCTCGCGCCGCCCAGCCTCCGGCCCGGCCGGAGGCGGCGACAGGGTCGGTGTCGGAGCAGGCGCCGAAGTCGCCCCGGGAATCAGCGGGACCGGGGCTGAGGCTGAGGCCGGAGCCGGACCGCCCACCGCGGCGGCCACCCGAGCCGCCCCCGCGTCGGCGAGCCCGCCAGTCGCAGCACCCGGCGTCACGGCGAAGAGAGCATCGGCGCGGCGGCGTAAGGCCGTCGTCGCGGGTGTCGTGCCCGCGCGCCTGCGGCGCGAGCGCGGCGCGGAGGAGACGAACGGCCGGCCTCGACCGTGGCGGGCCCCTCGCGCACCACGGACACGGCCGTCGGACGCCGGGGCACGGCCGGGGCCGCTGGTCACGGAGTGTGATCGAAGAGTCATGCCTCCAGACGGTAGGCACTCCCGCCCGATGCCGCCGAAAGCGTCGAATTACCGTGGATAACTCACCAGTTGTGGATAACTCGGCCACCCGAACGAGCGATTCCGCCCCGTGAAGCGGCTCAGCGTGGCGAGACCACGGCCCCCAACAGCCCCGGCCCGGTGTGCGCCCCGATCACCGCGCCCACCTCGCTCACATGCATCTCCGCGAGGCCCGGCACCCGTTCCCGCAGCCGTTCGGCGAGCGCGGCGGCCCGTTCGTGCGCGGCGAGATGATGCACCGCGATGTCGACCTGACCGGTGCCCGCCCGCTCGGCGACGATCTCCTCCAGGCGCGCGATCGCCTTCGACGCCGTACGCACCTTCTCCAGCAACTCGATCCGCCCGCCGTCCAGTTGGAGCAGCGGCTTCACGGCGAGCGCCGAGCCCAGCAGCGCCTGCGCGGTACCGATCCGGCCCCCGCGCCGCAGGTAGTCCAGTGTGTCGACGTAGAAGTACGCGTACGTCCCGGCGGCCCGCTTCTCCGCGGCCGCCACCGCCTCGTCCAGCGTGCCGTCCGCCTCCGCCGTCTCCGCCGCCGCCAGGGCGCAGAAACCGAGGGCCATCGCGACCATCCCGGTGTCCACCACCCGTACCGGCACGGGCGCGTCCCGCGCGGCGAGAACCGCGGCGTCGTACGTCCCGGAGAACTCCGCCGACAGATGCAGGGAGACGATGCCCGTCGCCCCGGCCTCGGCGGCTGCCCGGTACGCGGCGGCGAAGACTTCGGGGCTCGGCCGGGAGGTGGTCACGGAGCGCCGTTTCTGCAGCGCGAGGGCGAGCGATCTTGCCGAGATCTCGGTGCCCTCTTCGAGCGCCCGGTCGCCGAGTACGACGGTCAGCGGCACCGCGGTGATGCCATGGCGTTCCATCGCCTGGGGCGGCAGGTAGGCCGTTGAATCGGTGACGATCGCGACATGGCGGGACATGAGCGGGAGGTTACCCGCCGCGACCGCCGGTCGGCAGCCCGGCCCCGCCACGCCCGCCGAATTCGAAGAGGTCCCCATCGGCTTCCGCCCTCTTCTCCTCTTCGACGTGGTCCGATCCGGACGGGTCCACACCTCTGACGGCCCGCCACCGCCATGCGTGTGCCCCGTCCGGCCACCCGCAACCCACCACCCCGCGACCGCCCGTCAACTACCGGGCAGGAGACGTCAGTTCGTCGTCTCCGGCCGCGTCGACCTCTCCTGCCACGGATAGGTGGTCTGCCGGGGGTCGGGCGGCTCGATCGCCTGCGGCCCTTCGCCCGCCGGGGGCGGATCGGGCCATGTCTGGTCGGCGAGTGCGGGCTCCGGGCGCGCCGCGCGCCCGCCACGTGCCCCCGCGCTCTCAGGACCGGTCGGCGGCTCGGGCTCCGGCCACTCCATCGGCTGAGGCCCTGGAGCTGCCTGTCGGTTCGGATCGGCGTTCGGCTCCGCGTTCGGCTCCGCCGACGCCCAGTGCCGCAGCGCCCCCGACTCGACGTCGATCTGCTCGCTGAGGAGCGTCAGCTCGTCCTCGGAGAACTTCCGTGCCCGGTCCCTGGCCGCCCACCGCAGCGAATCGGCCGACTTCGTGATCCGTTCCGTACGCTCCCGCAGCTCCGGGAGCCGCCGGGAGATCGTCGCCCGGTCCGGGTCCCGCTCCAGCCGCCTGAGCTCGTCGTCCAGCTCGTGCCCGTACACACTCAGCCGCTGGAAGAGGCTCAGCGACTCCGCCAGCGAGGCGTCCTGCGCCTCGTTCGCCCGGAGCGCCTCCTGGGTGGCCCGCATCGACGTGCGCAGCGAGAGCCGGAGCTGCGCCAGCTCGGCCGTCACGCCCGTCTGCCCGAGGCTCTTCGCTCTCAGGGTGGTGTCCTCGACCGTCCGGCGGGCCTGCGTGATCGTACGGTCCACGCCTCGCTTGGCCGCTCGGACCGCCTTGACGCTCACGAACACGCCCAACGCCACGAATGCGACGAAGAGCAGCGCCACGATCAAAAGCACGGCCTCCATGAGGATGCCTCTCCGGTGTCGACGTCGGTCTCTCCACCGTAAACGGAACGGGCAGCCTGAGGGTTCCGTCGGAACCCCCAAACTGCCCGTAAGGGAAAGCCCTGTGCCCGCGGACGGTCCTCAGACGGCCCGCGGGCGGCCCGCGGACGGTCCTCAGACGGCCCGCGGACTCCCCGTCGGCGCCTACGCCTACGCCGCCGCCTACGCGGTCACGATGTTGACCAGCTTCGGCGCCCGCACGATCACCTTGCGGATGCCCGCGCCGCCCAGCGCGGCGACCACCGCCGCATCGCCCAGCGCGAGCGCTTCCAGCTCCTCGTCCGCGATCGACGGGGAGACCTCCAGCCGCGCCTTGACCTTGCCCTTGATCTGTACGACGCAGGTGACGGTCTCGTCCACCACATACGCCGGATCGGCGACCGGGAAGGCCGCGTGCGCGACCGAGCCGGTGTGCCCCAGCCTGCGCCACAGCTCCTCGGACACGTGCGGCGCCAGCGGCGCCACCAGCAGCACCAGCCGCTCCGCGACCGAGCGGGCGACCGGTCCGCCCACCTTGGTCAGATGGTTGTTCAGCTCGGTGATCTTGGCGATGGCGGTGTTGAACCGCAGCATCGCCATGTCCTGGCCGACCCCGTCGATCGCCTTGTGCAGGGCACGCAGCGTCGCCACGTCGATGTCGGCGTCCGGCAGGTCGACGACCGTGACCTCACCGGTCGCCTCGTCCACGACGTTGCGCCACAGCCGTTGGAGCAGCCGGTACTGGCCCACCACCGCACGGGTGTCCCACGGCCGTGACACATCCAGCGGACCCATCGCCATCTCGTACAGCCGCAGCGTGTCGGCGCCGTACTCGGCGAAGATCTCGTCCGGAGTGACCGCGTTCTTCAGGGACTTGCCCATCTTGCCCAGCAGACGGCTGACCTTCTCGCCGCGGAACCAGTAGCCGTCCTCCCGCTCCTCGACCTCGTTGGCCTCGACCGCGATGCCGCGGCTGTCGCGGTAGACGAAGGCCTGGATCATGCCCTGGTTGTACAGCTTGTGGAACGGCTCCACCGACGAGACATGGCCCAGGTCGAACAGCACCTTGGACCAGAAGCGCGCGTACAGCAGATGCAGCACGGCGTGCTCGGCGCCGCCCACGTACAGGTCGACGCCGCCGTGCGGCATGCCGTCGCGGGGACCCATCCAGTACTGCTCCACGGCCGGGTCGACCAGCTTCGTGGAGTTGTGCGGATCCAGGTAGCGGATCTCGTACCAGCACGAACCGGCCCAGTTCGGCATGGTGTTGGTCTCGCGGCGGTAGCGCCGTACGCCCTTGCCGTCCCCCAGGTCCAGCTCGACGGCGACCCAGTCCTCGTTGCGTGACAGCGGTGTCTCGGGCTGGGTGTCCGCGTCGTCCGGGTCGAACGTACGCGGTGAGTAGTCGTCGACCTCGGGCAGCTCCAGCGGCAGCATCGACTCGGGCAGCGTGTGCGCGATGCCGTCCTCGTCGTAGACGACGGGGAAGGGCTCGCCCCAGTAGCGCTGCCGGCTGAACAGCCAGTCACGCAGCCGGAAGTTGACGGTTCCCTCGCCGATGCCCTCGGCGGCCAGCCATTCGGTGATCTTCGCCTTGGCATCGACGACGCCCAGTCCGTCCAGGGTGAGGGCGGGGGACGACGAGTTGACGATCTTCGCGTCGTACGCGACGAACGCGTCGTCCCACTCGGCGGGATCGGTGCCCCGGCCGTCGCTCGGCTCCACGACACAGCGCATCGACAGTTCGAAAGCGCGTGCAAACGCAAAGTCACGGCTGTCGTGCGCCGGGACGGCCATGATCGCGCCCGTGCCGTACCCCATCAGCACGTAGTCCGCGATGAAGACCGGAATCCGTTCACCGTTGGCCGGATTGGTCGCGTAGGCGCCCGTGAAGACGCCCGTCTTGTCCTTCGCCTCGGCCTGCCTCTCGACGTCGGACTTCGAGGCGGCCTGCTTGCGGTACGCGCCGACGGCGTCGGCGGGCGTCGCGTGGCCCCCCGTCCACACGTCGTGCGTGCCCTCGGGCCAGGCGGCCGGGACGATCTTCTCGACCAGCTCGTGCTCGGGCGCCAGGACCATGTACGTGGCGCCGAACAGCGTGTCCTGACGGGTCGTGAAGACAGTGATGGCACCGGCGTCGCCGACCGGGAAGTCGACGCGCGCGCCCTCGCTGCGCCCGATCCAGTTGCGCTGCTGCTGCTTGATGGCATCGGGCCAGTCCAGCGCGTCCAGGTCGGTCAGCAGCCGGTCGGCGTACGCGGTGATGCGCATGTTCCACTGGCGCAGCTTGGACTTGAAGACCGGGAAGTTGCCCCGCTCGGAGCGGCCGTCGGCGGTGACTTCCTCGTTCGCCAGAACGGTGCCCAGGCCGGGACACCAGTTGACGGGGGCTTCGGAGGCGTACGCCAGCCGGTACTCGCCCAGGACGTCGGCGCGCTCCTTCTCCGTCAGCTCGCTCCAGCTCCGACCGTCCGGTGTCGCGCGCTCGCCGCTCTCGAACCGCGCCACCAGCTCGCTGATCGGGCGGGCCCGGTCGGCGTCCGGGTCGTACCAGGAGTTGAAGATCTGTACGAAGATCCACTGGGTCCAGCGGTAGAACTCGGGGTCGATCGTGGCGATCGAGCGGCGCTTGTCGTGCCCCAGGCCCAGTCGGCGCAGCTGCCGCGTCATGTTCTCCATGGCGGCCTCGGTGGACTCCCGGGGGTGGGTGCCGCTGCTGATCGCGTACTGCTCGGCGGGCAGGCCGAAGGCGTCGAAGCCCAGCGTGTGCAGCACGTTGTACCCGTTCATGCGCTGATGACGGGCGTAGACGTCGGTGGCGATGTAGCCGAGCGGGTGCCCCACGTGCAGCCCGGTCCCGGAGGGGTACGGGAACATGTCCATGACGTACTTCTTGGGGCGCGCGACGACGGCCGGGTCCCCGGCCAGGTCGCCGGTCGGGTTCGGCGCCTCGTAGGTGCCCTCGCTGTCCCAGAAGTCCTGCCAGCGTGCCTCGATGTCGGCGGCCATGGCAGCCGTGTAGCGGTGCGGCGCGGTCGTCGCGGTCGTCTCCGCGCCGGCGGCGGCCGGATTCGTCTCGCTCATGTCCTCTGAAGCTCCATCGATCGTCTCTGCTGCGGGAATGAAAAAACCCCTCACACAGGAGGGGGCAGCCACGCTGATTCCGACCGGATCTGTCATCCGTCGGTCTGTTCAGCGCGGCTCGCTAAGCAGAAGGCGTACGGCACGCATGCGAGCAGGGTACCGCAGCGGGCCCACGGCTCGCACAGCGGAATCCGCACGGAGGCGACCGAGCGCGGAGGGACAGAGCCGACAGGGACGACGGAGACGACGGAGGCGACGGAGGCGACGGAGGCGACGGATCGCAGACGGCTCCGCGACCGCCGCGCACCGTTCGAGGCCCATACAAGATCGTTCGAGACGAGAACAGGCCATCGACGGTATGTGATTCATCGAACCTTCGGTGCCCGAATTACTCCGCGTATCGACCCTATCCGGGGCAACCCCAGGGTCAGTTGACGCTCAATCCCCTCGGTAAACCTGCAAACCGCGTACTGCCCAGTATGGAGCGACTTAGCATGCGGCAACGGGACCGCTTTGCCGAGCCATTCGGAGTTGCCCCCATGAAGCTTCAAAGCAAGATCCGCTCAGCGCCTTCCCCGAACCCGGGCATGAGCCCCTCCGTCAGGGGCGGGTTGTCGGTAGCCGCGCTCGTTCTCGTGCCTCTCCTCGCCGTAGCGGGGAGTGACGGGTTCCGCGCGATGCTCGACTTCACGACCGGTGTTCTGTCGCTGGTGTCCCTCACGGCGGCCGTCGCCTGGGGACTGATGGCCACGGACCGGTTGCTGCTCTCCCCGCGCCACCGGCTGCTCGCCCAGGGCATCCACCGGTTCACCGCGATGGCCTCCCTCGGGTTCCTGCTGCTGCACGCCACGGTGAAGATCTCGCTCGGCCACGTCGCCCTGATCGGCGCCGTGCTCCCCTTCAGCCTCGGGATCACCGGTACGGACGCTCTCATCGGTTTCGGCTCGCTCGCCGGCGTCCTGATGGTGATCGCCGCCGCGACCGGCGCGCTGCGCAGCGCCTTCGCTCTCCCCGGCAAGATCGCCGGCCGCTGGCGCGCGCTGCACATGCTGGCCTATCCGGCCTGGTGCTTCGCGCTGATGCACGGCCTGTACGCGGGCCGTGCCGCCGCGACCTGGGTGATGACCATGTACTGCCTGGCGCTCGTCGCCGTCATCGGCGCCGTCTCCGTACGGCTGCTGCCGCGGCCGGTCCAGCGCCGAATCGCCGACAAGATCCTCAAGCTGACCGGCGGCGTACGCGAGGCTCCCGAGCCGGAGCAGTCCGCGCGCCGAGACCTGGCCCGCGAACCCCTGCCGGGCGCGGCGAACGCGCCGCAGGTGGAGTTCGAGCAGCAGTTCCCGCGCCAGCGGTCCGGCTCCGTCGGCGCGGTGCCGCTCGGCGCGACCCGTGTCCCGCCGCGCATCGCCCCGCCGTCGCCTCCTCTTTACGAGGCGGGGCGCCCGCCGAGCGCGGACCCGCTCGCGGAGACCTTCGTCGCCGACTCCTTCGCGCCTCCGTCGGCCGCGCCGTACGCCGCCGCCCCGCCGCCGCCCGCGGCTCCCGCTCCGGCTCCCTATCCGGACCCGCTCGCGGACACGTTCTTCGACCCAGGGGCCGCGGGACGTGGGCCCGGTGCCGGTACGAGGCTGTCGGCCGGCTACCGCGCGGTCTCCCTCGGCGCCGACCCCGCGCCCGGGACACCGGCGACCCCGGCCTCGCCCTTCGGCGACCCCTCCGACCCGCTGACGTCGCCCGAGATCCCGTACGCCGAACGCATCCCGATGACCGAGGAGATACCGGTCATCAGCGAGCCGTCGGCGGCCGGGGCCGGTATGTGGCCGACACCGTCGCCCCCGCCCCCCGCGCAGGCCCGGGGCCAGGAGCCGGGCGCCGGCGCACCGCCGCCCGTGGCCGACCCGTACCAGCAGCCCTCTCCGTACTTTCAGCAGGAGACGTACGGGTCGGCTGAGACAAACCCGCCCTCCGACACGTACCTACAGTCGGCCCCCTACCCGGGACCCGAGGCCACCCCGGCACCCGACCCCTACCAACAGGCCGATCTGTACCGACAGTCGGACGACGCATTCCAGCAGCCTCCCGCCACCGGCGGGGGAACCCCGAGTGCCGGTGAACCCTGGTACCCATCCGCAGGAGACCGACCGTGAACGCCCCCCTCCCCGATGTCCCCGAAGTCCGTGTCGTCGGCCTTCCCCAGCTGACACAGGGATTCGACCTCGTCGAGCGACTCGACCTCGCCATGCACCTCAAGGTGCACGGGCCGCTGGAGCCGTTGACCGGGGAACTGCTCGCACAGCTCGCCGAGAACATCACCCTGCGCGGACGCGGCGGCGCCGGATTCCCCTTCGGCAAGAAGCTGCGCGCCGTCGCCAAGGCGTCGATCCGGCGCGGGGTGCGTCCCGTCGTCGTCATCAACGGCAGCGAGGGCGAGCCGGCCTGCCGGAAGGACACGGTGCTGCTCAACCGCGCACCGCATCTCATCCTGGACGGCGCCCTGCTGGCGGCCGAGGCGCTCGGCGCGCGCACCCTGGTCGTCGCCGTCACCCGCAACTCCACCGAGATATCGATGCGGGCCGCGCTCGCCGAGCGCGGCCTGTCCGACCGGCGCGGGCAGCAGCTGCGGGCGCGGGTGGTCCGTACGCCCGAGCGCATGGTCTCCGGCGAGGCCTCGTCCGTCATCCGCGCGGCGAACGGCGGGCCCGCCCTGCCCCCCGGCCGCCGTGAGCGGGCCGCCGAGACGGGTGTCGGGGGCGCCCCGACGATGCTGTCCAACGCCGAGACGTACGCGCAACTGGCCATCGGCGCCAGGATCGGCGCACGCCGCTACGGGCACACCGGGCTCGACGCGGAGCCTGGCACCGTCATGCTCACCGTCTCCGGCGCCGTCGCGCGCCCGATGGTCGTGGAGGTGCCGACGGGCGTGCCGCTGCGATACGTCCTCCAGCTCGCCGGCGCGCCGCCGCTGCCCCAGGGCGTCCTGACCGGCGGCTACCACGGCAACTGGATCGACTCCGTGGCGGCGCACGACGCCGTCGTCTCGCGCGAGTCGCTCGCGGCGGTGGGTGGTTCGCTGGGCGCCGGCGCGATCCTGCCGATCGGCCCGGAGACCTGCCCGCTGGGCGAGGCACTGCGGGTGGCCAACTGGCTGGCCGCCGAGACGGCCGGTCAGTGCGGCCCGTGCAAGCTCGGTCTGCCGGCCGCCGCGGGCGGCCTGAGCGACGTGCTGAACGGGGGCGGTCCCGCCGCTCTGGAGGCGCTGCGCGAGGTGACCCAGGCGGTACGGGGGCGGGGAGCGTGCAAGCACCCCGACGGCTCCGCGCGGTTCTTCATGTCCACCCTCTCCGCCTTCACCGACGACCTCGCCGCTCATGTGCTGGACGGCGGCTGCGGGCGCGACACCACCGGCGTGCTGCCGCTACCGGGGCCCGGGTACGAGACCGCGGAGGAGTCCATCCCGAGCGGTGAGAAGCTGGCCGTGGACTGGACGCTCTGCCAGGGGCACGGCCTCTGCGCGGACATCGTGCCCCAGCTGATCCGGCTCGGTCCCGACGGCTTCCCCGCGCTCGCCGACGCCTCCGTACCGATGCATCTGCGGGGCGGCGCCCAGCGTGCCGTACGGCGCTGCCCGGCGCTCGCGCTCCGAATCGAGCAGCCGGCGCCGCAGCGGCCCGCACGCCAGGGAGGCCCGGCGGCCCTGCCGCCCGGTGGCGGCAGGAAGGCTCTGGGCAGCGGGCGTTGACACGCCCTCTGTAAGTCAGAGCGGCCGGTAGACGGAGACGAGGAAGGAGACGGTCACCGCGAGCGGCGTGTCCAGGGACGCGACGCTCCGGTGCACGTCTTCGAGGCTGAGGTGGTGGGCGCTCGGACCCATCAGGATCAGGTTGCGCACGTCCTGGTCGGTCATGGTGACCTCGCGCTCCACCACATCCGTACGCTCCTGCCGGAAGTGATCCGACAGTGTGCGGTGCAGCCGGTCCTCCTTGGCTGCGTCGACGGACAACATGCCGAGGCTCGCGGGGAGTTCCCCGAGGTGGCGTGCGGTGGGGGTGACGACGACGAGGGCGCCGTCCGGCCGCAGGACGCGCTGGAACTCGGGGCCGTTACGGGGCGCGAAGACGTTGATCACGACGTCGGCCGCGCCGCTGACGACCGGCAGCGGCTTCCAGATGTCCCAGGTCGCCGCGCCCGCCCTCGGGTGCGCCCCGGCGGCCCGGCGCAGCGCGAACTTGGACACGTCGAGGCCGAGTCCCACGGCTTCGGGCAGCGCGTCGAGGACCGTGGCCAGGTAATGGCCGGTGCCCGCCCCGGCGTCCATGACCGCGCCGTCCGGCGGACAGAGCTCCGCGACGATGGCGGCCAGCGCGTGGGCGAGCGGCTCGTAGTGGCCGGCCTTCAGGAAGAACGTCCGGGCCGTCACCATGTCCGCGCTGTCGGCGTTCGCCGCGTTCGTGTTGCCGGTCAGGAGGCTGAGGTAGCCCTGACGGGCGACGTCGAACGAATGGCCTTCGGCGCATCCGAGGGACTTGACGCCCCGCAGGGTATTGAACGATGCCGGGACGCCGTGCGGGGGCGCGAGCGCTCCGCCGCACAGCGGGCACCTCAGCACACCGAGGAGCCGGTGCCAAAGGCCGGGCGCGGTGGGCGAGTTGGACACGGCGTTCCTCCGCGACGGGCTGTCAACGAGAAGAACCCGCCCGGACAAGGCGTCCGGACGGGAACTTCTGAGAGGTGGAGCTAAGGAGAATTGAACTCCTGACCTCCTGCATGCCATGCAGGCGCTCTACCAACTGAGCTATAGCCCCTTGTGATGTACCGCACTTCAGGCATCCCCTCGGCGGCGGTGCCAACATTACACGGTCCCTCGGCCCCACCGCCAAATCGTTTCCGATTTGCACCGATAGGACTGCTACTGTCACCCTTCGTGACCGTATTCACTTCCGTCCTCACGCGGGTCACCGCCGACCGTCGTTCCGTCCTCGTCGGCGCCGGTGTCTGCCTGTTGTCGTTCGCGGGGTTCTGGATCGCGCAGCGCGCCGCCGCGGTCTCGATGATCGATGTGATGGTCTACCGGGCCGAGGGCCGTACGGTGCTCGACGGGCTCGACCTCTACGCGATGCGCGCGACCCGGGCGGGTCTCCCGACGACGTATCCGCCGTTCGCGGCACTGCTGTTCACGCCGCTGACGCTGCTGGGCGTCCCGGAGATGCGCACTCTCGCCACGGCGGGCAATCTCCTGCTCCTGATCGTCTTCGTCCATCTGTCACTGCGCCTGACGTTCCGGAGCGCGGTGCGGCCCGGCGCCGCGCTGTGGGTGGCGGCGGCCGCCGTCTGGTGCGAGCCGGTGTGGACGACCCTGCGCTACGGGCAGATCAATCTGCTGATCGGCATCGCGGTCCTGTGGGACCTCACGCGCCGTGACGGCCACCGCTGGGCGGGCGTCGGCATCGGTCTCGCCACCGCGGTCAAACTGACCCCCGCGCTCTTCGCCGTCATGCTGCTGATCACCGGCCTGCTGCGGTTCCGCGAGGCGGGCTGGAACCCCTGGCTGCGGAAGACCGCGATGGCGGTCGGGGCGTTCCTCGCCGCCACCCTCGCGTCCGCCGTCGTCCTGCCGTACGACTCCCACCGCTTCTGGACGGACATCGTCTTCCGGGCGGACCGGGTGGGGCGTGTGGAGGCCGCCGCGAACCAGTCATTGCGCGGAGTCTTCGCGCGGGTGCTGCACACGACCGACCCCGCCCTGTGGTGGCTCCCGGTGGCCGCCGTCGTCGCGGTGGCCGGGCTGGCGGTGTCGGTGACCGCCGCCCGGCGCGGACGGACGGCGGAGGCCACCGTCGCCTGCGCGGCGACCGCCCTGCTGATCAGCCCGATCTCGTGGTCGCACCACTGGGTGTGGTGCATGCCGATGGTGCTGCTCCTGGTGGCGCACGGGAGGGCCGAGTGGGCGGCGGCGATGGGGATGGGCTTCTACTCGTACGCGCTGTGGCGAGTACCGCACGGCGCCGTCGAAAGGCTTGAACTCGACCAGAACCGGTCGCAGATGATGCTCACGGCGCTCTGTCCGGCGATGGCACTGGGGCTGCTGGTGTATCTGTCGATCGCCGACCGGAAGGAGCGGCCACCGGCGGTCCACCCGTCGGCGGAGGAAGTGACGGTGGCCGGGCAGTCGACAGGGACGAAGAAACCGGCACGGGCGAAGGAGCCGGCGAGTTAGGGCGTGTCCGCGAAGTAGCGCCGTCCGCCCGCAGGGCGGGGCCCGCGGCAGCGGCTGATGTCACGTTGGTGCGGTGCGTCGTGGGGGGGGGGGGGGGGGGGGGGGCGCCGCCCCCCCGCCCCCCCCCCCCCCCCCCCCCCCCCCCCCCCCCACGGCCCTGACCGCGGCCGCCGAGATCCGGACCGTCCTCCACTCACCCTCGCCTACGGCGCGAGGGGCGGCGTGGCACGCGGTGGCTTCCGTGCCCCGGATGCCTTCTCGTACGCGTAGGCGAGTGACAGCAACAGCGGCTCGCTGTACTCCCGTCCGAGCAACTCGGCGCCCACGGGCACGCCGATCGGGGCCGCCGCCGTGGGGGTGGAGAATCCGCCGGGGAAGCAGACGGCAGGGAACCCGGTGCCGTTGGAGAGGGTGCCGTTGCGTTCCGGCTGCGGGATCCCGACCGGGGAGACGAGCACCTTCTGCAGCGGATAGAGAATCGCGTCCAGTTCGAGCTCGGCCATCTTGCCCGCCACCGCGAGACGCAGCTTCTCCCGGTTGAGCGTGCGGTCCTTGTACTCCGGGGCGTTCAGCCCGTCCTTGATCGCCAGCTCGGCCTCAAGTGCCGCCTGCGGCTCCGGAGTCGCCGTCCGGGTGGCGACCAACTGCTCAAGGGACCGCACCGGGGCCTGCGGGCCGAGTTCGGCGAAGTACGCGTCCATGGCCGTGTGCGCTTCCCAGGTCGAGTTGGCGACGACGGACTGGAGGGTGTCGTACGCCGCCAGGTTGAAGCGGATGACGGTCGCGCCCCGCAGGCGCATCGTGGAGATCACGTCCTCCATGACGCGGTTGACCTCCTGGTGGCGTTCCTCGGTGCCGAACATGTTGGTCATCACGCCGATACGGGCGCCGCGGAGCGCGTTGCTCTTCAGCTGGTCCGTGTAGCTGTGGGGCGCGCGGCCGACACCGAACGCGGTGACGGGGTCGGCCGGGTCGAAGCCCACCATGACGTCGAGCAGCCGCGCCGCGTCCTCCACGGTACGGGTGATGGGCCCGATCTCGTCCTGCGTGATGCTGTTCGGCATGACGCCGTGCCGGCTGATCAGTCCCCTTGTGGGGCGCACGCCGACAAGGCTGTTGGCGGAGGCCGGGGAGCGGATCGACTGGCCCGTATCGCTGCCCGTGCCCAGGACGGCGAGGTTCGACGCGATCGCCGCACCGGTCCCGCCGCTGGATCCGCCGGGTGTCCGGCCGAGGTCGTACGGATTGAGGACCTGACCGCCCAGAGAACTCAGCGAGTTGCCGCCACGGGCGAACTCCTGAAGGTTCGCCTTGGCGAGGATGAGGGCACCCGCCCTGCGCATCTTGTCGACCGTGAACGCGTCGGCCGAGGGCCGCGAATCACGCATGGCCGTATTGCCGCCCGTGGTCGGCATGTCGAAGGTGTCGAAGTTGTCCTTCAGGATGATCGGGATGCCGTGCAGTGGGCCGGTCAGGCCCGAGCGCCGGAAACGGCGGTCCAGGTCGTCGGCGACGTCGAGCGCGTGCGGGTTGACGGTGATGAGCGACTTGAGGACCGGCCCGTGCTTGTCGTAGGCGGCGATCCGCTCCAGGTACTGCTCCACCAACCGTCGGCAGGTGAGCCGGCCGTTGCGGTACGCGTTGTGGATGTCCGCGACAGTCGTCTCCATAAGCGTGAAATCGCCCTTCGAAGGCGGCTTTCCGGAGGCTCCCGCCGGGGCGGCCCCCTGCGCGAAGGCCGGCTCCGCCGCTCCGCCGACGATGCCCAGAGCGCTGACCGCGCCCACGGCACCGAGGAATCCACGTCTGTTCGGATGTGTCGACTCGCTCATTTGCTCGCTCATCTGCCTCACTGATCTTTCTCTGCCTCGGCGCCGGTCGGCGCTGAGGTCGTCCATGGGGCCCTCGGTCCTACCGTGCGTGGTGCTTGTCGGAGAAGTGGCCCTTCTTGATCACTCCGTGTACGCCGACCGTGCGGTCCACGACCTGGGACACCTGGAAGTCGGCAGCCGCCGACAGGTAGGCGTACGCCACGGGGCGGCTCATGCCCAGGTCGTGCTGAAGGAAGTCCAGGGCGTTGACCACGGCACGTCGCATGGCTATGTCCAGGTCGCTGACCAGGCTGTTCTCGATGCCGTCGGGGTCCGACAGGCCCACGGCCACCCATGCGTCGGGGGTTTCGGCGAAGGGATAGTGGAAAGCGACGGACGGGACGTCGCCGGAGCCCCGCTTGCATACGGTCAGCCGGAAGGTCGTGCGCAGGGAACCCTCCATGGCGGTGAGCGCCACCTCGCCGTTGCCCATGGCCATATGCGGGTCGCCGGTGTAGAACAGCGCGCCGTCGGCGAAGACCGGGAGGTAGAAGGTCGAGCCCTGGGTGAGGAGGTTGATGTCGATATTGCCGCCCCCGAGGGTGGGCGGTACGGAATTGAGTGCCGGTGCGGTGAGAGTGTCCCCGGACGCGAAGGCGACGCCCATCATGCCCATGTGAGGGTTGAGCGGGAACGTCACCTCACCTGACGTGCCGACCGGCATCACGCCGTTGAGGCTCTTGCCCGAACCGCGGCGGACCGGTGTGAAGAGCGAGACATTGCCGTAGTCGACCGGGTTCCCGCCGGGCCGTCCGTCTGTCGACACCGGAGGCATGACCTCGTCGAGCGTGATCCCGGCCGGGGCCGAACCGCCGGGCTGGCGGGCGAGGGCGCCCTTGCCGTGACGGCTCGTCACAACGCCGTAGGGCACCCGCGGGAGGATCGAGAGCATCTCGATCTTCAGCACATCGCCGGGGCGCGCCCCGGCGACATGGATCGGGCCGGTGACCACGTGCGGGCCGTCGGCGTCGAAGTCGCGGCTGGTCCTGGTGTAGTCGCGGGCCACGGCAATCGCGTCGCCGAGTATCTGATCGGCGCGCACGCCGTGCTGGGCGAAATAGCCGACCGGGTCGCGTCCCTGGTCCTCCAGAAGCCCTTCGTGGGAGAGGGTGTCGACCGTCACAGTCTCTCCCGAGCGCATCCGCAGCACCGGCTTCGCGTCGAGCGCGGGTACGTACCCCCAGCGGACCTGGTCCGGCAGCGAGGACAGATAGTGCTTGCCGTGGACCGCGCCCCTGCCGGGCTGGAGGATCTCCTTCGGGAACGCGGTCGTGGGGGCCTTGCCGGACTCGACGGCTCGCGCCCTGCCCTGCGTGAGCATCGTGGCGGCGGTGGTCACTGTGGTGACGGCGGTGGCGGCGCGGAGGAAGCCGCGGCGTCCGAGCCCCGCGACGAGGGTCTCCCGGGCGTCGCGCGGGTCGGTGGCTTGGGCGTTCATGGGTGTCTCCTGTGATGGTGTCGTGGGAACCGGGCCCCGGTCAGGCTCCGGTGCGGGTGAGCAGCTCCGTACCGAGGCGACGGTGTGTAGAGAGGGGCGCGCGGAGGGGGACGGGGGTGATCGCTCTGCGTCCCGAAGCGTCGTCCCGAAGCGTCGCCGCGAAGGGGACATCGCGAAGGAGGGTGATCGCGGGCGAGATGGCGCGGGCGAGATGGCGCGGACGAGAGGCGAGTCAGGCGCGGTCGGTGCCGTCCCGGCGCGTGCGCCGGATCAACCGGTCCACGTCGGCCAGATGCAGGCGCATGGCGTGGGCCGCGCTCGCCGGATCGCGGGCCTTGATCGCGTCACGGATCTCCCGGTGGCCCGCCAGGGAGACGCGACGGCCCTCCCGGCTGCGGTGGGAGTCTTTCCGTACCGGGGTGGTCCATGAACTGACCATGGTGGTCAGCGCGGTGAGTAACGGGTTGTGGCTGGCCCTGGCCAGCGTCAGATGGAACTGGACGTCGAGCTCCAGTGACCTGGCCCCCCGTAGGTTCTCGTCCGTGGCACGCAGGATGCCGTCCATCTGGAGCAGGTCGGCGCTGGTCGCCCGCAGTGCCGCGAACTCGGCGATCTTCGGCTCGATGACCGTCCGCAGCTCGGCCACATCCGTCAGTTCCCGGTCGGCGCCGGACAAGTCCGCCAGCGTGGCGTAGAGATCTTCGACCTGGGGGGGCGGTGCCAGCACCACGGTGCCCCGGCCCGGCCGCCGCTCGATGAGGTGTTTCGCCTCCAGTTGGTGCAGCGCTTCCCGCAGCGAGGTCCGCGACACGGACAGTGAGTCAGCCAGATCACGCTCCGCCGGCAGTCTGTCCCCCGCGACGAGTTCGCCCAGCGCGATCATCTGTTCCAGATGGGCGACCAGCGCGTCGCTGACGCTGTGAACGCGGCCACGCAACGGTGGAATCTCCGGCGTTCGCTTGCCGTTCACCCCGGGTCCCGATGTGTGGAAAGGGTGCGGCGTGCGGTCGCCACCGCTGCGGAATCCGGTGAGCCGCCGAGCAGGAGGGGCGGGTTCACGAGGCGCTGCCCTCCGGGACTCCGGCGATCAGATCGATCTCGATCGAGGCGCCCACCGCGAGACCTGAGACACCTACACATGTGCGGCTCGGCAGGGGACCGTCGAACCAGGTCTCGTACTCGGCGTTGACGAGGTCGAAGTCGTCGAAGGACGTGAGATAGACGCGAACCATCAGTGCTTCGTCGAGGGTGAGGCCGAACTGCCGCAGGACAGCCGTCAGATTGCGGCGCACCTGTCGCGCCTGGGAGACCGGGCCGCCCTCCACCAGCCGACCGGTCGCCGGGTCGGTGGGCATCTGACCGGTGATGAAAACCAGCGATCCGAAGCGGGTCGCGTGCGCGAAGGGACCGACCGGCGGGGGCACCCCGTCCTCTGGTGAGAAGAGGAAAGTCTCCTTCCGCGCCGCCGCGCTCGATGGTTCGCCCTCCCGGACCGTCACTCGGTCCCACCGGTGCTCGCCGCACGTGAGTTGGACGCTGCGGGCACCGGTGCCCGGGGCGGAAGAGCGCGCATGGAGTCGTTCCTCTCGGTCATGGTGATCGGTCGTGGTGAAGGGAAGACGGAAGACTTGGACGGATGGTCCGACCAATGGGGAGTCACTGTACGAATGCTCCGCACGCGCGTCACCGGTCGCGAGAGAACGTCTCGGTCTCCTTACCGGGCCGCAACAATGCACGGCAGTCCCAGCAGGG
This sequence comes from Streptomyces sp. NPDC051217, assembly GCF_044455465.1. Lineage (NCBI taxonomy): Bacteria > Bacillati > Actinomycetota > Actinomycetes > Kitasatosporales > Streptomycetaceae > Streptomyces > Streptomyces sp. NPDC051217. Next base: position 343,344 of record NZ_JBITEV010000003.1, read on the forward strand.
CCGGAAACCCCGGGGAAACAGGCTGTCGTCCACCGTGGGCCAGGGTTCGCGTGATCTCGCGACCGCCGTCTGTCCGGGTCTTCCTGTCATGGGGCCGTCCATGAACGCCACAGGCTGCGGCCGACGCCGCCGGTGAGATCGAGCGGGCGAGTCCTGGGCGGTGTCTGACAAATACCGCCGTCCGCCCGCGGGGCGGGGCGCGCGCCCGCCGCGGAGCGGCTGATGACTCGTCGGTGCGTGCGATCGCAAGCCGGAGGATCATTCTCGTACTGGACGTACGTGGATGAGTCCGACAACGCGGCGAGCGTGCGGGCAGGGCGTCGCGCGCCAGGCGGGATTTGTCAGAAACGGCCTAGGCGGTGGCGAAGGAGTAGAAGCGCTTGAGCGTGCAGTGCTCGTCGAGGAGCCGGCCGTAGATGGGCTCGCCCTCCAACTCCCGGTACGTCTCGATGGGGTCGCCTTTTATGATCAGCGCGCGGGCGCACTCCTCGCACCAGTACTGGAAGGAGGCGTTGAGCGGGTCCATGTCCCGGACGATGGGGGTGCCGCTGCCGCACCAGTCGCATGTTCTCCTGTGCGCACCCATCACTCAGCTCCAGCTGTGGCCGCAGGCCGTGCACACGTAGGAAACTCCGCCGTTGTCGCCGAGTACTTGGGCCACATGGAACGAACCGCACGACGGGCAGCTCAGGCCGGTGGCCCACTCAGTCGCCGCGAGCAGCACACCGACCTGGTCGATGCTGCTGGCGGGCATCGCGCTCTCTCCTCCCCATCCGTGCCGTCGTCCCCCTCCGGCCGTCCGATTCTGTCACGGCTCCGCAAGGAGGGCAGCATGATCAGGCCCGGGGCTTTGCCATCCGTCGGTCGACGGGGCGCCGGAGTGCCGGAACGAGGAAATCCCGCCCTCGTGACGAGGACGGGATTCGTGGTGTGGAGCTAAGGAGAATTGAACTCCTGACCTCCTGCATGCCATGCAGGCGCTCTACCAACTGAGCTATAGCCCCTCATGTTCTTCGCGCTCCGCGCTGTGAACAAGAAGAACTTTAGCCTGCGGTCAGCCGGAAAGTGAAATCACGTCCGCCGAGGTCCGGCGGCCCTCACCACGGGTGCCCGCCGCCCGCGCGGCGGCCGGTCGTTCAGTCGTCGTCGCCGAGCACCGGCTCGGGGAGCGTGCCCGCGTTGTGCTCCTGAAGACGCCAGCCCCGCACACCCTCGCCCAGGATGGACCAGCAGCAGTTGGAGAGCCCGCCGAGACCTTCCCAGTGGTGCGCCTCCAGACCGAGCAGCCGGCCGATCGTGGTACGGATCGTGCCGCCGTGGCTGACCACGACGAGCGTGCCGTTGTCGGGGAGCTTGTCCGCGTGGTGGAGCACGACGGGCGCGGCCCGGTCGGCGACCTCGGTCTCCAGCTCGCCGCCGCCGCGCCGGACGGGCTCGCCGCGCTTCCACGCCAGATACTGCTCGCCGAACCGCTCCACGATCTCCTCGTGGGTCAGGCCCTGCCAGGCGCCGGCGTAGGTCTCACGGAGCGCGGAGTCGTAGCTGACGGGGAGCCCGGTCAGCGCGGCCAGCTCGTTGGCCGTGGCCACGACGCGCTGGAGGTCGGAGGCGACGATCGCGTCCGGCCGCAGCGACGCCAGCAGCCGGGCGGAGCGGCGCGCCTGCGCGACGCCGGTCTCCGTCAGCTCGATGTCCGTGGAGCCCTGGAAACGGCGCTCCAGATTCCAGGACGTCTGGCCGTGCCTCCACAGAATGACGCGGCGGCCTCTGCCGCCTTTGCTGCCGTTCAGCTCAGCTCACCTTCCATGGAACCGTTCACATCCGCGTGCTCGGCGCCCTTGCCACGGGTCTTGACGGCGTCCTCCGGCAGCGGCAGCTCCGGGCAGTCCTTCCAGAGGCGTTCGAGCGCGTAGAAGACCCGCTCCTCGCTGTGCTGGACGTGGATGACGATGTCGACGTAGTCCAGGAGGATCCAGCGGGCGTCGCGGTCGCCCTCACGGCGCACCGGCTTGGCGCCGAGCTCCTTGGACAGACGCTCCTCGATCTCGTCCACGATCGATTTGACCTGACGGTCGTTGGGCGCGGAGGCGAGCAGGAACGCGTCGGTGATCGACAGCACGTCACTGACGTCGTACGCGATGATGTCGTGCGCGAGCCGGTCTGCTGCCGCCTGAGCGGCGGCGTTGATGAGCTCGATGGAGCGGTCCGTGGCGGTCACAGGCGATGCTTTCGTCGGCGGTCTGGAGACCCCCAGGGTCTCACGGACCGCCGACAAGCCGACGCAGCGTTTTGATCAGCCGCTTTCGTAGTCTCCGCCGAGAGTGACCAGGACATCCGCGTTCGGCGGGGCCTTGTCCTTCTTGACCGCGCTCACCGGCAGGCCGAGCGTCTTGGCGACCTCCTCCGCCTGCGCCTTGTTCTTCGCGTCACCGTAGGTGACCTGCGAGGAATCGGCCGGATCGGCCGTACCTCCGTCGACGAAGGTGTAGCCGCCGTTGATGATCGAGACCCGGGCGGCGTCCGTGTCCGCCTTGTCGCCCGTGGCGTTCTTCACACCGACCCGCAGAGCGGCACCCTCCTCGGGAGCACTGACGGTGCCGCCGAGGATGTCCTTGACAACGGTGTCGGTCGCCTCCTTACCGAGGGAGCCGTCCTCGCCCACCGGCAGGACCGTCGTCTTGTAGTCGCCGACCTTGGCGTGCGCCGCGAGGTTCGCGAGGGCCGCGCCCAGGTCCTGCTCGGTCATCGGGGGTTCGAGGATCTGCGCCAGGGTCTCGACGGTGATCGTCGCGCCCTTCGGGTCCTCCGAGATCTTCCGCAGGACGCCCTGCATGACCGCGCCGAACCGCTCCAGCTGTTTCACCTCGGGCTCGTCCGGTCCCAGGAAGGTGGCGTACGCGACGGCCGCCTGCCCGTTCAGCGTCTCTTCCTCGCCCTTGGTGACCAGCGGGTCCTCACCCTTCTTGGCGGCCGGGACCTCGACGTTCGTGGGGATGTCGATGTTGCCGACCAGCTCGACGAGATTCTCCAGATACGGGGTGTCGAGCCGCCAAGTGCCGGAGATCTTGGTGCCGAGCAGGGTGTCGACGGACTCGCGGGTGCTCTGGGAGCCGCTGTCGGCGACGGACTTGGCGAGGGTGCCGGTGACGCCGGTCTCCCCGTCCGCGACGAGAGTGGAGTTGGGCAGCAGGACAGTGGTGCCCTGCTTGGTCGTGGAGTTGTTGACGAGCAGCGCCGTGGAGGTGGCCTTGTCCTTGGTGTTGTGCAGATTCACCATGATCACGTCGCGCTTCTGCGGACCGGTGGCGGTGTTCTGCTTCTCCTCGTCCGCCGAGAAGCCGGGCAGCTTGCCCGCGTACCAGAGGTAGCCGACGCCGCCGGCGACCACCAGCGCCATCACGACGACCAGGGCGACGACGCGGCTACGGCCGCGGCGGCGGGCCTCCTCGCGGCGTTCGGAGCGGCTTTCGGTGAACTTGAGCCAGTCGATGACGTCTTCGGACTCGGCGTCGGGTTCTTCTATGAAGGAGAACTGCTCGGTCTTGTAGTCGCCGTCGGGCGCGGACCGCCGCTGCCCCGGCACGGCGGGCTCGGGAGCCGGGGCGGGTGAGGGTGCCGGCGCGGGTGCCTGCGCGGGTTCTTCGACCGGCGCCGACTGCTGCTGCTGCGGGTGTTGCTGTTGTTGCGGGATGTTCCACTGCGTCGTGTCGACCGCGGCGGGCTGCTGGCCGGTGTCGTAGCCGTAGCCCTGCTGCTGTGCGTACGGGTCGTACGGAGCCTGCTGCCCGCCGTACGGGTCGTAGCCGTACCCCTGCTGCTCTTGCTGCTGCTGTTGCTGTTGCTGTTGCTGCGCGTACGGGTCGTACTGCTGCCCCTGAGGCTGCTGTTGCTGCCCGTCTTGCTGTTGCTGCTGTTGCTGCTGTTGCTGCTGGTACACCGGTTGCCCGTACTCGTCGTAGCCCACGATCTGCGGCTGCGTGTAATACGGGTCGTACGGGTCGTACGGCTGCTGGTCGTTCACCGGTGCCCCTCTCCGTGGCTCATTCGCCGCGGTACAACTGGCGCTTGTCGATGTAGCGCACCACACCGTCCGGCACCAGATACCAGACCGGATCGCCCTGCGCGACCCTTGCCCGGCAGTCGGTCGACGAGATCGCCAGCGCGGGAACCTCCACCAACGAGACGCCGCCCTTGGGCAGTCCGTCGTCCGTCAGATCGTGTCCGGGCCGGGTGACACCGATGAAGTGGGCCAGCGCGAACAGCTCTTCGGCGTCCCGCCAGCTGAGAATCTGGGACAGCGCGTCAGCCCCGGTGATGAAGAAGAGATCCGCGTCGCTGTGCAGGGAGTGCAGGTCCCGCAGCGTATCGGTGGTGAAGGTCTTACCGCCACGGTCGATGTCGATACGGCTGACCGAGAACTGCGGATTGGAAGCCGTCGCGATGACCGTCATAAGATACCGGTCCTCCGCCGGCGAGACCGCCGAGTGGGTCTTCTGCCACGGCTGTCCCGTCGGTACGAACACCACCTCGTCGAGGTTGAACAGCGCGGCCACCTCGCTGGCCGCCACCAGGTGCCCGTGGTGGATCGGGTCGAACGTCCCGCCCATCACCCCGAGACGGCGTCCGCCGTTCTGTCCCGCGCCGGCCGGCGCTGCCTGATTTCCCATGCCTGCGGAGCCTACTGGCACGGCGTTACGGTCCCGTCTCAGCGGTCGCGGTTGAAGCGGGTGGTGATCCACAGTGCCAGAAGCAGCGCGAACAGCGCGCCGCCACCGGTGAGGTACGCGCTGAGGCTCTCGTGGTTGCCGCCGTGCTCGCCGCCCTCGGCGGCGACGGTGACCATGCTGGCTGCGGTGCTGTAGAGGCTCATCTTCGGCGGGACCTATTCGATCGGGAGCGGAGACTTCGCGCACATCGTATGCGGGTCCGCCGGGCACCCTCACGCCGACTCGGACGTTGTTGTCGACGACGGCGCACAGCGGCCCCCGGACAACCGTAGTCGCAGCGCATACGGTGGGGGCTGTCAGGGGGACGAGCCGATGACTCGTACGAACAGGGGAATTCAATGACCGAAGACAGCCACGACGCAGCCAGTCACGAGAATGTGCCGAGCAGGCAGCGCAAGCGCTTCCCCGGTATCTCCTCACGGGCGTACGAACATCCCGCGGACCGGTCGGCCCTGGTCGCGCTGCGCAAGCTGAGCGGTTTCGACACGATCTTCAAGGCGATGAGCGGCCTGCTGCCGGAGCGCAGCCTGCGGCTGCTCTTCCTCTCCGACTCGGTGCGGGTCAGCGATGTGCAGTTCGCGCATCTGCACACGATGCTGCTGGACGCCTGTTACATCCTGGACCTGGAGAAGGTCCCCTCGATGTACGTCGCGCAGAACCCGACGCCCAACGCCATGTGCATCGGTCTCGACGAGCCGATCATCGTGGTCAACACGGGTCTCGTCGAGCTGCTGGACGAGGAGGAGATGCGGGCGGTCGTCGGCCACGAGGTGGGCCACGCGCTGTCCGGGCACTCGGTCTACCGGACGATACTGCTGTTCCTCACGAACATCGCCCTCAAGGTCGCCTGGATCCCGCTCGGCAATGTCGCGATCATGGCGATCGTGTCGGCGCTGCGCGAGTGGTTCCGCAAGTCGGAGCTGTCGGCGGACCGGGCGGGGCTGCTGGTCGGCCAGGACCCCCAGGCATCGATGCGCGGCCTGATGAAGATCGCGGGCGGCAATCATCTGCACGAGATGAACGTCGACGCGTTCCTGGAGCAGGCGCGGGAGTACGAGGCGGCGGGCGATCTCCGTGACTCCGTGCTCAAGATCCTTAACATTCTGCCGCGTACGCACCCCTTCACGACGGTGCGCGCCGCCGAGCTGAAGAAGTGGGGCGAGAGCCGCGACTTCCAGCGGATCATGGACGGGCACTACCCGCGTCGTACGGAGGACAAGGACACCTCCGTCAGCGACTCGTTCCGTGACTCCGCCTCGCACTACGCGGACTCGGTCCGCACCAGCAAGGACCCGCTGATGAAGCTGGTCGGCGACATCGCCGGCGGCGCGGGCGACATCGGCGGCAAGCTCCGGGACAGGTTCACGGGCGGTTCGTCGGGCAACGCGGGCGGCAGCGGCGGCGGCGGCGCGGGCGGTGACAGCACCAACGGCAACGGCGCCAAGCCCGCCGACGACGGGAAGTAGCCGGGCCACCGCTGCCCGGACGGGGATCAGCCGCGGGGCTGTGCGCTGTTGTCGAGGACGCCGCACAGCCCGGCGGAGGGCGGTCCCTTCACGTACGGATCGGTGCCCGCCGGTCCCGTGGGCGTCGCCCTGGCCCCGGCCAGCAGGGGTCTCAGGGTGGTCGGGGGCTCGGTCGAGCAGGCCTGCGGTCCCGCCTGTATCTCACTGGTCACCAACTCGGCCTGATGTCTGGGCAGATCCTCGCGGTCGAGACGGAAGTGCAGGGTCCGCCGGACGGTGAAGAGCGACGCGTCCTGACCCGCCGGTTTTCCGGCCGGTCTCAGCGCGTAGACGAAGGTGTGGTCCGAGAGCACGTCGATCGTGCCGGGCGCGGACTCCGCGAAGCGGAGCGTGCCCCTGACCCGGACGGCCGATTCGGCGAGCGCCACCCTCGAAGGGTCGAAACGCACCAGCCAGCCCGCCGGGGCGTGTCTGCCGTCGTCGTCGGGCTCGGCGAAGGTCTGGTCGAACTGGGCGAGCTGCCCCGGATCCAGCATCACCCGCACCGAGCGCCGTTCCGTGCCGGTCAGGACGTCCGGGTCGAGGGACGAGGCGACGAGGTAGTCCTTGGCCGTGGCCAGCGCGGCCATCACCTCGTTCTCCGTGAAGTGCGGTGTGCGGCGTGCCAGTGGCAGTGGGATGCCGGAGGCGCCTGTGCCGAACTCCGCGGCGGGACTTCGCCGCAACAGACTCTTGGGGTCGCCGCCCGGCACCTCGCCGGGCGGGGCGAGCGGAATGACCGTCATACGCAGTGGTTCCGCCGAACGGGTGAACGGCGGCCGGTACGGGGGCCGTACACCCACATAGACGGCGGTGCCGAAGGCCACGGCGACCACCAGCACCAGAAGCAGCGCCTGGACCGATCCCCTCCGGGGAGTCAGCGAGCCGGCCCCGGGCCTCTCGGCGGGGTCACGTCTGCGTACGGCATGCGAGTGGTCGCCCATCCGCTCCTGGGCGGAGAACTCCTGGAGCCGGGCAGCACGGACGAACGATTCGTCGAAGACGACGGATCGGTATTCGTCCTCACCACCGCCGGGGGTTCCCTCAGGAGTGCCCTCGGGTGGGTCTCCGCGCCCTGCCATACCTTCAGGTTAGGTCGGCTCGGCCGAACATAAACTCGGACGCCGTTCTCAAGAACGACTGGAGCCATGGGGCGTCGGAGCGTACTTATCTGGGTACGCGCGAGGTTCTCAAGGGCGCCGCACGCGGTTCAGGGCGTGCTGCGCGGCACGGCCGAGACCTCGGGGACCGAATACTCCGTCGGGGCGGTGGGTCCGTCCGAGCCGCGCGACGTGTCGACGCCGGTCGTGGCGGGCGGCGGCACCCGGTCCTGGCGGTTGCCGGACGCCCCGCGGTAGACGGCCGTGAACGCGAGGGCGACCATCCCGATGCCCATCACGACGGCGAGGATCCAGGCGACGGGCCGGTGCCAGCGGGCGTGGCCCCGGTAGGGACGCAGGGAGCCGCCGTGGCGTCCGTAAGGGCCGAATTCGCCGTCAGGGTCGTCCGGGTCGTAGGCGCCGCCGTACAGCCGCTCGTCGGCGTACTCGCCCGACGGGCCGTAGCCGTCCTCGTAACGGTCGTCGTCCGACGCGCCCCCGTAGGACCGGGCGCGGGCCGCCTCGGCTTCCGCGCGCGCCTGCGCGGCGGCCAGCAGCCGCTCGACGGCGGTCGGTTCGTGGACGGGTGCGGCCCGGATGAATTCCTCGTCGAACACCACGGAGGCGAAGTCCTCGTCCGCGCCTCCGCGGTCGTCGTCAGGCTCCCAGCCGTCCGGGAACGGCTTGCCCCCCACGTCGTCCGGCACCTTCTCAGAGTAGACCGGGAAGGACGTTTTCGGCAGAGACAGTGCAGATTCCCCAGGATTCCGCTTCCGGCTACCGTGTGTGACCGTCTCCCGTCACGATGTATTTGGTCGAGGTCAGCTCGGGCAGTCCCATCGGCCCCCGCGCGTGCAGCTTCTGCGTGGAGATGCCGATCTCGGCGCCGAAGCCGAACTGGCCGCCGTCGGTGAACCGCGTCGACACGTTGACGGCGACCGTCGTGGAGTCGACCAACTGGGTGAAACGGCGGGCCGCCGCCTGTGAGGTGGTGACGATGGCCTCGGTGTGGCCGGAGGACCAGAGCCGGATGTGCGCGACGGCGCTCTCCAGCGAATCGACGACAGCGGCGGCGATGTCGTACGACAGATACTCGGTCTCCCAGTCCTCGGCGGTGGCCGCCACGACGGTGGCCTCCGTGCCACCCGCCGCCTGCGCGTACTCCATCACCCGCTCGTCCGCGTGGACCGTGACCCCGGCCGCGGCGAGCGCGTCCAGCGCGCGCGGCAGGAACGCGGCGGCGATGTCCTGGTGGACCAGGAGCGTCTCGGCGGCGTTGCAGACGCTGGGGCGCTGGGCCTTGGAGTTGATGAGGATGTCGACGGCCATGTCGAGATCGGTCTCGGCGTCCACGTAGACATGGCAGTTGCCGGTGCCGGTCTCGATGACGGGGACGGTGGACTCCTCGACGACCGTGCGGATCAGCGAGGCGCCGCCGCGCGGGATCAGGACGTCGACCAGACCGCGGGCGCGCATCAGTTCACGCACGGAGTCACGGTTCTCACCGGGCACGAGCTGGACGGCGTCGGCCGGCAGCCCGGCCCCGCCCACGGCGTCGCGCAACACGCGTACGAGCGCGGTGTTGGAGGAGTACGCGGACGACGAGCCGCGCAGCAGGACGGCGTTGCCGGACTTCAGACAGAGCGCCGCCGCGTCCACGGTGACGTTGGGGCGGGCCTCGTAGATGATCCCGACGACGCCGAGCGGGACCCGGACCTGGCGCAGGTCGATCCCGTTGGGCAGCGTCGAGCCGCGCACCACCTCGCCGACCGGGTCGGGCAGCGCGGCCACGTCCCGCACGTCGGCGGCGATGGCCCGCACCCGCTCGGGCGTGAGGGTCAGCCGGTCGATGATCGCCTCGCTGGTGCCCGCTTCCCTGGCACGCGCGATGTCCTCGCCGTTCGCCTTGATGATCTCCTGCGTACGGACCTCAAGAGCGTCGGCGATCGCCAGCAGTGCGTCATCCTTGACCGAGCGCGGCAGTGGGGCGAGATCGGCGGCTGCGGAGCGGGCGCGGTAGGCGGTCCTGGTGACCGGGGTCAGGTTGTCGTACGGCGAGAGCGAGGTCATGCCCGCAGAGTAATGCGCGTGCTGCGGGCACTTCCCCCGTATCCCGTACTACGAGACGGCCGCGGCTTCCACCGTGTAGGACGGCCCCCGCCGTCAGAACGGATGGACGCCCACCGGTGCCGCCGGGGGCGGACCATAGCCCTCCGCGATCCGCAGGTGGTACGTCTCCCGGTCGATGACCTCCAGGCCGACGATCTCCCAGGGCGGGAGCTTGGCGCTCGACCGATGCTCGCCCCAGAGCCGTAGCGCGACCGCCGCGGCGTCGTGCAGATCCCTGGCCTCTTCCCAGTAGCGGATCTCCGCGTGGTCGTTGGCGTATCTGCTGGTCAGCAGGAACGGGTGATCGTGGGCGAGCTGTTCGAGGCCCCGTCTGACCTCGGTGAGCGGCGCCTCTGAACCCGACACGCTGAGCGTGATGTGCCACAGCTTCGACACCGCGCGGTCCTCACCGCGCGACTGGGTCTGCCGGGACGTGCCCGGATCCTGTACGTCGTCGAAATCGTCGAAGTCCGCCCCGGCTCCGACGCTGGTCAGCGTCCGTTCTTCCCCCGCGGCCCTCCGGGCGTGCAAGGTGCCTCCTCCTGACCCGAGGGACCCCGCCCCCGGGCGCGTTCGTCTCACCGGCGGCCTCCTGTTGCTGCTTCGTCGTACTGCTACCCCGCCTCTTACCCCTGAGACAAAGTTGACCAGCCCTGGGCGGGGCATGGGGTGCTTTCGGTAAAGGTCCCTTCCAAAAAACCGGACTTTCAGCCGTTTCAGGCGAAGGTCAAGGATGCAGGATGACCAGATCGTCCCTGTGTACGACCTCCCGCTCGTAGGCGGGCCCCAGATCCCGGGCCAGATCCCGGGTGGAGCGGCCGAGGAGCTGAGGGATCTCCTTGGCGTCGAAGTTGACCAGACCACGGGCCACGGCGCGGCCCGCCGTGTCGCGCAGTTCGACCGGGTCCCCCGCGCTGAACTCCCCTTCGACCGCGGCGATTCCGGCGGGCAGCAGCGAGGTGCGGCGCTCGACGACGGCCCGTACGGCGCCGTCGTCGAGGGTCAGCGCGCCCTGCGGGGTGGAGGCGTGTGCGAGCCAGAGGAGCCGGTCGGCTGACCGGCGGCCGGTTCGGCCGAAGTACGTACCCGTGTCGCGCCCGGCGAGAGCGTCGCCCGCGCGGCCCGCCGACGTCAGCACGACGGGGATGCCGGCCGCGGCGGCGATCCTGGCCGCCTCGACCTTCGTGACCATGCCGCCGGTACCGAGCCCGGCCTTGCCCGCGCTGCCCATCGAGACGCCGACCAGATCGGCGGGGCCGTCGACGCGCGCGATCCGTGAGCTGCCCGGCTTGCTGGGGTCGCCGTCGTACAGCCCGTCGACGTCCGAGAGCAGGACGAGCAGGTCGGCGCGGACGAGATGGGCGACGAGCGCGGCCAGCCGGTCGTTGTCGCCGAAGCGGATCTCCTCGGTGGCGACGGTGTCGTTCTCGTTGACGACCGGGACGGTGCCCATGGTGAGCAGCTGGTCGAGGGTGCGGTAGGCGTTGCGGTAGTGGGAGCGGCGGCTGGTGTCGTCGGTGGTGAGCAGGACCTGGCCGACGCGGAGCCCGTACCGCGAGAAGGACGAGGCGTACCGCGCGACGAGCAGCCCCTGACCGACGCTGGCCGCCGCCTGCTGGCGGGCGAGGTCCCGGGGGCGGCGGGCGAGACCGAGCGGGGCGAGTCCGGCGGCGATGGCGCCGCTGGAGACGAGGACGATCTCCTTCTCGCCGCCACCGCGGGCCTTGGCGAGTACGTCGACGAGGGCGTCGACACGGTCGGCGTCGAGTCCGCCGGAGGCGGTGGTGAGCGAGGAGGACCCGACCTTGACGACGATCCTGCGGGCTTCCGTTACGTGCTGCCTTGCCACTGTCACGGCCCGAATCTATGCCAGCGGGCCCTGGCGGCGCGCGGTCGTTTCACGCGCTGGACAGGGGCGTGGACGCCACGCTGCGCCGGCGCCGCACCCCGTGCCGGCGCGCGTACGGGGCGTGGGCCCCGTGCCGCGTGGGGGCCCAGGGAACCGGATGCGGCACGGGCCGTCCGGGCGCCGGAGCGGGCGGCACCCGGCACCCGCTGACGCGGCCCGTCCCGCACACGCGCACGGTCCGGACCGCCCCGCACAAGGTCCGGCCCATGGGCCCGTACCGCCCCCGGAGGGGGGCACAGCGCGGGCCGCCGCCCCACGAGGACCCGTCCGTGCCGCCCGCACCGGCCGCACGCGGCACGGCCCGGACCGCCCCGTCAAGAGGCCGTCCGGGCCGTACGCATGTCGTTCCGTCAGCGGGCCACCGGCGCCCCGGCCCCGTCCGGCTCCGGGACAGCCGTCGGCTCCGCCGTCTCGGCCGAGGCCGCCGCGGCGGCCTCGGACTCGGCCTCCGGGTCCGCCGCCGGCTCGCGTTCCGGCTCCGTGCCCGGCTGTTCCTGGGCACCCAGGCGCTGGGCCACACCCACGTTGCGGGCCACGGCCTTGGCACCCAGAGCGGCCACGGCGGCGTTGAACTGCTCGATCGACGTCGGCTCGTCCGGCCCGAGCAGATACGTCTTCAGCTCGCGCCGGGCCGAGGCCAGCCGGTCGGCCGCCGGATCGGCGACCGCCTCCAGCAACTCGTCCAGTTCGGCCGCGCTGTTGGAGAGCACGACCGCTGCCCGTACGGCGGTGTTCTGCCGCTTGAACTCCTCGACACCCAGCTGCGCCGAGTCGGTCACCGCGTACGGCTTGCCGCTCGCGATGAAGTCCGACACCACGCTGGAGATGTCCGAAACCATGCCGTCGGACTGGTTGAAGCAGTCGTACAGCTTGGGCTCGGCGCCCGACACGACCTTGTGCTCCCACCACCCGAACGTGCGCCAGTACGCGTCGTTCCACTCGGCCCGCAGCGCCTTCGCCCGGTCCAGGCGGTCATGGTCCGCGAGCGAGACGCGCGACTCCTCCGACTCGTCGCCGCCGGCGCGGCCGGGGGCGGTGAGCGCGGCGAGGCGCTCCTCGATACGGGTCAACTCGGCGCGCGCGGCGGCCTGTCCGGCCTGCGCGTCCGCGCTCTCCTTCGCCCAGCGGGGCTCGGCGGCGCGTGCCGCGTTCGCCGCGTTCACCAACGCCGTGATCCGGTCGTGGACGGCCTTGGCCTTCTTGTCGCGGATCCCGGTGAAGGGGTGCGGCTTGTAGATGACCCGGACCGGCTTCTCGGCCTTCAGCAGCCGCTTGACGATGTTCTCGCCGGCCAGCAGGAGCGAGGTGTTGCCGGGGTTGTCGTCCCAGCCCTCCCAGGTGGGGGCGTACAGGATCGTCGGTACGGGGTGCCCCGGCGCGTCCGCGCTCGTCCTGATGGGCGCGAGCTGCGGGCGGCCCACCTCGACGATGTCGTCGTCGCGTACGCCGACATCGGCCAGCGCGTAGCGGTCGCGCCCGGCCCGGCCGGCGGTCCACACCTCGTCGTACACCTTGCTGAACGGGTTGACGCTGGCGATCTTGTCGCTGTCGCCGTGGCCGATGAAGACGTGCTTCATGGTCGGCACGCGCAGCAGGTGGATGTTCTTGCCGACGTTCGCCGCGTAGAGCGCGACCTGGACCGACGACAGGTCGAGGTTCATCAGGTGCGTGCCGCCGGGGACGCAGAGCACCGGCAGCCACGTCGGGGCCAGCTGGGTCATGATGGCCCGCTCGCGCAGCAGGACCAGCGGGCGGCCCTCGGACTGCTCCAGCGTCTCCAGCCACATGTTGACCTGGTAGGCGGACTCCTTGGAGCCGGAGAAGTACAGGACCACCGAAGGCTGGTACTCCCGCAGCCAGTTGTCGACCGCGCCGAGGACGGCGGGCGGCTTCGGCACGCGGCGGCTGCGGCGCAGGTACGGCACGAGCAGCAGGATGTAGATCATGCCCAGCACGAGGGTGACGCCGAGTCCCGCGTAGCCGTACGCGTCGGTGCCGGTCTCGGCGGCGGCCAGCAGACCGGCCATCGCGAACACGTCGAGGTGGAGCATCTTCTCGGCGGAGCGGTTGACCAGGTAGTTCGGCGGGGCGTCCGGGATACGCAGGGCGTGCAGGTCCACGTTGCGGGCGACGACCGGCATGCCGCGCCGCAGCCGGATCAGGGTCGCCAGCGCGCCCTGCGGCGCCTGGATGCCGTAGAAGAGCAGGAAACCGGCGACCGCCGCGTAGAACAGGGGCTGCTCGGCCAGGCCCATCCGGGCCAGCAGCAGCACGAGCAGCAACTGGCGCACCAGGAAGCGGATCGACAGGCCGGCCCGGACCTTGTTGAGCCGGTTGATCAGATAGCTGTTCCGCTGATGCAGATATCGGTCCGCACCGTAGGTCACGGCGCAGGCCGCCGCGAAGAACCAGAGGTTCGGGATCAGCGCTGCGAGCATGACGCACGGGTATCCCAGCCCCAGGAGGGCCGCCGCGGCCAGCTCGGCTCGGCTGCCCACACGGGCCAGGCGAATTGCGGTCGAAATCACGAAGAACCTGCTCCAGGAGAGGGTGCCGGTTATTTCACAGTTAGCGGGAATTGTGAAGCCGGGGCTTCACGCACACGGGCCTCTGCAATTCGCCGAATGGCGACCGCAAAGGCCCGTTTAATGCAAACTTATGGGGGATTATTACACATCTTCCTGGCGGTCAAGAACGGAGGCCAGCGCCTGCTCGAATCCCGAGGCCTCGGAAGATGCTTCCCGGGTCGGGTCCTGCTGCCGGACGTCGATGACATGTCCCGTCAGCTCGGAGAGCAGAACGTCGAGCGACGTACGCGCCACGGCCTCCGAGGAGAGCAGCGAGCCGGCGGGCTCGGTGCCGAACGCCTTGGTACGCATCGGGGTCGCGGTACGTTCCGGATTGACGCAATTCACCCGGATGCCGTCCCCCGCCCATTCGTCCGAGAGGGCCTGGGTGAGATTCACCATGGCCGCCTTCGTCGACGAATAGAGGCTGTATTCGGCGCGGCCCCGGGTGTAGCTGCTCGATGTGTAGAGGAGCAGCTGGCCCTGGGTCTCGGCCAGATACTTGTACGACGCGCGGGCGATCTGGACGGGCGCCAGGTAATTGACGTTCAGCGCTTCCTGAATGGTCGTGTTGTCCGTCTCGGCGAGCTTGCCGATGCGCAGGACGCCCGCCGTGTTGATGACGTAGTCGATCCGGCCGGTCGCCGAGTACGCCTTCGACAGCGCGTCGTCGACATGCTCCGGGTTCTCGACATGCGTGCCGGTGGTGGAGCGGCCCAGCGCGTACACGTTCGCCCCGTACCGCTCGGCGAGAGCGGCGATGTCCGCACCGATGCCGTACGAACCACCGAAGACCACCAGCGTCTTGCCGGAGAGCAGTTCGCGGTAGGCCGCCTCGTCCGCCTGAACGGGTGCGGCGGTGGACGCGAGTTGGAACAGCTTGTCGGCGATGAAGACGTCGACCGGCTGCGTCACCTTCATGTTGTACTCGTCACCCGCGACGACGTAGATCGGCACGTCGGGCAGATAACGCAGGACCACCGAACAGTCGTCGGTTGCCTGGAAGTTGGGGTCACCCGCCGCGATCTCGTACGCCTTGCGGATCGTGGAGAGCTTGAACGCCTGCGGCGTCTGGCCGCGCCGCAGCCGCGAGCGGTCGGGGACCTCGGTGATGAACTCACCGTCACCGCCGTGGGTGCGGGTCACGATGATGGTGTCCGCGGACGGGATGGCGACGTCGACGGCCTGATAACGGTCGAGCGCGTCCACGCAATCCTTGATGACGCGCTGTGACAAAAGCGGACGGACCGCGTCATGGAACAGGACGTTGCGGTCCTCCCCGTCGGCGAGGCCCTCGCCCAGCGCCGAAATGGCGCGCTCCGTCGTCTCGTTGCGGGTCTGGCCGCCCTCGATGACCTTGGTCACCTTGGTGAGGCCGGCCTTGGCGATGATCTTCTCCACGTCGGGCACGAAACCCGGTGCCATCAGCACGATCACGTCGTCGATCGAGTCCGACTGCTCGAAGATCGACAGCGTGTGCTCGATGACAGCCTTCCCCGCGATCTTCAGCAGCTGCTTGGGGATCGACAGGCCCACGCGCTGGCCGGTACCACCGGCGAGCACGACTGCCGTGGTGCGGGGATGGGCTGCATGCGGCACAGACACAGAACGACCTACCTTGAGACGAGTGGGGGACGCTGTGATGGTCGCACTCTCCGTGACCGTCTCGCAAGGCGGACGCCCGATGCCCCTCACCTACAGGAAACCATCTGTTCACCCTCTGGCCAGCCAGATTGAGACCGAGCCCGGCCGAGTACGGCGTGACCGACACCACATCACCACGCCGACCGGGCGGTTACCTCCACCGGACCTTTACTTCGCGTCCGCGATTTCCCGACCGCCATATAAGCGCTACGTAAGGGAATTCCGCTGCTCGTCAGCCGTTCCCGCGGTTACCACGCTATTTCAGCGGAGCGTCCGCGACGTTGACGATGAGGTCGTTGGTCCCCATGTACATGATGCGTACCCGCACCCACTGGGCCGGCCGGCTCCTCAGTTTACGGACCACTCTGCGTACCGGTCCCCACGGCCTGCTCTTGCGTACTTCCGTGACCGGGTATTCGTAGATCGGGCGCTTCTCCACCACGTCGTCGAGCACCCGCGCGACCTTCACGGGCGCGGCGTCCGGGGCGTACTTGAGCAGCAGGTCCCACGACTCCGACCTGGCGACCTGCCGTCCGGCCGGTCCCGAGGCGGGGAAGGTGAAGCGGAATCCGCGCTCCCCCTCCCTGCTGCCCGCGTACGTCAACTCCACGGCGGGCTTGCTCCGTCGGCGTACCACCAGCGAGGGCTCCTGGGCCATCGTTCCGGCGCCGAGCAGCTCGCCCGCGACCGTGATGCGCTTGCCGTCGACACGGATGTCACCGGCCTCCGCGTGGACCGGCCGGACCCAGGCGCGGAGCACGAGATGTTTCTGGGGCCGCTTCGCGTACGGGACGAGATTGTGAACGGGCTCACCGTGCCGCGCGCGTTCGCAGGCGCTCATCGCGCCGCGCTGGTCGATGGAGCGGGCGGCGATCCGTACCCGCCGTCCCGACTCCGGGAGTTCGGCGAAGCACTCCCAGACGCCCTCGGTGAACTCCGCGTCCGCCGGAATCGTGACCGTGCCGTTGCCGGACAGCGGGAAGACGCGCTCCTGTGTACGGATGTCGGCGCGCACACAGACCAGCTTCAGCCCTTCGTGGACGACGGCCGCCGCCTGTGGCGCGACGAGAGAGAAGGCGAGCGCGCCGCCGGACTCCACCACACAGTCGGCGACCGGCGTGAAATCGCCCACGGCCGCGCGCTGGGCGGCGACGGTCCGCAGCTCGCCGAAGAGCTCTTCGTACTTCTTGGCGACCTGGCTGGGGTCGAACCGTGAGGCGTTCCGTACGGCCGCCGCGCTCATCCGGCGGCGCAGCGGCTCGTCGTCGATGAGCTTGAGCAGCGCCCCGGCGACCGCGTCGGGGTCCGAGACGGGTACCAACAGGCCGTCCACACCGTGCTGGAGGATCTCCCGGGGGCCGTAGTCGCAATCGCTGCTGACCACGGGCAGACCGCAGCGCATGGCCTCCACGAGGGTCATGCCGAAGGACTCGTGGCGCGAGGTGGACGCGGCGAGGGCGCCCTTCGCCCACTCCGGCTCGATGGGCGAGACGGAGCCCATGAGCCGCACGCTGTTGTAGAGGCCGAGCTTGTCGATCTGCCGGCGCAGGTTCTCCTTCTCCGGGCCGCCGCCGTAGATCCGCAGGTCCCACTCGGGGCGTACGGCGACGACCTTGGCGAACGCGTCGACGAGCACGCTGTACTGCTTCTCGGCGGACAGCCGGCCGGCGGCGACGACCGTCGTGCCCGAGCCGGTGGACGGCTGGATCGACGGCTCGGGAACACTGTTGGAGATGGCGAGTACGCGGGTCGCGGGCATCGGCATCTGCGCGCGGTAGACGGCGGCGTCGCCCTCGGAGACGGTGACGTACGCGTCGAGCGCGTCGATGTGCTGGTACATCTCGTTGCGCAGCGCGGGCTTGTGGTGGTTGTACGTCATGTGCTCCTGGCCGATGAGCACGGCGCTCGCCGGGGCGAACTGGGCGACGTACGCGGCGAGTCCGGGTCTGGTGCCGATGACGACGTCGGCGTCCGAGTGCGCGTAGTGGTCCCTGACCCGCTCGTCGGTCAGCTTGCTGTACTCGCGGTAGCGCGCCTCGTTCCGCGGGAAGTACTCGGCGGGCTGGAGATGGAGCGGGTGGTCCTTCTCGTACGCCGGGGACTCTTTCCAGGTGTGGATGAGCGGTACGAGTGTGATGCGCGGGTCGACGTCGAAGAGCGGGACCTGCCGGTGTCTGAAGACCGAGACGATCTCCACCTCATGCTGGTCGGCGAACTCCTCCGCGAGGTTGAGCGTGGTGCGGATGGTGCCGCCGATGCCATAGATGGTGTGGATGAGGAAGGAGATCTTCATCAACGCTCCGTTCGGTGTCGGGATCCTGGGCGGTCATCCCAAGTTCCCCTCAAATTCCGGACGGGTTCACGCAGCCGTCACGGCTGTGCCCCGCATGCAAGACGGGCGAACACGGCCGACGGTTGTGCGAGCACTTGAAAAGAAACCGCATGACCCATTATTCCGCCCATATCGCTCAATGCGCGCAGTTGGCTTTCGGCCATCCGGCGCGTCGCGCGGAACACGCACGACGAAGGCCGCGGTCCGCTCCGGCTGGAGCGGACCGCGGCCCGGGTGGCGCACGTCTTCGCGTTATGTAATCGAGTCGTCACTGCTCGAAATCGAGGGTTACGGAACCGAACCGGTACCGAACGGGAGTCGGCACCGGGCCGGACGGCACCGCGGCGTGGCCGACCAGGACCGCTAGAACGGCTTGAACTCGTCGTACTCCTTGTCCGCGTCGTCCCGCTCCGCGTCCCGGTCCCTGCGCCGTACGGCGGCCGGGCGCGGCGCGTCGAGCCGGTGGTCCTCACCACGCCGGCCGAGCATCTCGGCGCCGGCCATCACCGTCGGCTCCCAGTCGAAGACGACGGCGTCGTCCTCGGGACCGATCGCCACGCCGTCGCCGGAGCGGGCACCGGCCTTCATGAGTTCACCCTCGACACCGAGCCGGCTGAGCCGGTCCGCGAGATAGCCGACCGCCTCGTCGTTGCTGAAGTCGGTCTGCCTGACCCAGCGTTCGGGCTTCTCGCCCCGTACGCGGTAGAGGCCGTCCTCCTCCAGCTCGACCGTGAAGCCCGAGTCGTCCACCGCCTTGGGTCGGATGACGACCCGGGTGGCCTCCTCGACGGGCTTCGCCGCGCGCTGGGTGGCGATGATCTCGGCGAGCGCGAAGGAGAGCTCCTTGAGACCGGTACGGGCCACGGCGGACACCTCGTACACGCGCAGGCCGCGCGCTTCGAGTTCGGGACGGATCATCTCGGCGAGGTCCAGGCCGTCCGGGATGTCGATCTTGTTGAGGACCGCGATGCGCGGGCGGTCGCCGAGGCCGCCGTACTGCTTCAGCTCCTCCTCGATCATGTCGAGGTCGGAGATGGGGTCGCGGTCGGACTCCAGCGTGGCGGTGTCCAGGATGTGCACGAGGACCGAGCAGCGCTCCACATGGCGCAGGAACTCCAGGCCCAGGCCGCGGCCCTGGCTGGCGCCCGGGATCAGACCGGGCACGTCCGCGATGGTGTAGACGGTCGAACCCGCGGTGACGACGCCGAGGTTGGGGACGAGCGTGGTGAACGGGTAGTCGGCGATCTTGGGCTTGGCCGCGGAGAGTACGGAGATCAGCGAGGACTTGCCGGCGCTCGGGTAGCCGACGAGCGCGACGTCCGCGACGGTCTTGAGCTCCAGCTCGATCTCGCCGGAGCGGCCGGGCTCGCCGAGCAGCGCGAAGCCGGGGGCCTTGCGGCGCGCGGAGGCGAGAGCGGCGTTGCCGAGACCGCCGCGACCGCCCTCGGCGGCTACATAGGTGGTGCCCTGGCCGACGAGGTCGGCGAGGACGTTGCCCTTCTTGTCGAGGACGACCGTGCCGTCCGGGACGGGCAGGACGAGGTCCTGCCCGTCCTTGCCGGAACGGTTGGCGCCCTCGCCGGGCCTGCCGTTGGTGGCCTTGCGGTGCGGCGAGTGGTGATATTCGAGGAGCGTGGTCACCGACTGGTCGACGACCAGGATGACGTCTCCGCCACGGCCGCCGTTGCCACCGTCGGGGCCGCCGAGCGGCTTGAACTTCTCACGGTGAACGGAGGCGCAGCCGTGGCCTCCGCTACCCGCGGCGACATGCAGCTCGACGCGGTCCACGAAGGTGGTCATGGTGGTGCCTCCAGTACGTACGGAAATTCGTGCGCTCAGACAGTTGAACAAGCGAAGGGCGGACCCGCTTCCCCTACGGGAAGTGAGGTCCGCCCTCGCGAGAAACCGATCGAAATCGCTCTACGGGTACCGAATTACTCGGCGACCGGAACGATGTTCACGACCTTGCGGCCACGGTGGGTGCCGAACTGGACCGCACCTGCGGCCAGCGCGAACAGCGTGTCGTCGCCACCACGGCCCACACCCGAACCGGGGTGGAAGTGGGTGCCACGCTGACGGACGAGGATCTCACCGGCGAGCACGACCTGACCGCCGAAGCGCTTCACGCCGAGCCGCTGAGCGTTCGAGTCGCGCCCGTTACGGGTGGACGATGCGCCCTTCTTGTGTGCCATGTCTCCTCAGTCCCTTACTTCTTCGCGGCCGCGGGAATAGCGGTGACCTTGATCGCCGTGTACTGCTGGCGGTGGCCCTGGCGACGGCGGTAACCGGTCTTGTTCTTGTAGCGAAGGATGTCGATCTTCGCGCCCTTGTGGTGGTCCACGACCTCGGCGGTGACCTTGATGCCGTTCAGGACCCACGGGTCGCTGGTCACGGCGTCGCCGTCGACCACGAGCAGGGTCGAGAGCTCGACCGTGTCGCCAACCTTGGCAGTGGGAATCTTGTCAACCTCAACGATGTCGTCAACAGCAACCTTGTGCTGACGACCACCGCTGCGCACGATGGCGTACACGCGGATCTCACTCTCGCTCGGAACGGGACTCCTGATGCCAGCCGCGCACGGGACCCGGGGGCCCCGCTGTATCCGGATGGGACGAACGGCCTCCTCCGACGCCGTCGAGGACGGCCACCGGAAGGTGAGGTGCTCAGGAGTAGGCGCGCACAGAAACACGCCGACGGCCAAGACTACGGGGCGGCCGGGTGGGGGGTCAAACCAGGTGGGAGCGACCAGCCCTCCGGCCTCGGAGGAACGCTCAGCCCACGACCACGTTGGGCGGGCCACTGCCAGGTTTCACCGGGTTCGAGCAGTCGAACAGGACGCGATTGGTCTTCTTGTCCAGGAAAAAGCGTCCGTCGTAGAGCGAACCCGTGATATCCGCATTGAACTTCTCGCTCTCCACCCAGTTCGCTCCGGCAGGCAACAGCTCCGAAATCTCAACCGGAATCTCCTCGGGGGCAGCTTCGGTGAAGCCCAGAACCTGCGTCCGAAGAGCGTTCCCGACGACCTGCCCGTCCCGGGCGGTCAGGATCCCCACGAGCCGTTCGTCGGTGGGCCCCGGCGCCCGACCAGTCTCATCACCGGACGCACCGATGAGACACCACGAAGCCGAGGCGACATCTCCGAACTTCTCGAATGTCGCGGCAATGGGCTCAATCTCCTGTTCGACGATGCAGGCGAACGGCTTGTCGGCAACCTCGGCCTCCCGCTCCGCCGGCCTGTCCGCCCCGCACGATGCCACCAGGAAAACAAGGGTGGCGTACACGCTCTTCCAGCGCGCGGTGGAGACCCCCGGTTTCCCGCTGACACCGGCGGATCCGTACTGGATCCTGTGGTTCCTGCCCGCCCTGTTCCTGTGGCGGATCACCACCCCTTTCTGGCAGCTGGTCCGGTGGCCGGTGGCCGTCTCCCTGGCCGTCGCCGCGCTCGCGTCGATGTCGACCGGGATCGGGGACGATCTCCAGCTGATGCGCGTCCTTCAGTTCCTGCCCTTCTTCGTGCTGGGACTCCGGCTGCGCCCGGAGCACTTCGCGTATCTGCGCCGCACCTGGGTGCGGGTCGCCGCCCTGCCGGTCGGTCTGGTCGCGCTGCTGGTGGCGTACTGGTCGGTGCCGCGCATGTCCACCTCGTGGTTCTTCCGCAGCTACAGCGCCCGCCAGCTGGACGAGCCGGTCTGGGCCGGTGCCGCGATGACCCTGATCCTGTTCGCCGCGGCGCTCGTGCTGGGTGCGTGCTTCCTGGCGTGAGTGCCGCGCCGCCGTCAGTGGATGACCACCCTGGGCGCCGGCACGCTCTACGGCTACCTCCTGCACGGCTTCCTCATCCGCGGCGCGCGGTTCCTGGGCGGCTACGACGACCCGTTCCTGGAAACCCCTTCGGGCCGGGTCGCGGTGACCCTGGCCGCGGCGCTGGTGGTGACCGCGCTGTGCACGCCTCCTGTACGACGGGTGTTCCGGTACGTGGTGGAGCCCCGGATGGAGTGGGCACGGGCGGCCGGAACCGGG
The DNA here is from genome assembly GCF_044455465.1 of Streptomyces sp. NPDC051217. NCBI lineage: Bacteria > Bacillati > Actinomycetota > Actinomycetes > Kitasatosporales > Streptomycetaceae > Streptomyces > Streptomyces sp. NPDC051217. Next base: position 365,257 of record NZ_JBITEV010000003.1, read on the forward strand.
CCGGTGCCCCCGACGTATGCTCAACCGTCGGAAACGTACACGGAGAGGCGCCAGCGTGAACTACAGGGTCCAGCCCACCGCACAGGTCGACCAGACCGCGGTGGTCGGTGACGGGAGCAGTGTCTGGGAGCTCGCGCAGATCCGGGAGAACGCGCGCCTGGGTGAGAACTGCGTCGTGGGGCGTGGCGCCTATGTCGGGACCGGGGTGCGGATCGGTGACAACGTCAAGATCCAGAACTACGCGCTGGTGTACGAGCCCGCGGAGCTCGCCGACGGTGTCTTCATCGGGCCCGCCGTCGTGCTCACCAACGACCTCAACCCCCGCTCCGTGGACCCCGACGGCAAGCTGAAGCGTGGCTCCGACTGGGAGGCGGTCGGCGTGAAGATCGAGGAGGGCGCCTCGGTGGGTGCCCGGACGGTCTGCGTCGCGCCCCTGCGTATCGGCCGCTGGGCGATGACCGCCGCGGGTGCGGTCGTCACGAAGGACGTACCGGACTTCGGGCTGGTCGTGGGCGTTCCGGCCCGGCGGATCGGCTGGGTCGGGCGCGCCGGTGTGAAGCTCGTGGAGCGGACCGGGGAGCCCGGCGTGTGGGAGTGCCCCAGGACCGGCGCGCTGCACGAAGAGAAGGACGGCGTCCTCACCGAGCGCCCGTGAGCGCTGATACGGCGAGAGGCCCGAACCGTCGCGGTTCGGGCCTCTCGCGGTTCTCCGTCGGAGGGGTCAGCCGCCGATGACGACGCGGCGTACCCCGCGCCACGCCTCCGGGTCGGTGGTGCGGCGGCCGTCGACCAGCACCGTGACGTCCGGCAGGTCGGCCGGCTTCAGGTCGCGGTACTCGGCGTGGTCCGCCTGGAGCACCGCGGCCGTGACCTTCTCGCCCTGGTGCGGCGGCAGGCCGTGCGCGGTCAGTTCCTCGGCCGTGTACATCGGGTCGGAGACGTACGCCACGGCGCCCCGGGCGCGCAGCGCGTCGACGGTCGGGAAGACACCGGAGAACGCCGTCTCCTTGACGCCGCCGCGGTAGGCGGCGCCCAGCACGAGCACGCTGACGCCGGTCAGGTCGCCGTAAGCCGCCGCCAGCAGGTCGACCGCGTACTCGGGCATCGCGGCGTTCGCCTCGCGCGCCGAGCGCACGACGGTCGCGGTGGGGTCGTTCCACAGATACATCCGGGGGTAGATCGGGATGCAGTGACCGCCGACGGCGATGCCGGGCTGGTGGATGTGGCTGTACGGCTGGCTGTTGCAGGCCTCGATGACCTTCTTGACGTCGATGCCGTTCTGGTCGGCGAAGCGCGCGAACTGGTTGGCCAGGCCGATGTTGACGTCGCGGTACGTGGTCTCGGCGAGCTTCGCCAGCTCCGAGGCCTCGGCGGTGCCGAGGTCCCACACGCCGTTGGCACGGGGGAGGTCCTCGCGTACGTCGAAGTCGAGGACGGCTTCGTAGAAGTCGACGCCGTGCTTGGTCGACACCTCGTCGATGCCGCCGACGAGCTTGGGGTAGCGGCGCAGATCCGCGAACACGCGCCCGGTCAGGACGCGTTCGGGCGAGAAGACGAGGTGGAACCCCTCGCCGGGGGTGAGCCCCGAGCCCTCCTGGAGCATCGGCGCCCAGCGGGTGCGGGTGGTGCCGACGGGCAGGGTGGTCTCGTAGCTGACGAGCGTGCCGGGCTTCAGGCCCTTGGCGATCGCCTTCGTCGCCGAGTCCATCCAGCCGAAGTCGGGCACGCCCTCGGCGTCCACGAAGAGCGGGACGACGACCACGACGGCGTCGGACTGTGCGACGGCGGCGGCGGTGTCGGTCGTGGCCGTGAGCAGCCCGGCGTCGACGGCCTGCTTGAGCTTGACGTCGAGGTCGTGCTCGCCGGGGAAGGGCTCCGTACCGGCGTTGACGAGCTCGACGACCTTCTCGTTCACGTCGGCGCCGATGACGCGGTGGCCCTTGGCGGCGAACTGCACGGCCAGCGGCAGACCGATCTTGCCGAGCGCGACTACACAGATATTCATCGGGTTACTTTCCTCTTGAGCCGGGGCAGCAGGCTTCGTACCCGCGCGCCGAGGGACAGTGCGGGCTCCCACAGCGGAGCTGTGCTGATCACCAGTCGCCCCTTGGGATTCACGTTGGCCGACGCGCGGTACGGGACGGCGTCGCCCCAGCGGCGGGCGAGCGGCATCGGCAAGCCGCGGGTGCGGACGGGGATCTCGTACGTGGAGCCGGCGACGTCCACGTAGACACGGGCACCGAGTTTCGCTTTGACGGGTGGCAGGGGAATCCGGGCGGTGAGCACCGTCCCCGCGCCGTCGGGTGCCGGACGGCGGGTGAACTCACCTGTCGCCGGTGGCAGTTCGGTGTCCTTCGGCAGGATCCTGCTGTTACCCACGCTCTTGGGCAGGGCTCTGGACCGCAACCTGACGACGGCGGAGTCCGTGTCTCCCCCGAGCGGCAGACGCACTGTCAGGTTGATGAAGAGGTTCTGCCCCTGCTGTTCCCACGCGGCTGCCAGCAGTCTCGTGCCCGCGCCGAGCCGGCCCGTGACCGGACCCAGAAGCTGGAACGCCCTGTCGGGGAGGCCGTCCGTCTCAGCGCGGAATCCGGGATACAGCGCGTAGGCGCGATCACCGTCGAGAAACGTCGCCGGAAGTGGGCCTCCCGCGGTGTCGACGCGGACCAGTTCCGTGAGGGTCCGGGTGTCGCGCCGGAAGACGCAGTGGAAGCGAACGCGCTCAGGAACGGGCACCCTGTCCTGCACTCTTTCGAACAGGTCCTTGTAGTAGTCGTCCAGGAATGCGCCCGCCGCCCGTACACACTCCTCGCGCCTCGTCGGGTCCATGGAGAGGAAGTTTTCGCCGAAGATCCAGGCCAGGTCCACCTTGAGCAGCCTGAGCGCGAACTCGTCGTACAGCTCTCCCGGGCCGGCAAGCCGGTCCAGCAGGTCCAGGACATGCCGGCAGACCTGCAGGCGCTCCTCGAACTTGGCCCGGTAGGTGATGTTGCTGTCGTCCGGCCGCCGTACCGCGTAGTAGCAGTCGTAGTCCGCCACGACCGAGACGGTCGAGGCGTGGACGTACGCCTCCAGTGTGAAAGGCATGTCGCTGCTGACGGGCAGGTTCTCGGAGAAGCGCATGCCGTGGCGCTCGATGAGGTCACGCCGGTAGAGCTTGGTGTTGGAGATCGCGTAGAGCGCGCCCGAGCCGATCAGCTCGATCTTGTCCTTGCTGCTCCGGAAGACCGCGCGCGGCACCGACCGGTCCCCCACGGCGACCATCTTGCCGAGAACGACGTCCGATTCGTTGCGGTCCGCCATGGCGACCATGCGCTCCAGCGCCTCGCGGCCCATGTAGTCGTCCGAGCCGGTGAAGAACACGTACCGGCCGGACGCCTGGTCGAGCGCACGGTTGCTGGGGCCCGCGGGGCCGCCCGAGTTTGCCTGATGCAGCACCTTGACCGTGCCCGGATGGAGCGCCGCGTACTGGTCGAGCTGCGCCCCGCTTCCGTCGGTGGAGCCGTCGTCGACCGCGATGATCTCCATCCGGTCCAGCCCGATGCTCTGCCCGAGGAGCGAATCGAAACACTCCATGAGGGCGGGCATCGTGTTGTACACCGCCACCACGACCGTCACATCAGGTCTGTCGCTCATGCCGCCACCCGGCTCTTCGGTGCTCCGGCCTTGCTGCGCGGGCGGCCCAGGAGCCGGGAGTAGACGCCGTCGAGGATCTCGGCCTGTGCCTCCCAGGTCCATTCGGTGAGCAGGCCCTGGACCTCGTACACCTCGCGGTACTTCTTGGGGTCGGCGAGGACCGCCGTGACCGCGCGGACGTAGTCCGAGACGTCCTCTGCCGTGAAGACCTCGCCCTGCCCGGTCTTCGCGACCATCTCCCCCATCGTCTTCACGTCGCTGACCACGAACGGCAGCCTCGCGTGCGAGTACTCGAAGAACTTCGTGATCAGGGCGATCTCGTGGTTGGGCCAGTGGTGGATCGGGATCACACCCACGTCCGCCGCCGAGAGGAACGGCACGACCTGGTAGTGCGGTACGTACGGCAGTATGTGGACGCGCTCGGCCACCCCCAGCTCCGCCGCCCGGTCCAGCAGCGACGTCATGTACTCCGACGTCGGTCGCAGCACCACGAACGCGACATGGACACCCGGCAGCCGCGGCAGCGACTCGACCATGATGTCGAGGCCGCGCTGCGGGGCCGCCGCTCCGCTGTAGACCGTGAGCGGGACGTCGGGGCCGATCCCGCACAGGGCCCGCAGGTCCGGCACCGGCTCGGCGGCCTCCTCCGGGGAGATCTCCGCGTCCGGGGCGTTGAGCACGATCTCCGGGGTGGCGGTGAGGCCGTGCCGTTCGACGAGCATCTCGCCGAGCGTCCCGGAGACGGTGGTGACCGCGTCGGCGTACTTGGAGTACTCACGCTCGTGCGCGCACTGGGCGATGTGCCAGCGGGGGTGCGGGTTCCAGGGCTTGATGCCCGGCAGGAACTCGTGCGCGTCCCAGACCAGCTTGATTTCGCGGCCCCTGCCCTTGGCACGGAGCTTCGCCCGCGCGCCCACGCCGATCATGCGGAAGTCGTTCGCGTGGATCAGATCAGGTTCGAGGGCGTCGATGACCTTGCCGTACGCCAGTTCCAGATCCCACAGGAACGGGTCGAGCCGGCGCCAGGCCCGGTCCCCCATCGTGCGCTCCCAGAACGCGGTGGAGAAGCGGTCCAGCCGGGACGTCATGTCCTTGCGGCGCTGCTCCAGCGCGCGCGTGCGACGGGCCCGCAGACCCACCCACTTACTCAGCGCCTTGGCGGCCAGGCGCGGCGGGATCAGTGCCAGTCTCCGTACGGTGGAGCCCGCCAGCTTCGCCTCGATGACCCGGAGGTTGAGCTCGGCGCGCCACGCCTTCATCCGCTGCCTGCGGTAGGCGGCGAGCGGACCCGGGGGGTAGGCGAGCGGGGAGCGCAGGATCGCGCGCCGGTACTCGTGCCGCCTGCGGTGCATGGGTCCCGGTACGTGCAGCAGCCTGACCTCGGCGTCGCCCAGACGCCAGGTCTGCTCCTTCCTGTTGGGCGACTTGCCCAGCAGTACGACGTCCCAGCCCGCGGCAGCCGCCGACCGGGCTTCCTTCTGTACGCGCGAATCGCCGTTCACGCCGTTGTCGACCAGCATCACGATCCGCCCACGCGGGCCCTCGCGCCGCTGCGCCACCACTTTGTCAGCCGACATGGCTCGCGGGGTCTCCTGTCTCAACAGCCACCGTGCGGCCGCTCGCCGCCGACTCCAGCACCGACGCTGCCACCTCGACCGTACGAAGACCCTGCCGCAGCGTGCAGATGTCGTGGGACTCGCCGAGGACGGCGTCACGGAACAGTTCGTGCTCCACCAGGAGCGGTTCGCGCTTGGGGATGGCGTAGCGGATCATGTCGCCCTCGGCCACGCCGCGGAAGGCGCGCAGCGCCTCCCACTCGGTCGTCACCGCCGCGTTGGAGTAGAAGGTCAGGTCGGCGGTGAGCGTGTCGGCGATGAAGCAGCCGCGTTCGCCGGTGACCGAGGTGAAGCGCTCCTTGAGCGGGCTCAGCCAGTTGACCAGGTGGTTGACCATCGTGCCGTCGGAGAGCCGGCCCACGGCGGAGACCATGTCCTCGTGCGGGCGGCCGCTCTTGGACACCGTGTGGGCGGAGATCGAGGTGTACGCCTGGCCTGTCACCCAGCCGGTCAGGTCGATGTCGTGGGTGGCGAGGTCCTTGACCACGCCGACATCGGCGATCCGGTGCGGGAAGGGACCCTGACGGCGGGTCACCACCTGGTACACGTCGCCGAGCTCGCCCGCCTCCAGCCGGGTGCGCAGACTGCGCAGCGCCGGGTTGCAGCGCTCGATGTGGCCGACGCCGGCGACGAGGTCGCGCGATTCGAAGGCCTCGACCAGCCGGCGCGCGCCCTCGACGGTGTCGGCGAGGGGCTTCTCGATGAGCGCGCTGACCCCGGCCTCGGCGAGCTGGAGACCGACCTCCTCGTGCAGGGCGGTCGGGCAGGCGATGACGGCGTAGTCGACGCCGAGGGCGAGCAGTTCGCCGACGGTGTCCAGGACGGGTGCGCCCTGCGCCAGTCCGTTCTTGTCGCCGAGCGGGTCGACGACCCCGACGAGCGTGACGCCGTCGAGTCCGGCCAGCACACGCGCGTGGTGGCGCCCCATCGAGCCGAGGCCGATCAGCCCGGCGCGCAGTCCCCCAGCAGTGGTCACAGGTTCTCTCCCAGCTTGTTCACGGCGGTCACGATCCGCTCCAGGTCCGACTCGGACAGCGAGGGGTGCACCGGGAGCGAGACGACCTCGGCGGCCGCCCGCTCGGTCTCCGGCAGGTCCCAGTGACGTCCGGCCTTCTGGTCCGGCTCCCAGAACGGCCGCAGCCGGTGGATGGGGGTCGGGTAGTACACGGCGTTGCCGACGCCCGCCTCGGTGAGCGCGGCCATGGCGGCGTCGCGGTCGCCGGTGATCCGGACGGTGTACTGGTGGTAGACGTGGTGCGCGCCCTCGGCGACCGGCGGTGTCACCACACCGGGCGCGGTGATGTTCCCGGTCAGGTACGCGGCGTTGGCGCGGCGCCGCTCGGTCCAGCCGGCGAGCTTGGTGAGCTGCACCCGGCCGATGGCGGCGGCCACGTCGGTGAGGCGCATGTTGGCGCCGACGATCTCGTTCGCGTACCGCTGCTCCATGCCCTGGTTGCGCAGCAGACGCAGGGTGCGGGCGACCTCGGCGTCACCGGTGGTGATCATGCCGCCTTCGAGGGAGTGCATGTTCTTCGTCGGGTAGAAGCTGAAGGTGCCGCCGGAGCCGAAGGCGCCGACCGGCGTGCCGTGCAGGGACGCGGCGTGCGCCTGGCAGGCGTCCTCCACGACGGCGAGCTTGTGCTTGTCGGCGATGGGCATCAGCTTGTCCATCGAGGCCGGGTTGCCGTACAGATGGACCGGCATGATCGCGGCGGTGCGCGGGGTGATCGCGGCCTCGACGGCGGCCGGGTCGAGACCGAAGTTGCCGGGCTCGATGTCGGCGAAGACGACGTCGGCGCCGACGAGCCGGACGGCGTTGGCGGAGGCGGCGAACGAGAACGACGGCACGACGACCTCGTCACCCGGGCCGATTCCGAGGGCGAGCAGCAGCAGGTGGAGCGCCGATGTGCCGGAGTTCACGGCCACGCAGTGCCGGCCGGCGACGAGCTCGGCGAAGCCTTCCTCGAACGCGGCCACTTCGGGACCCTGGACAACCCGGCCGGTGCGCAGCACTCGTACCGCGGCCTCGATCTCTTCTTCCCCGATGACCGGGCGGGCAGCGGGGATGGGCTGCACTTCACTGCTCGACATGGACGTCGTCCTCCTTGAACACCGCGAAAGCTCTCTGGGGCAGAGGTCAGGAGTTCAGCGCGCGTCTCATGAGGCCGCGTGTACCCCTACGGCGCGATGGCCGACGCCCTGCCGAGGAATGTGTGGGACAGCTGTCCCTGTACGGGCCGGTCCCCGACCGCAGGTTCCGGGCGGGGACTGTCGTCGGCGGGGACCGCCAGTCACATTATCAGGAATTTCCGACAGAATTTCGGGGCTGTTAACTGGCAACCGCGTCAACCGCGAAACAAAAGACCCGTGCCCCGCACTGGATTCCCAGGGCGGGGCACGGGCCGTTCAACTGGCGATCACCAAAGGTTCAGCTCACAGGCTCAGCCATCCGTGGGAACCGACACGCCGGACGCCGATTCGCGCTCGGCCGCCGATGTCTTCTTGGCCGCGGACTTCGAGGCCGCCTTCTTCGCGGTGGTCTTCTTGGCGGCGGTCTTCTTTGCCGCCGTCTTCTTGGTGGCCGCCTTCTTCGCCGTGGTCTTCTTGGCGGTCTTTCGAGCCGCCTTCTTGGCCGGAGCCGAAGAATCCGCATCGCCGTCGTGGCCGCCGTGATCAGCGTCGGACCGATCGGCGATCGCGGCGGGTTCGGCCGACGGAGTGGTCTCCGCCGCCGAATCCGAATCCACGACAACGACGGCCGCCTCCTCGGTGCCCGCCGGCGAACCGGCCGGGGCCGACGCCTTACGGGTCGCCCTGCGACGCGCACGCGGCGGCGCCGCCTCGGACGTGTCGCCCATCCGCGCGTCACCGGCGGGCGTGTCGGCGGCACTCGTGTCGGTGGAGCCCTGGGACCGTACGGCCTCCGGCTCCGCCGCCACGGACGGCGCCGACGGCTCGACGACGACCTCGGCCGCCTGCTCCGACGCCTCGTCCGACCCGGCCTTCCGGGGCGAACCGGCCGGAGCCGACGCCTTACGGGTGGCCCTGCGACGGGTACGGCCCTGCGGAGCGGCCTCCTCCACGACCGGCTCGGGCTCGGCCACCGGCACGGACGACGCGACCGGGGCCGGCACCTCCGCCGGCTCCTCGGCCCTGGCCTTCGGCTCGGGCTCGGTCGACCTCGGCGAACCGGCCGGAGCCGACGCCTTGCGCGACGCCCGGCGGCGCGAACGCCCGCCACGGGCGGCCGTCTCGGCCTCCGCGACGCTGCTGTACAGCTCCTCGTCGGGCACGAACTCCGGCGCGGGCAGCGCGACCGGGGCGGCGACCTCCGCCGCCACCTCGGCCTCGGACTCGGTCTCCGCGTCGTTGAGGACGTCGGCCGCCGTCTCGTGCTCGTGGTCCGCGCCGGACCCGCCGCGGCGCTTCTTCGCGCGCTTGCCGTTGCCGCCACCGCCGGCGTTGCCACCGCCGCCACCGGAGCTGGTCGGCTGCTCCATGTGAACGATCACGCCACGCCCGTTGCAGTGGACGCAGGTCTCGGAGAACGACTCCAGCAGGCCCTGGCCCACCCGCTTACGGGTCATCTGGACCAGGCCGAGCGAGGTGACCTCGGCGACCTGATGCTTCGTACGGTCCCGGCCCAGGCACTCCAGCAGCCGCCGCAGCACCAGATCCCGGTTCGATTCGAGGACCATGTCGATGAAGTCGATGACGACGATGCCGCCCAGGTCGCGCAGCCGCAGCTGACGCACGATCTCCTCGGCCGCCTCCAGGTTGTTCCTGGTGACGGTCTCTTCGAGATTGCCGCCCTGGCCGGTGAACTTCCCGGTGTTGACGTCGACCACGATCATGGCCTCGGTCTTGTCGATCACCAGCGAACCGCCGCTCGGCAGCCAGACCTTGCGGTCCAGCGCCTTCATCAGCTGCTCGTCGATCCGGTACGACGCGAAAACGTCGACCTCGCTGGTCCAGCGGTTCAGCCGGTCGGCCAGGTCGGGCGCCACGTGCTCCACGTAACCGTGGATGGTCTGCCACGCCTCGTCGCCGCTGACGATGACCTTGGTGAAGTCCTCGTTGAAGATGTCGCGCACGACCCGGACGGTCATGTCCGGCTCGCCGTAGAGAAGGGTCGGGGCGTTGCCGCTCTTCGCCTTCTTCTGGATGTCCTCCCACTGCGACTGGAGGCGCTCGACGTCGCGGCGCAGCTCGTCCTCGCTCGCGCCCTCGGCGGCGGTACGGACGATGACGCCCGCGTCCTCGGGGACGATCTTCTTCAGGATGGTCTTCAGCCGCGCCCGCTCGGTGTCGGGGAGCTTGCGGCTGATGCCGGTCATCGAGCCCTCGGGGACATACACGAGGTAACGGCCGGGGAGCGAGACCTGGCTGGTGAGGCGCGCGCCCTTGTGGCCGATCGGGTCCTTCGTCACCTGGACGAGGACCGACTGGCCGGACTTGAGCGCGGTCTCGATACGACGGGGGCCGTTGGCCATGCCCAGCGCCTCGAAGTTGACCTCACCGGCGTACAGGACGGCGTTGCGCCCCTTGCCGATGTCGACGAACGCGGCCTCCATGGACGGCAGTACGTTCTGCACCTTGCCCAGGTAGACGTTGCCGACGTAGCTGGTGGCCTGCTCCTTGTTGACGTAGTGCTCGACGAGCACGTTGTCCTCAAGGACGCCGATCTGGGTGCGCTCGCCGTTCTGCCGGACGACCATCACGCGCTCGACGGCCTCGCGGCGCGCCAGGAACTCCGCCTCGGTGATGATCGGCACGCGGCGGCGGCCCTGCTCGCGGCCCTCGCGGCGGCGCTGCTTCTTCGCTTCGAGACGGGTCGAGCCCTTGATGGACTGGACCTCGTCCACGCCCGTACCGGGCTCGGTGTCCTTCGTACGGCGCTCACGCGGCTCGCGGACCTTGACGACCGTACGCTCCGGGTCGTCCACGCCGTTGTTCTCCGTGTCGGAGCCACCGTCGGCGCTGCGACGACGCCTGCGGCGACGCCGCCGGCTGCTGCTGCTTCCGCCGCCCGACTGGTCGGCGGAGTCGTCGTCGTGCTCGTCGGAGTCGGCGGTGTCGGCGGTGGTCGCCTCGGAGTCGTCCTCGTCATCGGTGTGCTCGTCCGACTGCTCGTCGGCCTCGGCGGACTCACCGCGGCGACGGCGACGGCCGCCCCTGCGGCGGCGCCGCGAGGGGCGGCCGAACTCGTCGGAGTCCTCGGACTCGGAGTCGGACTCGTCGCCCTCGGCGGACTGCTCGGTGTCCTGCTCCTCGTCGGCGTCCCGCTCGGCGGCGGAGGCCGGGGCGGGCGCGTGCTCGGCCGCCTCCGCGGCCTCGCCGCGGCGGCGACGCCGGCGGCGGCCCGAGGGCTCGGGGGCGGGCGCGGCGACCTCGGCCACCGTCTCGTCCTCGATGTCGATCTCGATCTCGTCGAGATCGTCGTCGTCCTCGATGTCGATGGCGGCGGCCATCGCGGCAGCCGTCTCGGGGGTCTGGAACATCGGCTCGGCGAAGACCGGCGCCTGGAAGACGGCCACGGCGGGCCGGGTGGCGCGCCGGCGCGACCGCTCGGGCGCCTCGCTCTCGGCGTCCTTCGCGGCGGACGGCCCGGAGCCGTTGCGCTGCTCGGCCTTCCTGGCGGACCTGGGCTCGGCCTTCGGCTCCGTCTTGGGCTCGGCGGCGGCCTCCGGCGAACCGCCGGACCTGCGGCGCGAACGGCCACGGGTGGCGGCCGTCTCGGCGGCCTCGACCTGCGCCTCGTCGGCGGTGATCTGGGTGACGGCGTTCGCGGGGAGCGTCTCGCCCTGCGTGATCCCGTCGTCCTCGGCGTCCGCGTCGGCGACCGTCTCCGCGGGGGCGGCGACCTTACGGGTCGCACGGCGGCGCGTACGCGGCGGCGCGGGCTCCTCGGCCACCGGCTC